>JAJQHS010000064.1:0-9564 GCA_021199635.1 Bacillota bacterium
AATATCCGCAAGGATATAGAAGTGCGCCCTTACAAGTAAGGGATATGATTTGTTGGAAACATAATGATGGCAAAGGAAAAGCCCCCAACTTGTGGTTGAGAGCTTTTCGTTCGTCCACTATGTAATTGTGTTCAGAGTTTCATCTCACCCGAAATACCTGGCAACCAATTCCTCCAGCCTGTCAGCCTTGGCAGCCTCGGCGGTATCGGCCTCGACGAAGTGTGCCGTATCGCTTTCCAGGATTTCCTGCTTCAAGGTTTCGTCAAACCCCAAAATGTAATTCGTGGCGATCAGATAAATAATTCTGGTCGGTGCCATGCCGTAGACCTGTTCCCGGAGAATGTGGCGGATACGATCTCCATCATTCGGATAAATCTCCTTCATCTTTTCGCTGCGGAACAGCCGCTTCACGATCTCCGTGATGTAAAGGCCGGACTTCATATAGAGGTCGGCAAAAGTCTTGGTCGGGTCATCGAAGCAGCCCGGATTGTTGGCCTCCAGATCGTCCACCATCTTTGCCACAACCCACTTGGGCGTGAAAATCTGATTGGTTTTCTGCGGCGGAATGTAGTCGAAGATGTCCTCGTCATGCGTCTCGTCGAAATAATTCGCAAGCTCCTGTTTCTTGTTCCAGAATTCTTCCACAGAGTCATCGAACACAACTTCATCAAAAAGCTGTCCGTCGAAGTGCTGCGTCTCTCCGGTTTCGGGGTCTTGGTAATCGCCGCCGTCCCGCAGGAAACGGAACTCATCCTCGGTGATGCCGGTCACTTCCAGGAACACATCGTCCTCGGTGTAATCGTCAAAGTTGGCAAGGGTCAGATGCCCGTCGCCATAGGCCATGATGAAGCTGGGAATGGTGCGGGAGAAGCCACGCAAATGCGCCCGGATGTCGTCCTCGATGGTTCGCTTTTCCTGCTCGGCCTTGTGCCGTTCCAGATTTTCCACGATTTCCTGGGGCTTTTCCTGTACCGTCTGGTCAACCGCCTGCTGCGCCGATTCCACGAAGGTTCTCATAGCATCCTCAACGGTGGCCTTGTAATCCGTCTCGGCAGCGGCAACCTGCTCCTCGGTCGTGGCTTCACGACGGCGGCGATCCAGTTCGGTCTTGGCAATCTGCGTCTGCTGAGCGAAGTCACCTTTGATGGTCGCAAACCTCCGGTCAATATCCTGCTCGACCTGCCGTTCCATCCGGGACTGCGTGCCTTTCTTGACAGAGTAGCCGTCCATAATCGGAGCCATGACATCCCGCTTCACCGTCTCCTTGACTGCATCCACCAGATGGTCAACATTTCGTGTGAGCTGGTCAACGGTGCTGCTTTCCCGTACCATGTCCACAGACGGGGCAAGCGCCGCTCCCATATCCTCATACAATTTATCTCCAAAGATGTCCTGGGCTTTTCCGATGACGATCTCTTTCGGAATATCCACCTCGCCGGTTTCATCCACCGGAACATCCCCGATGTGGTCAAGGGCGTCGTTGTTCTTTACCTTGCTTGTTTCCTCCTGGGCGGGAGCAAGCTTCTCCACGATCTCTTTCACAATGCCGGGAGCACCGAATACATTGCTGATATTCTGGAACAGGAAGTTGGACATAAAGCCATGTCGGACAACCTCCTGGCTCTTGAGCCTTCTGGGGATGGACAACACCTGCGCTGCGTCCAGCTCCACCATTTTCCCCTCGCTGTCCTCACCCAGCACAGGGAAGAAGTTCAGCAGCCTGCGGATATTGTCTTTTCTGTCCTCGCCGGTGCCTCGGCCATTCACTGTATCGGACAGCAGATTGTTGGCGAACTCGTCAAAAATAATCAGCGTCCGGGCCGGGTCGAAGTCGAACACATAGGCTGTCTCTTTGCGGAACCGCTGTCCGTCTACGGTAAGCACACACGGGTTCTGCGCCCGGAAAGCTGCCTGCATATAAGAGGACGGGCTTTGCAGATTGCAAAGCATCAACACGCCGCTCCACTCCGGAATGGTCACGCCCACGGTGAGCTGCCCAACGCTGAGTGTGATGGTTTTCTCGTGGCTTGCGATTGCCGCCTTCACCTTGTCGAAGGACTTCTGTGCTTCTTCATCCTCGTCCAGTCTGCCGTCTCCGGCGGCAAGGACAATCTCATACTCGGAAAAAACTTCATCCTCTCGCAGCAGCTTGGCCAGTGCCTTGCAGCTATCCACCCGGTTGAGCATCCAGAGGGTATGCGACAATTCCTTCCGAAGCTGCGGGGTAGAGAAAGGATACTTCTCCTGGGTCACAAGGGCGTGCAGGAATTTTTTGATGTCGGCCTCGTGGATGAATTTCCCGTTTTCGCCCGTGGCAAAAAATTCATTCAGGTCAAAGGCATAGTCCACCGTCCCATCCTCGCCGGAGAGGTCAAGCCCTTTCTGCACCTTGTCATAAATCATATTGGAGAGCTGATAGGTGTACATGGCCAGGCGGGGCAGCGTCTCATAGGGATTGTACGCCTCGCCAATCCAGTTCGCTTTCTTCTCCTGCTCGTCCGCATAAGACCAGTTGAAAATCTGCTTTTCACTGAACTGTCCGCTTGCCAGGGCCTTGAACGGCGTCCCGGAAAGATACAGCGTATACTTCCGACTGATGTTGCGGAACGCCCGGTCGGTACGCATGGTGTCAATGCCTTCCTGGGCTTCGTCGATAATCAGCAGGTCAAAATCCATGCCGTGCTGCTTTTTGCCGTTCTCGTAATACTCGTCAGCCATCCATTTCAGCTTGTCGTACTGACCGCCGAAGTAAACGGAGCCTTTCAGCCCCTGCAGGGATTCGAAGGCCACCATGCCCTGCACTTGTTTGCCCCCAGCCCGCATGGAAGCCACATATTCCTCACGGCTCATAACGCCGGGTTTGCCCCGCAGAGCGTCGGTGTCGGAGACGAAGCACAACTCCCCACGCCAGCCAATGAACTTGTTAAAATCCTCTGACCAGGAGTTTGCAATGCTGGGGCGGTTGGTGACGATCAGCACCTTTGTCAGCCCCATCTGCCGGATCAGGTCATAGCTGGTCAGCGTCTTGCCAAAGCGGGGCTTGGCGTTCCAGAGAAATTCGGTGCCGCCGTTTTCAAAATACTCTTTGGTCATCTGAACGGCCCGCTGCTGTTCCTCCCGCAGAGCATAGCTGTCACCGGTTTCGGGGACTGGGACTTCTCTGCTGGCAAAGGAATAGAAGTATTCTTTGGAATGGGGGATGTCCAGATGAAACCACTCAGTATTGGGCGTCCGTTCTACGTTGCGCTGGGTGGTCAGGTAGCGGTGGAAGTCGTGGTCTGTGAAATACTCGCCGGAACCGTCGGTGTACATAGCATTGTTTTTCCACGCCAGCCGCCAGCGCACATCGGCGGTGTGGGTCTGCTCCGCAATGCGTTCCTCCACGGACTGCTTCTCGGTGTAGCCGATTTTGACCCACCCGTCATGATAGGCGACGCCTGGTGTGGTGTAGGCGTAGATCATGGGAATGACACGTTGAAAGGATTTGATATTGACAGTCTCCATCAGCTCATCTCCTTTACGTGTGATTCGATAAATTCGATTTCCTTCTCGTCCAGGCCATACTTGGCGTAAAGCTGCTGGTCGATTTCCGGGATGGACTTTGACCAGTCGATGTCAGAGGCGGGAGTGAAGTCTTGAAGCGGGACATATTTCCAAACAGGTTTTTTATTATCTTGGGTTACTTTCAACGTTCCAAGCATAACTCTTGCAAATTTTGACTTTGCATATTTCAAACAAGCCTCCGCTTCCTCCAATGTCTCAAATGAACCAATGCCTATAAAAGTTTGAGTATAACCTATTCCTGGCTCTCCCAAAAATGGAGTGGTTGTCATACGAGCTGCACTTTCTCCCAATGTCCCAGATGCGCCATTTGCAGCCGATAAAAGTACTTTATATTTCCATAGATTCTCATGGTCTTTATCTATAAATCTAAGAGGAATGTATCTCCAGACTCTTTTTCCAGCGATTACTCCAATAACAGCAACATCATCATCGCCCAACTTTTCGGAAGAAAAAACAGAAATTTTCTCAAAAATATTGTTCCTAAAGCGTTTATCTCTCCCGTTGCTTCCAATAACAGTTACAAAATCCGGATATTCTTGATATAATCTATCTAAATCAAAACGCAATTGGTTAAAGACGATGCTCATTAGACTTTCTTCATCGGAACGAGGTTTCGCCTTACTCAAAATTGTGTTCAACTCAGGGAACGCTGTAAATGTTTCAATGCAACCATAATCTTGATTCGCATCTCGATATGTAACAACTACTCCACCTGTAATGTATGTACCAGCAAAAACTTTTCCGCTGTCTTGTTCGTACCACAGAACCTTCAAATGAGGGTCATGAAGCATTTTCTCATTCCAAGCCTTTGGCGTATTTCCTGCATTAAATAAAAAACGTGCAGGATGAATCATCTCCACTTTATCTGAAACTTGATAAGCATTATCAAGGAATTTGTGATAGATCGGCGGCGCAAATTCCTTGTTTTCTCCTATCGTCTCATCCTGATAGGGCGGGTTGCCGATCACAAAATCAAATTTCATCCTCCGTTCGCTCCCTTCGTTTATCTTCAGAAATTCAAGGCTGCTATCTCGTCTCCAGTCGAACAGGCGGCAATGGGGC
Source organism: Bacillota bacterium (assembly GCA_021199635.1). Taxonomy (GTDB): domain Bacteria; phylum Bacillota; class Clostridia; order Oscillospirales; family Oscillospiraceae; genus Faecousia. Next base: position 4,627 of record JAJQHS010000064.1, read on the forward strand.
TGGCTGTTTTTCTCCTGCTCCATCACCTGTTCCTGATCCAGAAAGTAATCAAAAATGGAAAGCTGATAAAGCTCCTCCGGCGCCTTGCAGTAGGGAATGGTGCCGGTCAGTCCGTCCATCTGCCAGATGTTCCAGACAATGACGTTGGCCACCTTCCGGTATTCCTCATAGGTGGGTTTTCGTTTCCACTGCTCCTGCAAATACTCCTCGAAGGTCATCAGGAGATTGACCCGTGCAATCAGCACGTTGTCCCCCTGGAACTCATAGCCATAGATGGATTGAAAGGCTCTGAGTGTCCACTTCATCCACTCAGCTTCATCGGCGGTGTTTTCGTTCACCACCCGCAGCTTGTGATCCAGCAATCCGATTCGGTTTTCAATCGGGATGCTCTCGCCGGTGGAGACATCATAACGGCTCACCAGGTAGGGAGCCTCGCCGCAGGTGATCTCCAAACGCCGGGCGTCCACATAACGCCACCAGCGGGTCTTGCTCAGAAATTTCACCGGCTCCGGCTTGTCAAATGGATGGGGGTTCTTCTTCGGGAACCATCCCTCATCGGCGGCCTCGTTCATGCGTTTGCATATCCACAGCGGTGTGAAAACCTCTGCGTGCTGCCGGGTTCGTTCTGTCTGCTGTTCCAGCGCCTTCCTTGCCCGGTTCTTGATGACCCCGGAGTGTTCGCCGGTAATCAGGTCGGTCTTGATTTCCTTGTCCCGTTCGTAATCCGGCCCCATATTCTGATAAGCGTCCGTCGCCCACAGAATGTTGGCCTTGGTGGTCTTGTCCTTGAGCAGAAGCTCCAGCAGGCCCAGGGAGTGAAGCCGCAGTATTTCATCTTGTATGCCAATAATCATCGCTGCGCCCCTTTGCAGTCAATATCAAAAAGAAGCGCAGCAAGGCTTGCAAGATCGTGTACAATCCTGCAAAATGCCCGCTTCGTATGTTCAACGTCTATTCTATCACACAGATTCCCGAATTTCCACAGAAATTAAGGCATTCAGTGGCTTCTGTCCGTCTTTTTTAAATCAAGAAAAGCCTACTTAATAGTCCGTACTGATTGGATGCCGTTCTCCTTCGCCCACTGGCTTTGTCGCCGCCTGCGTTCCTCTGAGTACGGTCTGGTCACATGAATACTGATCCGCCGCTTGTCCACCTCAAAATAGGAGCCGCAGATTTCATCTTCCTCTGTGAGCTTGCACAGCCCCGGGAAGTCAGCAGCCAGGACATTCAACTTCCGTATCAGCTTCGGGTCGTTGGTGCGTATCAGCATGGGTGCATTGGACTGATTGTAATAAATCTCGGTGTCAGGCAAGACGGCACGCTCGATCCTGATTAGCTGCGGTGCTCGTCTGGCCTCCTTCGACATCAAGGAGCGTCGGGACCTTTTGGCCTATGATGAGATGAATCTGGAGAGCCTGGGTGAAGAAAAGACTGCGCTTTTTGTCATCATTTCAGATACCGACGACACCTTCAACTTCGTCGCCGCTCTTATGTACTCCCAGCTCTTTAACCTTCTCTGCGACCTTGCAGACGATAAATACGGCGGTCATCTTCCGGTCCATGTGCGTCTGCTTCTGGATGAGTTCGCCAATATCGGCCAGATCCCCAAATTTGACAAGCTGATCGCCACCATCCGTTCCCGTGAGATCTCCGCCTCCATTGTGCTGCAGAGCCAGTCCCAGTTGAAAAAATTTAAGAAAGAAAACGCATAATCCAGGCGCAAAAATGGTGGTTGGGCAAGCGGATGTTGTGAAATCACAAGAACTGTGATAAAATGTGGAGGTGATGTACATATGGGCAGCGCCCACATGAGAAAGACGAGGTAATTACAATGCGAATCAGCTATAAACCGCTCTGGCATACCCTGATTGAAAGGGGCTGGACAAAAAATCAACTGAGACTGGCCGCCGGTCTGACCACCAATATGATTGCAAATATACGCAATATCCATTATCAGAGCTCCGACGGGATATAGTCGGGAAATAAAGAGAGGCTCTTGTAATTGTAAGAATTGTTGAGATAATGTAGCACTGGCGCTCCTTTTGGACAGCCGAAGTCAGCTGTCCCAGAATAGACGACCCTGTTTGTCGCAAAACCGCCGGAGTAGGAGATCTATAATCTGAATGATTTAAGAGCATAAGTTTAGATGCCAGCCTGTCTACTGGTTCACTGTTGAGGCGGCAGACGGCAGCTACGCCGATACGATTATGATCCCGGCCATCCAATGACGTGGCGCTTCTGAAAGGCGGGCAGGGGAGACACTTGCATATTTTCCCGGGAAATGCACATCCTTACTTCCGGAGGGATGGATATGACGGAGAAGGAATATGGCGCTTTCATCCAGGAGATCAGCCCGCGCTCGCCGATGGGAAAGGACTGCCTGAATGCGTTCTGGATCGGCGGATTGATCTGCGTGCTGGGCCAGCTGGCCATGAACGGCTACCGGGCGCTGGGGCTGGATGCGCACGCGGCCGGGACGGCGGTTTCCATGAGCCTGGTGACGCTCTCTGCGGTCCTGACGGGCCTGAGCGTCTATGACGACATTGCCAAACACGCGGGGGCGGGGACGCTGGTCCCCATCACGGGATTTGCCAATTCCATTGCCGCACCGGCGGTGGAATTTCAGACGGAGGGCTTCGTACTCGGCGTGGGCGCGAAAATGTTTACCATTGCCGGGCCGGTGATCGTCTACGGCACCGTGGCCAGCGTGGTTTATGGGCTCATCTACTACTGCTGGCAGCTCGTGATGTGACGGGATGCCCGGCGTGCGCCGAATCGAACGCGAAAAAGCGGCCCGGTGAGTGGGCCGCTTTTTGATACGGGCGGATGGTCCCGTGCCCCTGCGGGCGCGAAAAAAATGGTGGATTCTGCCGGGAACCCTTGATTTTTTCCGTGAGGGCTGGTATAATACACAAGACATATCCGGAGACGTATCGAAGTGGTCATAACGGGACTGACTCGAAATCAGTTGATCCGCAAGGGTTCGTGGGTTCGAATCCCACCGTCTCCGCCATGGAAAGCCTGCAAGCCCTCGTGTTTGCAGGCTTTTCCTTATTTTACGCACCCGCGCCCTCCTTGGCCTCCACGAACCACCTGTCGCCCTCCTGGAACAGGAAGGACTCCTGGCCGCGGATCAACACCGTGTAGCGGATCCCGCCGCCGCCTACCTTCTTCGATGTGGCGCGGCACTTATACAGAATTTCCTCGATGGGGAAAACGACCCCGTTTTTCCAGCGGATGAGGCAGGGGCGGATCGCGCCATCCTCATCCACATCCATATTGACCGAAACATACGCCTTTCTGCACTTACTGGTATCCATAGCCAGCCTCCGTTCCTCCAAAATGCAAGATATCGCGAACAAATTTTTGCACCCCTATTGACACACGCGCCGTTCGCGTGGTAAGATAAGCGGGAACAAACTGTTCGTATGCCGACAGTATAGCATGAACGATGTGTTCTTGTCAACTGTTTTGACGAAATTTCTGTTCGTGTTCATAAAAAATCAGGAAAGAGGTGCCCTATGGGATTCAAGGAACGACTGAAGGAGAAACGGCTGGAAGCCGGGCTGACGCAGGCACAGCTGGCGGAAAGGGTCGCTGTGACCCCAAGAACCATCCAGAATTACGAGCTGGGGGCCAGGCGGCCAAACAAGCTGGAGATCGTGGAGAGGATCGCCGCCGCGCTGGGTACCACGTCCGATTATTTGCTCACCGCCTCGGACCTGTATATCCTGGCAGCGCAGGAGCAGGGCGGCACGAAAGCCGCCAGGGACATTGAATCGCTGGTGGGGGAGGTGACCGGCCTGTTCGCAGGCGGCAGCCTGAGCGATGATGCGCTGGACGGGGCAATGAAGGCGCTGAACGACGCCTATTGGATCGCCAAGGAGAGGAATAAGAAGTACACGCCCAAGAAATATCGGAAGGACAACGCGGAATGAGCCTATGCGCTGGTCCCTTCGCATGCCTTGCATTTCACGAACGGAGGTGGAACGTTTGACTGCGGCAGCTCTCTCAAAGGTTGGCAGCGACCTTGTACACCGTTACGGGACGCGCGATCCTTTCGCCATTGCCCGGGCGCTGGGGGTCATGGTGCTGTTCTGCGAAAACCTGGGCGCGTTAAAGGGAATGTACCGGGTGATCAAGCGCAACCGCTTTATTTTCATCAATCAGGATTTGGACCCGCGCATGCAGGCGATCGTCTGCGCGCACGAAATCGGCCATGACCAGCTGCACAGAAGTATGGCGAAAAACGACGCCATTCAGGAGTTCGTGCTCTATGACATGGCGACCAAGCCGGAGTATGAGGCCAATATCGTCGCCGCAGAAATTCTGCTGGATACGGACACCGTACTGGAATACCTTTACGCGTACAGATACACCTCGCAGCAAATTGCGCAGGCAATGCACACGGATATCAACCTGGTGGCTTTGAAGGTCGCGCACCTGGCCGAGTCCGGGTATGACCTCCGAAGGGTCGACTACCGCAGCGATTTCTTGAAATGAGGACAGAATCATGCCATTACAAATCGTCAGAAATGACATCACAAAAATGAACGTGGACGCCATTGTCAACGCGGCGAAAAACTCCCTCCTGGGAGGCGGCGGCGTGGACGGCTGCATCCATCGCGCCGCTGGCCCGGAGCTGCTGGCGGAGTGCAAAGCCCTGGGCGGCTGCCCGACCGGCAGCGCAAAAATCACCGGCGCGTACAGGCTCCCGTGCAGGTACATCATCCACACGGTGGGCCCGCGGTACCGCGGCGGCAAGCATGGCGAACGCGAGCTGCTCATCTCCTGCTACCGATCCTCCCTGGCGCTGGCGAAGGAAGCGAACTGCGAAACCGTTGCCTTCCCGCTGATCTCCTCGGGGATCTATGGCTACCCGAAAGCCGAGGCGCTGCAGATCGCGGTAGACACCATCGGAGCATTCCTGCTGGAGAA
>JAJQHS010000064.1:9574-16061 GCA_021199635.1 Bacillota bacterium
ATTGACGACAACTATGTGGACACCCATGTGGATCGCCGCGCAGAGCGCCTGCGCAGGCGGAATGCCTCCCGCGGGGAGGACGGGGAAGACGCCCTTTTGGGCAGCCCTGTCTGCGCGCAAGCCTCCGCCGCACCACCGAAAGCGCAGAGGCCGCCCCGGCCGATGGCGGCCATGTCGCTGGAGGATGCCGTGAAGCAGATGGACGAGAGCTTCTCGGAAATGCTGCTGCGGAAGATCGACGAATCCGGTATGACGGACGCGCAGGTGTACAAGAAGGCGAATATCGACCGCAAGCTATTCTCCAAGATCCGCAGCGACAGGCTTTATCGGCCCAGCAAGCCCACAGCGATTGCGTTTGCCATTGCCCTGGAGCTGCCGCTGGAGGAAACGAAGGAGCTGCTGATGAAGGCGGGCTTCGCGCTGTCTCACAGCAACAAGTTCGACATCATCGTGGAGTTCTTCATCAGCCGCGGCAATTACAATATTTTCGAGATCAACGAGGCGCTGTTCGCGTTTGACCAGAGCCTGCTGGGGGCATGATGCTATGGACAACTACTTGCGCGGGATTAAGCTGCGGGAGGCAGTACCGCCCACATCGTATCTGGCAGACATTCCGGCGATCCGCTATCTTGCGTCGGTTCCGCAGCTTTCTTTCCATAAGCCTGTGACCTTCCTTGTTGGGGAAAACGGGACGGGGAAGTCCACAATCCTGGAGGCAATCGCGATTGCCATGGGCTTCAACGCGGAGGGTGGGTCCTGGGACTTTACGTTCTCCACAACGCCCACGCATTCCGAATTGCATGAATACATCACCACGATCAAAACAGTACGCCCCAAGGATGGTTTTTTCCTCAGGGCGGAAAGCTTTTACAATGCCGCGAGTTATCTGGAAAACACCAGCACCCTGCAGAGGTATGGCGGCGTTTCGTTTCATAAGCAGTCCCATGGTGAGTCATTCCTCTCCCTGATTGCATATCGGTTTGGCGGCGAAGGGCTATACCTTCTGGACGAACCGGAGGCGGCGCTGTCGCCCCAAAGGTTAATGAGCTTGATCGTTGCCATTGATGATCTGGTAGAGCGGGATTCGCAATTCATCATTGCTACGCATTCTCCCATCCTCATGGCGTACCCAAATTCGGAAATATTGCAATTCAGTGATTTTGGCATCCAAAAGGTTGCCTATCAGGATACGGAAAATTATCAGATCACGAAGCAGTTCCTTAATAAGCCGGAGCAAATGATCCGCTACCTGCTGAAAAAGTGATCCGCGTGGATGATATGAACAGTGTGCCTTTCCGTGCCGAGGGCGAATAACGCCGATTACCGATCATTATTTCAGACACAATAAACAACGCAGGGCGCTCTGGGTTAATCCCGGAGCGCCCTGTATTATTACGCAGCTGGGATGCTGTCCAGTGGGATACTGGAGAGGCTGCCTTCTTTCACCAGGAGGATGGAACCGTCGTTCCGCAGAAGATATCCGGTGTAATCTGCCTTTTCACACACCAGGCGGAGCTGAATCGAGTCGGCTTCCGTAATCCACAACGCGCCCTGCGCGTCCCGCAGCAGGATATGTGCCCCCGCCTGCTGGAAATCTGTCCATTCCCCCGAAACGAGGACATCCCATTGCCCCGTTTGACCGTCCAGCACGGTTAGCGCGCTGCCATTGTGCGCATCCAGGTACCAGACGCAGCCATCGCATGCTTTCAGCTTCGCGGGCAGGATGTTGGGATAGGCAATGTACCCTACGTCCGTTTTGGATAGTTTACATAAAATACCGTCATTGTTGCAGAAATAGACATCCATGCCATCTGTTGCAGCGTAGGAATAATACCCTTCGTACAGGACCGATTCCCGCCCGTTTTTCCACAAGGTGATGGATTCGCCCCGGAGGAGGATCAGATCGCCGTTTACGATCAGGAAATTTCGCACCTGATTACACATTTGCTCGTAATTCATGCTGGGCGCCTGCCACAGGGGCACGTCGAACACCGTGAATGTACTTCCGTAGTCCATTTCTTTGAACAGTGTTTCCCGCTGGCCTGTATCCAGGTCGATGGACTGCACAGTGGTGCCGTTCGCCCCGCTCGAATAAAGGAAGTAAAGTGTATTTCTCCACGCACGAATGCACGAAACGCAAGCATTCGCGTCGTCCGGCTCCAGCGGATCATCCAGCAGCAGGCGCTCGGTGAGCGTGGCTTTCTCCTGCACGTACAGCGCGCTTTCCCCATCGTAAACGATGTAATCCTCCGTTTCCACCAGGTAGACGGAATCCATCTGGGAGGAGGGAATACATACGCATTCTTCTTCGGCACATCCGCTCAGTAGGATCACCGTTGCGAGGATTAGAATGGCCGGGCGAATCCTGCGACGCCAGCGGTGCCCCCGGAGCAGGACCGCGGCAGTCACCCCCGAAAGAATCAGGATCGCCCCGCAGGAAATCTTCCCCAAAGTGGCCAGGGACTGCATTGCCATTGTCCCTACGCCGTACAGATAGGAGAAACCCTGGACAAAGCCGGTGGGCAGTGGCAGGGTTAAGTACAGGAAATCCTCACGGAAGGCAAAGCCAGGCAAAAGCCCTGCGCCAATGCCGCAGAAGCATCCCAGCATTACACTTCCGGCCAGCTGGGAGCAGCAAACCGTCAGGATGGCGCAGTAGACCAGGCCCAGGAGACGGATCCCGTTCCCCAGCAGGAACGCCTGCCAGATCGTGAAATCATATGTGCTTCTGGCGAACTGGGAGATACTCTGCAGGGGGACGTTGCCGCTGCAAAAGGATGCTTCCCGGGCAATGGACCATCCCTGGATCCCCACCGTAAGAACCAGCAGCAGTACGCAGGCGGCAAAAACCGCGACCCATCGGGAAATCAGGGACGCCAGACCGCCCAGACGGGTGGCCTTCTGAAGCGGTTCCAGATTAGTGCCCACGTCAGATTTGTCCATGATTGCTGCCAGGACTGCGGCAAACAGGAGCATCAGGTAATCCGGATTGACAGCGTCCATCCAATCCTCCCAGCCCTGCGTATCCACCAGGTAACGGTTGCCCGGGTCCTCTGTGCAATACTGGTAGCGCAGATAGAATTTTTCAAAAGCGCGCTGCTCCCGCCGCAGACTGCTGACAGAGGCCTGAATCGCTTGGAATTCCTCCTGGGAAATGCTGCCGTTCTGCATGTCGATGAGCGCCGCATTCCACTGAGCATCCGCAGCCTGGATATCCTGGTAGTGGGCTTCAATACGGCTGACAGTCTGCTCGGTGAGCTTGCCGCCGTATTCCTGATAGTATTCCGCCAGGCTGCGCTGCAGGGCAGGGCTTTCCGTCATATCCGATGGCAGCGCCTGAAGGAACAGAAGTATGGCGGCGTAAACCAGCAGCAGACAAACGCCGCCATTGTAGATAAGCAGCTTCTTAATCTGCCATTTGATCAGCTGGAACATAGACCCTTTCCTTTCTCCTGCCGGAAAAACCAACCCGATCCAGACGGCAGAGCAGGGCAATGCACGCCGCACCCAACAGTCCCTGGACAAGGATCTGCTGAAATACCTCCGGGAGGAACACGCCCAGCAGCGTATTCCCCGTAAAATCTTCGCACAGCTCCGCGATATTTAGAAGCGGCAGCACGGAAGCCCGTGCGCAGAATGCGCCCGCAGCGACCTGAAGCATCAATAGCGCCGCCCCGCCCCCGAATGCGGACAGATTGCTCCGGACAGCAGCGGAGAGCAGCAGGACCTGCGCAGAAAACACGCCCACGCCCAGCAGCCTGGCAGCGTAGTTCAGCACCAGGAACTGCCAAATACGGATGTTGAGCGCAGTATGGGAAAATTCCTGGATGGCATACAGGGGATTCCCCAGCCCCCGGAATCCGTAGAACCGGCTGAACCAGAGATAGTCCTGCGCGGAAAAGAGCGTGGTCACGGCCCATACGTATACCGCCGCCAGCAGCAGCTTGCCGTGCCGGGCAAGGGCGCTGCCCCGGGGCGTTACCTGGAGCAGCTGCTTCGTGCCAGTGTCCCACTCCATGGCGAATAGCGGCGACAGTCCCAACAGCACCAGCAGCAAAATCAGCAGGTTGGAGAATTCATAGGCAGCGTAGTCCGCCCAACCCTCCGTCCGGTAAAAATCCTCGATTTGGCGCTGCGCGTAAATGTCAGCCATGGCCGTGTACCGCCCGCTGAGTGCGGCATTTTGCCGTTCGGCGTAGTAACGCGCATTGTCCGCCGCCGCGGAGGCGATCTGCGCCGCATGGATGCCATATTCGTAGGCATATTTGGCGTCCGCGTATAGTTGCTCGAAGAGGATGCTGTCCTGAAACGTGTAGCCTGTATAGGTGTTCTCCCAATCCTCCTCGGTGGAGAATTGCCCGCTCTGGATCTGTGCGCTGAGCCGACTGTATTCCGAGATCACCCACTGCATATTCTCCAGGGTGATTTCCCCCTCCACCTGGCTGTAGACTTCGTCAAAGGCAGCCAGGTAGGATTCGCTCCCCATGGTGGACATGTCCAGGGTCGCCCGACTTTCCGCATATCCGTTTAATAGCAGCATAGCGCACAGTACCAGAAGCAGCGTCCACGGGCGGACAGGGTGCTTCCGGGCTTCCCAGGTCAGGTAGTGCATTGTGTTGTCCCTTTCCCGGCGGCGGAATAATGGTACAGAAATGCGTCCTCCAGGGAGGCAGATTCCGGCGAAAAAGCCGGGTCCGTCCCGGCGTCTCCCAGAATTTTCACATCATACCGGTTCCCGGGGACGCTGCACACATTTGAAACAACATATTCCGCAGAAATCCGTTCCAGCGTATCCGCGTCCACACCGCGGGCGCGCCAGACCTGTCCGTCCAATTCCGACAGCACCTGCTCCGGTGTGCCGCTGGCAGCGACAGCGCCTTCCTTCAGGAACAGGACCTGATTGGCAATGCTCTCCACGTCCGAGATGATGTGGGGCGCGATCAGGATAATGCGCCCCTCACTGAGCCGGGATAGCATGTTCCGGAAGCGGGTGCGCTCGCATGGGTCCAATCCGGCCGTCGGCTCGTCCAGCACCAGCACATCGGGTTCGTCCAGCAGCGCCTGCGCAATGCCCAGCCGCTGCTTCATGCCGCCGGAGAAGGTGCGGATCTTGTCCTTCCTCTGCGGGAGGAGATTCACCTGCTCCAGCAGCGCGGGGATGCGGACCTGGAGCGGCTGACGGGGCATACCCTTCATCGCGCCCATGTACAGCAGGAAATCCTCCGCTGTGAAATTCGGATAGAAATGCAGCGCCTGGGGGCAGTAGCCGATGTGGGTATAATATTGCCGCCCAAGACTTTCGATCCGGCTCCCATTCAGGAAAATCTCCCCATCCGTGGGCTGGAGCAGGCCAACGACGGCGCGAATCAGGGTAGTTTTCCCCGCGCCGTTTGGCCCGATCAGGGCGACAATACCATCGTGCAGCGCCGCGTCCACACCACGCAGCGCCCAGTGCTTTCCGTATTTATGGCTCAGGCTCCGGATCACCAGCTCCGCCATGTCCTCCCTCCTTAAAACGCAAAGTATATCAGCGCAGATTCCAGCGTTTCCCGCCGGAGCATCAGCAGGAATCCGTTCTGCTCCTCGGAAATGGAAACGATGTACTGGTATATGTCCGTATACGCAGGGGTATATTGAAACGTTTCCATAAGCTCCGCCTGGCGCAGGTCGTAGACCCAATAGGTAAGCTCGCCGTTGGACAGCTGGTTCACGATCATATACTTGCCATGATCGGAGATGGTGACGGCGTCAGCACTCCCGTCCAGGTCCGGTATCGTCCGGAAGGAAAGCGTGTCTGCGTCATAAATCTGGTAAAGATCCTCCGGCTGCTCTTCCGCAAAGACGCCAAAATCCTGCCCCCGGACCAGCAAGCCCCCGGGATACAGCTCAAATTTGTATTCGTTTCCGTAAAACGTGAGGCATTCCAGATTGCCGTCGTAATCCAGAAATCCGCAGCAGTATTGGAATGTTTTATCGTCATATACACCGCCGTAAAAGGCAAAGCCGTTTTCCCCCTGGCTCAGGCCATACAGCGTTGGCTGCACAGAGGTATCCGTGATCTCCCATAGCAGAAGATCGGTCTCCGTGCCGTCCAGCAGATTTTTTTGGTAGATACGCTGCCGGTATACATTCGTTGCGTCCGTCTGGAGCAGCAGGACGGCGTCCTGCGTGTTGGAATACCCGTGTGTTCCCTTGGCGTCCCATTGTGCCAGCACCGTGCCGGTTTGCAGATCGTATACGGTTGCAGTTCCGCCGTCACTGGTGGTGCTTGCCCACGTATACATCATACCGTCCCGGAGGAACAGCCCTCTGTTTCCCGGCTGGGCGCTGGTCACGGGCAGGTATATCCGCGCCTGGGTGTCCACCGTCAAATCCTGGAAGGAAAAGGGGAGAAAACAGCCGCCCCGATCCGTACCGTCCAACAGCTTGTCATAAAGCAGCAGCTGCTGATCCGCCAGCACCCATGACGGATAGTACCCGTCTATCT
>JAJQHS010000102.1 GCA_021199635.1 Bacillota bacterium
ATCAGGTGCAGGCTGCGGTAGCCGTTGGGCTTTGGATAGGCGATATAATCCTTGACCTGCACGACCTGCAGGTCTTTTGCGCACTGGAGCCAGTGGGAAACCAGGTACACATCCTCCGCAAAGGAGCAGACCACCCGGATGCCCACCGCATCATGCATCTGGCGCAGCGCCGTAGCGGAATCCGTGGGGAGCCCCCGGCTCTGGAGCTTGCGCATCATGCTCTCCGGCGTTTTGATCCTGGATTTGCAGTAAAGGATCGGCTGCAAGCCCTCCGCCGTTTCCGGCACAGGATACTGCCCAACCAAGGAAAGCAGTCGGCTTTCCAGCTGCTTCAGCCGGGGCAGCGCATCGCCATAGTAGCTTTCGAAGGTCATGACGCGTCCCTCCCTGCCCAGTGCCCGGCTCCCAGCCCGTAAATCAGAAGCCCCAGGGCGCACAGCGCCGCTCCGGTGACGAAGTAGACCCGCACCAGGCTGTTGGTCGTACCGTAAATTTCCAGCACACCGGTAAAGAAGCACCCCACGGTCAGCGCGGCGATCCCCGAATGGTACACTTTCCGCGCCCAGCGCCCGGGGATCGGCCACGTTGAGAAAGCCAGCGCAAAGAAGGGCAACACACCGCATACCAGCGGGATCGCGAAAGCATAGAGCATATAGTAGGAGTAAACCTGGTGGCTGAATGCTTCATAAACCGCGCCAAACACCACGCACAGAAGCGTCAGGAGCAGGTAGACGAAGCCGGTTTTCCCCATCTCCCGCCGTCCACCGTCAATATCCAATGTAGACAATGTCGCTGACGCTCCTTTCCTTGATGGTTTTTCCGTTCGTGGTGGGGCTGTTGACCACTTCCCCGTTGAAGTACATCGTGGAGGAGCCGCCGCCGTCCAGATTGTAGGCCGTGGATACACCCAGACCCTCCAGAAACGTCGCCAGCTGGGAGAGGGACAGTCCGGCGCTCTCCTCTGTGCGCCCATCCGATACCACGAATACATAATGCAGCGGCTCCAGGATACCAATGGCGGTCCTGGAATTGCTGGCTTTGGCTTTGCCCACCTCCGTATCCTCCGATACGGTGACAGCACCGTCAACCAGCAGCGCCGGGCCGAAGGAAAGCACCTCCACAGCGCCATCGGACAGGAGCTTCTCCGCCGAAACATCGTCCTCGCAGATAATGGCAAAGCTGCCGTCCGCATAAATCACCAGATCCTCCTGGCCGGAGGACGGGGTGCTGCGGTAGAGGACGCCTCCTCGCAGGACATATCCGCTCTCCTGCACGCCGTAGTAATCGCCGTTGATGGCCAGGATCGCGCCGACGCCCTGAGCGATCTCCGAGGTCTTCTCCGTCACGTTCCGCCCGTAGGCATTCTGAGCAAACGCGGTTTGCAGGTATTCCGCGGAGGAGAGCATCACATCCGCCACGTAGATGGTGGTATCGTACTCACGGTATTCCGTGAGGGTGATAGAAATATTCCCATCGGAATAGGTGTTTTCCGTCAGCACCATCTCTGCGGTGGTTTCCGCTGTGGCATCCGTTCCCTCCGATCCCTCCGACGCCAGGGGCTGGGTTTCGGAAATGGAAGCGCTGTCCGTCTGCTGGGGAACCGTTGTGTACACCCGGGAAATCACGAATGTATCCAGCGCCAGATATACCGTGAACGCCACCAGCAGCAGGCTGTACAGCAGCGCCCACCAGTGTCGCTTCAGAAACATGGTCATCCCCCCCTTGCCGGATAGGCTGTCTGCCCGGAGGAAGCTCCGGGCAGAGAAATGATGAGTCAAATTACGTCTGGAAATCAGTGCCTGCCGCCCATGCCACCGCCCATGTTGCCACCCATGTTGCCGCCAAAGCTGCTCATGCCGCCGCTGGCGCTGTAAATCAGGCTGGTCATGGTGATCTCCGTGGACGAGCTGCCAACGGTCAGGGTGTAGGTGGAGCCAACCGTCAGCTCCGGACAACTGATGACCACGCAGGAATACGATTTATTGGACTCCCAGGTGACCAGCACGTTCCCATCGCTGTCTGTAAGCGTCAGGGTGCTGCCAGCGCTGCCGCTGACCGAAACCAGCATGGCACCCTGGGTGGAGGAAGAGCTGAAGTTCTCAGCCATACCCATAGCGCCCGCCGCAACTACTATACCGCCGCTGATGACTGCCGAGTTCTCATAGTCCAGCGCGCCGTCGGCGCTGCTTGTCGGCCCGGACACATAAATCTCTCCGCCAGTGACATAGATATTGCCATTGGAATCCAGGCCGTCACCGCCGGAATCCACATACAGCGTACCACCGGAAATGGTGAGGCACGCGCCGCTGGAGGAGGAGAAGGTGTCCTGGCCCCAGCCTCCGAAGCCGCTGCTGTCGTTGCCGCCCGCGGCGTTCAGGCCATCATCGCTTGCGGTCAGGTCGATATAGCCGCCGCTGATGGTAATGGTCAGGCCCTCCAGGCCCTCGTAGCTCTCGGTGATGATGATGGTGCCGCCGGAAATGGCCAGCGCATCGTCGGCGTGGACGCCATCGTCCCCAGTGGCAATCTGGAAGGTGCCGCTGTAAATGGACACGTCCCCGTTGCTGTGGACCGCGTCATCCGCAGAGTCGATGGTATAGGTGCCGCCGTAGACACTGATGTCTGTTCCCGCTTTCAGCCCCTTGGTGCTGGTGGAATCATCCGTATCTGTGGAATAGCCGAAGCCGCCCCAGCCAAAGCTCTGGCTGCTGTTGGAAGAGGACGCGTTGGCGCTGCCGCCACCGGCCTCAATGGTGAAGGTTCCGTCCTCAATCAGCAGATACGCGCTGGCGCTGATGCCATCGCCGTCCGACGTGATCTGGAAGGTGCCTCCGGTAATGCACACGAAGCCCTTGCTTTCGTCGTCCGAATTCTCAGAATGGATGCCGTCCTTGCCGGAGGTAATGGTGAATGTGCCGTTGGCAATGCGGACACTGTCCTTACCGGACAGGCCGTGGCTGGCCGCCGTAATGACATAGGTGCCGCTGGTAATTGCCAGATCGTCCTTGCTGACGATCCCATGGCCTTCAGCCGCGTCAATAGTCAGGGTTCCCTCGCCATTGAGGGTCAGATCCGATTTGGAGAAGATGACAGAATCGATATTGTTATCGTCGATGGCCACATATTCGCCGCCGTTGGCCAGGGTGTTCTCCGAGCCGGAGGTGGTAGTGATAAACACCTTATCCGCCTGGCAGACATAAATGGCGGCGGACGTATCGCTGGTGATCTCCACGCCGTCCAGCACCAGCTGGACCTTGTCCGAATCCCCGGCATTTACGATGATCATGCCGTTCAGCGTCCCTGTGAGGACATAAGTTCCCTCGTCTGTGATGGTCACGGTGCTGCCGGAAATCTCCACAGCGTCGGAGGTGCTGGAGGCGCTGCTGCCGGAGAGGACGATCTCCGCGCAGGTTTCCTCATCGTATCCGACCTCCACATCCCGGTCCGTAAACATATCGGAGGTGTCCACGCTGGACACATTCTGGACGCTGGAATCCTCCGAACCATCCGATCCGCTGGAGCCGCCATCAGAAGAGCCTGCGGAATCCGTGCCGGACGTGTTCTGCGTTCCTGATTCTGCCGAGCATCCGGCCAACGCTATCAGCATGGCCAGAACCAGCAGATATATCCCTAATTTTTTCATAGTGCTGCCTCCTTCTGCAAAGACATGGGTTTTCCCCTTACAGCTCGCCGATGACATTCTCCTGCTTGGACACGGAAATCTCCAGATTTCCATTGCGGCAGCGGAGCTTGTCGATCAGCTCCTTTTCTTTTCCGGCGTCCCGCAGGACCACATTGTAGGTCAGGCGGAACAGGCTGCCCATATTGGTGGTTTTCACCTGGGCCAGCTCACATTCCGAGGTGTACTCCTTCAGGATCGGGTCAAATACATCCGTATAATCCAGGTCCTCCGGAATGGTGACATGCAGAGTTTTATACTGTGCGGCTCTCTTCTGAGCGCCAAAGTCCAGGTGGCTGTACAGGATGCTTACCATACCAAGTACGATGGCAAACAGGAATCCATAGGCCAGGTATCCCATGCCCACAACCAGGCCGGTGGCCATAGCCAGGAAAATTGCGCAGATTTCCTTCGCCGTGCCGGGCGCAGAGCGGAAACGGACCAGGCTGAATGCGCCTGCCACCGCGACGCCGGTGCCCACATTGCCGTTGACCATCATGATCACGACGCATACCACCGCGGGAAGGAGGGCCAGCGTGGCCACAAAGCCCTTGGTGAATCTGGTTTTGTACATAAAGCATGCCGCGAGGATCAGGCCGATCACCAGTGCGCAGACTACGCAGAGCAGGAAATCGGTAACGGAAATTACACTGGTGGAGCTGGAATCAAAGATTCCGGAAAACAGATTGTCAAGCATAGCGGATACCCCTTTGTTTGTTTTGAATTTTCTTCCCAGCCGTCATTTGCTGATAGGCCGAGCCATATTTGGAAAACGATGTTTTATACAGGTTCATTTCTCCCAGCGCGTGTGTCATCCACAGCGGCAGACCGCCAGGGGTTTTGATCTCCATCAGGGTCTGCCCCTTCTCCAGCAGCGGAGTGCCGTAGATCCGGCTGTTCAGGGAGAAATCCTTCTGCCGATACAGGATATTCTCATCGAAGGTGACCCGGAAATCTCCCCCATCCAGGTCGTAGTAAGCCTCCCGCTCGTAGCTGAGGAAAACCACCGGCTTCAGCGTCTGATAGTACTCCCGGAAGTATTCGATCTCATCGCCGATCTGGGAATGCACCGGCAGCGGCCGCCCGGTGTGGAAGCAGGACATAGCCTGTTTCTCCGGGATGGTCAGCCTGCGCTTGTATACCACAGACTGGTATTTCTTCTTCAGCTCCACAAAAACCGGGTCATCCGGCTGCGGCGCGCGGTAGCTGCGGATGCGCAGCTTTTCCTTATACGCCGAGCGCTCCAGGGAGTGGCGGATCAGACGGTAGTTATCCGTGTCGAAGTAGATGTTGCGGATGGTAGTGCGGCCATAGTCATCCAGCTTCATATATGGCTCCATGATCTGGAGCATCTGCGCCTTCTGCTCCTCGTTCAGCAGGTATTTGATTTCATAGCGCCGAAAGGTTGCCTGATAGCCCATGTTTTTGCCTCCTTCTTTGCGTTTTCCTGTTTAATAGGTGATAAACGATGCGATCACATCCAGAATACTGGAAATGGGGATCGCGTATCCCATTCCCTCCACATCCGTGGAGGAAACCTTTGCGGTGTTGATGCCCACCAGCTCGCCGTCCATATTGAACAGTGCGCCGCCGCTGTTGCCCGGGTTGATCGCCGCATCGGTCTGGATATAGGTGGCAGAGCCGGAATCGCTGCTGATGGTACGATCCACCGCGCTGACATAACCCACAGTCACCGACTGCCCATAACCCAGTGCATTGCCGATCGCGACCACCTGCTCGCCGACCACCAGGGTATCCGAATTGCCGATCTCCGCCACGGAGATCTGGGAAAGCGTTTCCTCGGAAAGCTGGGCGATGGTGACTGCGATCACCGCGATGTCCAGGTCCTCGTCGTAGCCGCAAAGCTGCGCTTCATAGGTGGCGTCGTCCACAAAGGTGACGGAAAGGGTGGTAGCTTCCTCTACCACATGGTAGTTGGTTACGATATACAGCCCGGCGTCGCTGGCGTAGATGATCACGCCGGAGCCGCAGCTGGTGGTTTCCTGGGTCTGGGTCTGCCCACGGCCATTATGGCCAAATTGTCCAAAATAGCTGGCCACTTCCTGCACAGAAATATTGGTGACGGATACCACACAAGGAAGACCCATAGCGGCGATATCCGTAACATCCAGGCTTTCCTCGGTTTCAGCGGTGTAGCTGAGCGAAAGCGAATTCACAGAGGCCTCCTCATTTTCCACTGTTTCCTCCGCCTCTGCGGCGCAGGCAGTGGTCAGGAGCGTGTTGACGCCGTAAAATGCGCCTCCCGCCGCGCCGCCGAACACTGCGCCGGCCAGCACGAATGCAATGCCCCCGCGCAGGATGCTCCGCCGCTTCGGCTTCTGCCGCTGCGTGCGGTCAGGCGTCAGGTAAGCGCCCGATTCCGGTTCCCGGTTCTCATAGTCCTGGTAATACATAGCCATTCTCCTTTCCATGTATGTCATGGGATTGGTGTTTGCTTTTGATGGCATCAGTATACCGGCGTTGTCTTAGACGAACCTAAAACCTTACCTTAATTTTACTTTAAATTTACATTTCGCGATTAGAAATCCAGGGCCGGGCGTTTGCCCGGCCCTGAAACACGGAAAATCAATAGCTTGTCATGGCCTCCACCAGGTAGCTGCTCCCGGACTGGGTGATGATCAGCTTGACGGAAAGCGTGGACTGCACCTCGCCCTCGTGGCCGGTGGTATTCACAACGTAGGTCACGTCGCACAGGTATTTGCCGTCCCCGATGTTGACCAGGTGGTTGATGGTGACGGATTCCAGCTCATCTCCCTCGCTCTGGGTGTACATCTGCCCGTATAGCGCGCCCCGCAGCCGCTGCGCCAGATCACTGCCGGACACCACCATGGCTACCACACTGTAATAATTGGCTTCCGCCATCTGGTTGGCGGAGCTGGCATAGGTCACATAGCGCTGGATGAAGGTATTGGTAAAGGATTCCAGCGCCGCAATTTCCTCCTCGGTGCAGTTATCCATCAAAGCGTTAATGTCCGCATCCGGGTCGTATTCGTAGGGATTCCCATCCGCATCCGTGACCTCGATGGTCAGATCGCCAAAGAAGACCCCGCTGACCTGGTACGTGACCACCGTATATACCGGCAGGTCGTACTCCTCGTAAAATTCCGCGAAGACATCATAATCCATAACCAGGATCTCGGTGATGTATTCCTCATCCAGCAGCGTACCGTTGACATACACCAGGCAATCCTCCGGCGCGGTGGCGCTCAGCTCTGTCTCCTTCAGTAGGAAGGAAAGGTCAAACTCCTCCCCGGAATAGGCCCATGGGGCGAAGCCATACTTATCCGCCTCCCCTGCCTGGATGGTGAAGCTGCCAATTTCCTGCTCGCCGCAGTAAAGGACATAGGTTTCACTGGTATCGGAGCATTCCGACGCCTTCCGGGCGTAAGAGAATGTCCCATCCAAGGCATCCAGAACCGCCTGGCGGCATTCATCCTCCGATTGAATATTGTGATCCACCTGGGAGATCAAATCGTCCGCATAGGTGCTGACATGCTCCGCCGTCAGCTGCTGCATATAGGCATCCACAGCGATATAAGAGCGGGAGGCCTCGTAAGCTTCCAGATAATTCCACAGTGCCCGCATGCCCAGAGCGATCGCCCCAAGGAACAGCGCCGCATAGAAGATCGCGCCGATCCAGAACCAGTTCCAGCCGCTCCTGGATGCGCGGTAATTCCGTTTCCCCATTCCGCTCAATCCTCCTTCAGAACCACGAAGGTGGTCGGAACCGGGCGAATGCCCACCACCGAGGCGCAGTTATTGACATACTCGCCGTTGTACCACATCAGCGAGGAGGACCCTCCGTCCAGATTACAGGCGTTCACCGCCCCGTAATCCAGCATGATATCCACCAGGTCCTGCCAGGTCGCCCCAATGCTCAGGACCTGCCGCCCATCAATGACCAGCAGCAGAATCGCGCCGTCCGAGCGCTGGCCGATGGCGGTCCTGGGATTCAGGCCGCTGCTGCCCACATCGCAGGCCTCCCCGTTGGCCACCAGCACAGGCCCAAAGGATACGCCGTACTGGATATCATTTGCCCGGATCTGCGAAACCGTGACGGAACTGAACACGTGCAGGATGGAATTGCTGTCCAGCCCCACGAAGCCCTTCCTGGTGCCGCTGTCGGCGTAATAAATCTCTCCCTCAAACACCACCATGGCATCCGGCGTGCTGCCGTCGCCCAGGCCGTTAGGGTCGTAGAAGCCCCCGGCGTTGATGCCCGCAACCGCGTCAAAAACACCGCACATCTGCTCCACCGTGTACCCTCTGCCGCCGTAGGAATAAGGAACGCTGCCCATGATCACCCGGGAGGGATCCAGCACCACCATCATATAGCCGGTGTAGCCCTCGCCGTTGACCGTTTCCAGGATGATCCCGTCCCCATCCTCATCGATCAGCCCCCAGGCATCCGCCACAGGGGTTTGGGTCCCGTCGTCAGAATCGCTCCCGTCATCCGGGTCCGTAGGGATTTGGATCAGGGAGGTGTCTGTCTCCGCCACATAGTCCGGCACAGCCGCCTTGGACTGGATCGCGGCGATTTCCTCCTCCGTGAAGAATACATCTGCCAGGAAGCGCACCGCATTGGTCTCCCGCACAGAAAGGACAAACAGCTCGCTTGCCGTAGTGGACGGCCCTTTCGCCACCACATACAGCAGGCAGTAAAGCCCGAGGGCGCCCAGCAGAGCCGTTTCCACCAGGACGATGCCGCACCTTGCCAGGATGCGCAGCACCCGCCGCCCCCGGGAGGGTGGCTGCGGAAGGCCAACCTCAGTGTCCTCCGGACCGGGCATTTCCTCCGGTTCCGGTGCATCACCGGATGTGGGAGGATCCTGTGTATGCAGATTTGGCTTCAGTGCAAGGTACGCCCAATCCTCCTCGGTCGGCGTCGGCTCCTCCTGCTCAAAAGGTTCAATCGGTTCATTCTGCTCGACCAGCTCAGTCTGCTCTGCCGCTTCTGCGGCCGGTTCTGAAGATGCTTCCTCCGCGGATGTTTCGTCGCCCAGCAGGGAATGCAGCTCTGTCAGAAGCTGGTCAACGCTCATATCCTCGTCGCGCATTCTTAACGCCTCCTCACCTTGATCTGATAAAATTATAGCAAAAGAATGGTCGAAAGTAAAGGAATATCTGCGGAATCTGCAGAATTCCTCCCCTGGCTATTATCCGGCTGAAATTTTTCCTATGCCCCTGGCAATGCGCCGCCATCCGTGATACAATAGTGTAAAAAAGCAATGCTGGAGGAGTGCCTATGAAGCGGATGTGTACAATTTTGCTTGTGTTGGCCATTTGCCTGGCCGGCTGCGCGGTCTCTTCCCCTGGCGTGGAGGAGACAGCGGCGCAAACTTCCGCGCCCACAACCTCCGCGCCAACGGAAACGCAGGCCGCCACGGTTCCGACCACGCAGGCGACGGAGTCTGCCGAAACCGTGGAAACACAGGCGCCGGAGCCTGCGGATTCTGACTTCGTCCGGGTGCAGGATTATCTGCCGGAGATCACCGTGGAGCTTCGTTACGCCACGGAAAATAATTTTACCGGGCAAATCATCTACGAATTTACGGATGCCTGGCTGCGTTACGGCACTGTGAAGAAGCTGATGGACGTGCAGGCGGAGCTGGCGAAGAGTGGCCTCTCCCTGAAAATCTGGGATGCCTTCCGCCCGACTCAGGCGCAATACAAATTGTGGGAGGTTTTCCCTGACCCCACCTATGTGGCCAATCCCATCAACGGCTTCAGCTCCCACAGCCGGGGGAACACTGTGGACGTCACCCTGGTAGACAGCACCGGCGCGGAGCTCACCATGCCCACCGGATTTGATGATTTCACCGCGCTGGCGGACCGGGACTACAGCGACTGCCCGCCGGACGCCGCTGCGAATGCGCAGTTCCTGGAGCAGGTGATGAAAGAATGCGGATTTATCCCCTATTCCGGGGAATGGTGGCACTTTTCCGATGAAGATTCTTATCCTGTGGAGGAAGACTTCTATCCGCCCAGTTGAGCTAGGGTGGAGCTTCCCCGCCCGATGTATACGATCAGCCCGCCCCCAGTTTCACGGGAGCGGGCTGCAATTGTTATTCGTCCCACCGCCGGGGGGCTGCGCCGGGCTTTATCCGGTGCGGTACGCCCGGTGATGCTGCTCCCAGCCAAGGCATTGGCCGCAGCGGTCACAGTATGCCATGAATTCCCGCTCCAGCGACACGCCACACCTGGGGCAGACATAATAGCCGTCGCCGCCTCTGTAGATGCGCATGGCCGTAACCGGCATTGCCTGGCGGTAGCTGGCTGGATCATGCTGCCGGGTCGTCGCCTTGCGGCGGATCTGGGGCACATATCTGCCCATAGGGATCGCCTCCTGTCAGAGTCTGACAGGATTCTACCACATTCCCGGGAATTTTCCATGTGGCACACCTCCTGTTTTCCGGAATGTCCACACGGCGCATCCTCTGGCGCATAAATTACGGCGTGGCCTGATCGGCCGCGGTATCCTCCTCAATGCCTTCCTCGCCGGAGTCCGGAACGGTTTCCTCCACTGCAGGCTCCTCAAACTGGAGCGTTTCTCCGTTCCACACATATGAGAATTCCGGCGTCAGCGTCTCGCCCTCCAGAAGCACCTCCACCTGACCCGTCAGGCAGCCGGTTTCCGTGTCGAAGTACAGATATTGCCCGGAAGCATCCAGCTCATACGGCTCGGCGGTTTCCGTATCCTCCCCGCGCACGCCAAACAGGCGGCTGATTGTGCCGGTTTCCCCATCGTCAGGCTCTGCCGTCCAGAGGAAGAAGTATCGCCCGTCCGTTTCAAATACGGTGACGCTTCCGGCGCTGTCCATCTCCCCAATGGTCTGGGCGCCGGACACCGACAGATACCACAGCATGGACGCCGTTCCGGCATCGTCGCTGACGATGGCAAACGCCTCCCCGGTGCCGTCCCCATTGTAATCGTAGTACGCCCAATCCGCCACATCGGTCCCTGCCACCTCATGGAGCATATCCAGCATGGTGCTTTCATTGTAGGGGACCAGCATTGGGTCGCCCGCCGCGCCGCAGACGCTGCAATAGCCATCCGACGTGTAGGTGGGCGCTACCATTTGGTGCTCCCCGAGCTCCGTGTCCATTTCCCCACAAACGGTACATACACCGGGAGAAAAGCAGCTTGCGCCCTGGAAATCATGGCCAAACAAGACGCAGGTGCTTTCCGCAGCATCCAGCATGACGATTTCCTCGCTCTCCTTGCTCATAAGACCTGCGCTGCCGTCGGAAAATTCCACAACGATCAGATCGCCCGCGCAATACAAGCGGCTCACGGCCGGATAGCTGTCCAACGCAGTCAGGATATCACCGTCCAGAGCATACAAATTCCCTTCGCTGTCCGTGACCAAGGTGTGCGCGCTGTTTGCCGCGATCCTGCGGTATGTCCGGTCAGACATGCTGTTGCCGTCCGCATCCTGCCACCAGCTCACATAGGTAATGGAAAGCGAACTGCTTCCGACCTCGTTATCCTTGGTCAGCCAGGCAAGCCCATCCGATGCGCAGGAGGCGCTCTGTACATCGCTTGCGATCAGGCGCCAGGAGGAGGGCGTGTCCGCATAGCTGAGGTAGAGCTTGTTCTCCGAGGTCAGCACCGTAATGTACTCGTTGGTGCTGCAAATGTCCAGGACCGTGCCGAACAGCGTCAGGCGCTGCCACGTCTGGCCGGTGCCGCTTCCGGCGCTCCAGACAGTGCCGTCCTCCAGCAAAACGACCACGCGGCCGGTGGTGCCGGCAACGGCAGTCACACTGCCGGGCGTTTCCAGCTCTGTCCAGCCGGATTGCGCCGCGGTATCCGTATATCCGGTGCCGAGCTGTCCCCACCGATTCTCACCGGCGGCCCAAAGCGTGCCCTCCGCATCGATCACAAACGAATTTCTGCCCACGCAGAAGACCTTCGCCGCCTGTCCGGGGAAGCCGGCGGAGGCCAGGGCGGCGGATGCGTCCGATTCGCCCAGCGCATCCGATGTGCCAAGCTGCCCAACAGAATTGCTCCCGGCGCTAAGCACCTGTCCATCCTTCAGGAGCAGGAGCTGGTCCGTTCCTTCCGCATAAATATGCTCCGCCGTATAGATCAGGGGCAGGATGGTATTCCGCAGGTCGTAGTATTCCTCCTTGTCCGTGGTTTCGATCAGGGTTTCCACCACTTCCAGCGCTTCTTCCGGGCGATCCGTTTCCAGGAGGATCTCTGTCATAGCAGCCGCGGCCTGCTCATTGGGATGATCGCAGTACACAAGGTCCGTAAGCCATTCCTCTGCCGCATCATAATCACCCAGCCCGGCATACGCCTGCGCCAGGCCAACCCGTGCATCAATATTGGTAGGGTCCTCGTCCAGAATGCTGGAAAACACCAGAATGGCATCCGAATATTTTAAATCATTCAGGTACTGCTGCCCCAAAGAAACCGTGTTCGGGCGGTCACCGGTCACATAATTCAGTCCAGTGTACACCAACAGAACGGCCAGCAGGATAGCCAGAGGAACCAGGACAGGGCCCCATTTTATTTTCATAGACTTCATCCCTGACTCCCTCCTTCCCCGGAAAGGAATTGACTGGCTTCCCCGAACTCCAGCAGGAAGCTCCCCTGGAGGACGTCAGAATCGCAGTAATTATAGTAGGCGCTGTCGCCGCTGGCGACGCTCAGCAGGCCGTGGATTGCCAGCGTGCCCGTGCCGGGGAGCGTCAGCTGGCTGGTCAGATCGTAGTCCGTAGGGAGCAGATCCGCGGGAATCGTCACGGTGCCGGTCAGATTCAGGTGCAGGGCTCCGCTCCACGGGTCGTAGCCCGCCTCGCTGATCTGCATACCGCTGCCGCCGAGGATCAGCTCTCCGCCGCACAGCGCGGCGTCACAGCCGTTGATTTGCAGGTTGCCCATCTGCACAGTGTCGTAATAGAATTCAGCATCCGCGATCAGGAAAACGCCGCTCTCCTGCACCGGCTCCTCGCCGCCGTAATACAGCAGGATCTCCTGCCATCCGGTTCCGGACGGTGCCTGGGTGATCTGCAGCTCCAGATGGTCATCCGAGATATACAGGATGTCACATGGCGCGCCGCCCACCTCGGCAGCTGTGACCATGTCCAGGTCCTCGCCGTACAGGTTCAGGGTGAACCCGCCGCCGCTGACCGCGCTGGACACCGTGTCCGACGTGGTTTTCCACGGCTGGGCATAAAACACGGTCGGCGCATCCTGGGTCCAGTCCAGCGTATAGGTCACGCGAATGGCGGAATCCTCCACCGCCAGGAAGCAGTACCGATCCTCTTCCTGCCCGGTGACGGTGTACTCCACGGTGACCGTGTGGCCGATGATCTGCTGCAGGCTGGCATAGACATTCTCCAGCTCCGAAGAATCATCCGCCTTGATATACTGCCCGCCGGTGCTGTCCGCGATATACTGTAAAAGCTCATCGTTAACATCGCCGAATCCGACGCAGTAAATCACAATGTCCTGCGCGGCTGCATCCTCGATCACGCTGTCATCAATGCTGCTCTGGCCATCCGTCATCAGCAGAATGGTGCGGGAGCCCTCGGCATCCTGGAGCGCCTGGATGGCGCAGGAAATACCGGCGGTTATATTCGTCCCGCCGCCGCAATCCAGCGAAGAAACATAGCTGCTCAGCACTGCCTGGTCCGTGGTCAGTTCGCACAGGATATGCGCGCTGCTAGCAAAGGGTACCAGCGCGATCGGCGTCTGATCGGTGATATTGCTGATGAAATTCTGCAGCGCGCTGCGCAGGTTGTCCATAGGCGTGCCGCCCATGCTGCCGCTGCAATCCACCAGCACGCATATATTCGTGGCTATGGTTTCCTCCCAGTAGGCGGTATAGGACAGATCCTCATAGGTATCCCGCAGGGTGACGCCCTCTTGCTCCACCAGCTTTTCCAGGACCTCCTCCTTGCCAGAGACCGTAAGACGAATCTTGGGAAATTCGCTGGTGTCCACATAGGATGCGGCAAGGTCCTTGCCGTAAACCTTCTGGTCCGCGACCACGGATTCGGCGAAATCCTCTGTCAGCGCGCTGGTCTGAATCTGCATCAGGTCGTCAAAGGGTGCGCTGAGGACTTCCTCCACCAGCTCCTGGAATTCGGCCGTCTGCACCACCGCCGCGTCCAGCTTGCTGTCGTACGCATCCGCTATGGTTTCCAGCTTCTGCATAATGTCGCTGTCCGCGAAGATTTGATAGGCGACCGAGTCCGCCGCGTCCAGAAGCGTCTGCACCGCCAGGTCATATTCCTGCAGCGCATAGTATAGCCTTGCCCGCACCAGGTCGGCATCCAGGGTATGGATATCCGCGATGGAATTGAACGCGCGATAGGCATAAATATAGCGGTATTGTTTCTGAAGCTCCTCCCGTTCCTCCGCCAGCGCCGCGATCTCCGCATTCAGCGCGTCCTGCGCCGCCTCCTCAGAGGCCGCATAATACTGCGACTCCAGCACAGCGATCTGACTGTCCAGCGCCTCCATCTGGCCGGAAAGGGATTCCCGCTCGGCATCCGTCTGCTGTGAATTGTCCTCCTCATCTTCTACGCCCAGATCCTCCGCGTCCAGAGAAACCTGATGATAGGTCGCCTGGGCGATGGTTTCCGCCAGCAGCAGTCGGTTGTCCGCGGAGGCAGATTCCTCCACCAGATCCGCCGCAGCCTGAACGGCATAGATGTAATTGCCATTCCCGATCATGCCGGCAATTTGCAGCCTCTCCGCCTGAGATTGGGAGATCCCCTCCGGGAGCGTATCCTCTGTAAAATATTCGCTGCCGTTCTCCAGCAGGAAATACGCATCCAGCTGCGCCGAACGCTTCTCGGACAGGTTCAGGATGGTATTGAGCTGCGTGCAGGCCTGCTGGACCCAGGTATACCCGGACTCGCCCGACCCGGCGGCAAGCAGGTTTCCCAGCGAAACCTCATCGCTGGATTTTGCATACGACTGGGCGATGGTAGCGTTCAGCGCCGCCACGGTCCCGTTATCCCGGGCGGTTTCCAGAATGCTACGCGCAGCCGCAATGATGTACCGGTCGGAAACTCCGGCCTTGTTCATGTGGTAAGCCGCGGCTTCCACATTTCCGTAATTCAGATATTTCAGGGTGAGGTAGACGGCGTCCTCCTCATCCCGCTCGTCATTGTAGTAGGTAACCGACATTCCAATGCCCGCCGCGCTGAGGACCAGCGCCGCAACCAGCAGGCCGATCAGCATCCCGCTTGCCATCCGCTTGCGCAGCACCACTGCGCCAACGGCGACGGCGACACCAATCACCAGCACCATAAGCCGAAGGATCATGCGTCCTCGCCCCCTTCCACCTGTGCGCCGCAGGATGTGCAGAAACGGTTCCCCGGGCGGATCTGGGCGCCGCAGGCGCCGCAAAAGCGGCGGGGCATAACCACAGTGCCTTCCGGCTCCCGGGGCATAATTATTGTGGCATCGTCCGCCTCCGGCTGCGCCTGGGGCATGGTGACCGTGCCCTGGGGCTCCCGGGGCATGATCACGGTACCGTTATCCGCTGCCGGCTGTGCCTGGGGCATGGCGACCGTGCCCTGGGGCTCCCGGGGCATGATCACGGTACCGTTATCCGCTTCCTCCTGCGCCTGGGGCATGGTGACCGT
>JAJQHS010000107.1 GCA_021199635.1 Bacillota bacterium
TTCCAGAACGAACATGCAGGTTTCATGGGCATCGTCCCAATACACATAGTCCAGCTCCCAGCTATGGCCGGTGGCAGGAATCGTCTCGGTCTTGGTCGTCCAGCAGCGTTCGCACTTATAGGTCATCACGCCGCCTTCCTCGCAGGTGGCGGCGGTGGTAACGGTTCCCACCCAGGTGTGCGTAATCAGCTTGTTAAGAGCATTCTGCAGCCAAGTGCAGATCTGATCGATGTAATCCTGATCCAGCCCGTCGGCCTCCATCTCCTCCTCGGTCATGGCGAGGATGTTTTTAGCGGTCTGCAGGTAATAAGGAATATACGTCCAGGTATCCTCGCAGTAGTCCTCCTCGTTCAGCGCTTCCGCCTGGGCAACCAGAGCCTCAAGCTCGCTCAGGTCGAGGGAGGTGCTGGCAGCAACCAGACCTTCGATGGCATCCAGGATTGCCTTGGTCATCTCGTCGATCTCGTCCTGGCTCTGAGCCAGTTCGCCGTTCTTCACGTAGGGCCATGCGTTGTTCATTGCCGCTTCCAGATAAGCCCAGCTGTCGGAAGTGTAATCACTCTCGGTCAGCGCCTCCGCCTGCTCATAGGCGGCGATCAGCGCGGAGTAATCCAGGTCAGCGGCGCTGACAGGGGTCAGGTTGGCAATGTAGTCAAGAATCGTCTGGGTATAAGTATCCACATCTTCCTGCGTGGCATCCTCGTCCTCATAGACTTCCTTGGCAAGCTCCAGTACGCTTTGGAGGGC
This sequence comes from Bacillota bacterium, assembly GCA_021199635.1. Lineage (GTDB taxonomy): Bacteria > Bacillota > Clostridia > Oscillospirales > Oscillospiraceae > Faecousia. The sequence continues at coordinate 748 of JAJQHS010000107.1, forward strand.
GTACCACCAGTTATCCTGCACATAGTCATCCGCGTTCAGCGCTTCCGCCTGGGCGATGGCATCCGCCAGAGCCGTCTTGTCCACGGCAGCGACCAGGCCGGCAATGGCGTTCAGGATCGCCTGGGTCATCTCGTCGATCTCGTCCTGGCTCTTGGCCAGCGCGCCGTTCTTCACATAGGGCCATGCGTTGTTCATTGCCGCGTCCAGATAATTCCAGCTGGCGGAGGTATAGTCGCTCTCGTTCAGCGCTTCCGCCTGCTCATAGGCGGCGAACAGTGCGGAGTAGTCCAGATCAGCGGCGCTGACAGGGGTCAGGTTGGCAATGTAATTCAGAATTGCCTGCGTGTAGGTATCCACCGTGTCCTGCGTGGCATCCGGGTCCTCATAGATCTCCTTGGCATAAGGAAGAATGCCCTGCAGAGCGGACCAGGCAGAATCCTGCACATAGTCATCCGCGTTCAGCGCTTCCGCCTGGGCAATGGCAGCCGCCAGGGCAGTCTTGTCCACGGTGGAGGTCTCCCCGCCGGTCACAGTGACAGTAGCGCTCAGAATATCGACTACGTAGACATTCTCGGCAAAGGTCCCCAGCTTCTGGGCGGTGCCCAGGCCGTTCTCGTCATCCACAGAGGCAACATACAGGGACGCACAAGTTCCATTGTTGGTGGTGATGACAAGATAACCATTGTCATAGGCCATGGAGCAGAAGCGGACAGGCGTCGTGGCGGCGATGTCCAGCTCCAATGTGCCGATTGCTTCGCAGCTGGCAACTGTGGAAGCCGCAGCGGAGGAGCCAGCCGCCAGAGTCAGCTTGTAGATCGTGCTTGTGCTGTCGCTGGTGTCAAAGGCCAGCAGATAGAACACGTCGCCGGTATCATTCGTTTCGATGTAAGTAATGCCTACCAGCTTGATGGAGGTGCTGGTTCCGACATAGGCGCCCAGGGTCTTGCTGGCGTAGCCGGTATTCGCCGTGTCGTCAATGTCGACGATGTACAGGTTCCGGCCCGAGTAGTACAGGCCGACCAGCACGTCCAGGCTCGGCGCATAGGACAGTGCGTCCAGGCCGGAGGACATTGCGAAGTCGTTGCTCTGGTTCTTGACATCTCTCTCGGTATCCGTTTCCTTATAGGTCGCGGAGTCCAGGGTGAAGATCGAACCCATAGCGTTGACGGCGTACATCGTGCCCGTGCTGGCAGTGGTGGCGGAGTAGAAACCATACTCCTCATTGGAGTAGTTGTCCTGCACAGTGCCATAGCTGTACAGCTCAGTCAGGCTGGTCAGATCACTGGAGCTGACGCTGTCCACCGCGTAGGTGTACTGGGCGCTCTCCTTCTCCTCGCCGGACTGGGCGTCAGGGAACGTGTAAGTCCCGTCCGTCTTGGTCATGACGGTCAGGCTTACGCTCAGGTCGGCGCTGCCGTCTGCTTCCGTTGTTTCTGCAGAGGCTACGACCATCATGGATGCGATCATAGCCATACACAGAAGCAATGCAAGCGGTTTTCTAAGATACTTTTTCATAAAATACCTCCTTCTGATATTTTCAAGCAACCGCCTATCGGCGGCTATTGAATTCTGTAAGCCGGGAATCTTTAGCCACGGCACACCTGTCCATCGGTGCTAATACATGTCAGAAATTACTGTCTTCAATTATAGACCCGTACTGGGGAAATTGCAAGCATTATTTTTCCCATTTCCAGGGAAATGTGCTGTTTGCCTCATGTAGGGAAAGTCACCGTGATCCGCAGGGACTTTTCATCCTGCGTGGTCGCCGTGATCTTCCCCTTGTGGGCATTGACGATCGCCTGAGCAATAGACAGCCCCAGACCATAGCCGCCGGTCTGGGAATTTCGGGACTGATCCGCCCGGTAGAACCGGTCGAACAAATGCGCCAGGCTCTCCTTGGTCACCGACTGCGCCGTATTGTACACGCTCAGGCGGATGGTGCTTTTCTGCTTCTCCAGCGTCAGGCGGATGTCGCCCCCGTCGTCCGAATATTTCACCGCGTTGTCCAGCAGGATGGTGATCAGGCGGCGGATGGCCTTCTCATCCCCCCGCAGGGAGATCATGGGCTGAATCTCCGCGCTCAGCACCTTATTCCGGGTCCTGGCCAGCGCGTGGAAGGTATCCACCGTTTCCTCCGCCACATCCGACAGGGGGAACTCGATCATCTCCGTCTGGGCCTGGGTTTCCTCCATCCGGGACAGCAGGATCAGGCTGTTGGTCAGTTCTGCCAGACGCTTGGTCTGCCCCTGGATGTCGCTGAGCCACTCATTTTCCCCGAAATCCATCTCCAGCACCTCCGCGTCCGCATCAATGATGGTCAGCGGGGTTTTCAGCTCATGGCCGGCATCGGTAATAAATTGCTTCTGCTTCTCATAGCTTTCCGAGAACGGCTTCACGATCCGCCCCGAAACAAAGCCCAGCAGCAGGCCCACCGCCAGCAGGCCCACCGCAGAAACGCCGAAGCTGGTAAGCACAAAGCTGCGGAACGCGCTCAGATCGCTGCCGCAGTCCAGGAAGAAAAGATGGATTTCCTGATTATCTGAATAAACGATGTACCGGTAATTTCCAAAGAAGCCCTGGGATCTGCCCCCGGACAGCACAGCCTCGGCATAGTCAATGGCAGTCGCGGTATCCACGGCGGCAATTTTCCCCGTATTGACGGAGATCACCCCGCCTTCAGAGGTCAGGGTCAGAGAAAAATACCGGGTCTGGTACGGTGTTTCCGGTGAGAACCGGTGGTCGTCCATGGACAGCATGGAGTCCGGGAATTTCCCATCGTTCTCCGCCAGGACGGATAGTGTCACATCGGCGTCAAAGGCGATCTCCCGGTAGTTGAACACCGCCACGACCCCCAGAATAACCGCAAACACAACCAGCAGGGAGGCCATCGCAGCTGTCACCAGCTTGACGCGCAGTTTTTTGATCATGGAATTTCCTCCAGGGAATACCCTGCGTTTCTTGTGGCCTTGATCTGAATGTTCGCATGGAGGGCCGCCAGCTTCTTCCGCAGGTAGGAGATGTAAACCCATACCACATTGATCTCCGCCTCACTGTCGTAGCCCCAGATCTTCTCCATGAAGCGCTCGGAGGAGATCAGATTTTTGGGATTGCACATCAGAAGCTCCAGCATCTGGAACTCCTTATTGGCCAGGCGGAAGCTGCCGGAGGGCGTGGAAAGCTCAAACGTGGCACGGTCCAGGGTCACATTGCCCATCCGCAGCTGGGAGTTGACCTGCTCCGTCTGGGTGCGGGTCATGGCACGGATCCGCGCCAGCAGCTCCCGGGAATTGAATGGCTTGGTCAGGTAATCGTTTGCACCAGCATCCAGGCCCTGGACCTTGTCGTCCACCTCGGACTTAGCGGTGAGCAGCAGCACCGGCACCCGGTTCCCCCGGCTGCGCAGTTCCTTGAGCACGGTGAAGCCGTCCGCCTTGGGCATCATCACGTCCAGAATGACCCCATCGTAATTGTCCGTCTCCAGGTATTCCAGCGCAGCCTCACCATCATACACCGGGTCAACCGAATAATTGTTCCGCTCCAGAATGGCAACCAGCGCCTTGGACAGCGCCTTTTCATCCTCAGCAAGCAGCAGTCGCATATTCCAGTTTCCTCCTTTTCCAGCATTTTTTGTCCATTATATCCGGCACACCTTAAGCAAAGCTAAAATGCAAACACATATTATCATCCCCCGGCAGAAAAAGCAACCGGGAAACAGCATCTGTCCCCCGGCGTTTGCTTATGCAGGATAATCCTCCAGATCCAGATCCAGGAAGGGGTATGCCCGCTCCCAGCCGTTTTCCGTCCGCTTCAGGCTGGCGCGATGGGCGCTGAGCAGCCGGACAAGGTTGTACACGTCGATCCATATTTCCGAATTGCACTCCTTCTGGCTCTCGTCGAACACCAGCTCCATGCCGAAATGGAGGTGCACCGTTTCAATATTATTCACGTTTTCCTGGTTGGAGTAGCCGGTCCTGCCCATGAAGCCGATCAGGTCCCCCGGCTGGACCAGGTCTCCCTCCTTCAAGTCCGCGGCGAAGGGATGGTCCTTCTGCAGGTGGGCATAGTAGTAATACCTTCGGCTGTCAAAGGAACGGATGCCAACGCGCCAGCCGCCGTAACGGTTCCAGCCCATGACCTCCACCACGCCCCCTTCCACCGCCACGATGGGTGTTCCCAGGCTGCCCATCAGGTCATTACCCAGGTGCCTGCGCTGGAAGCCGAAGGAGCGGCTGGCGCCGAAATCGTCATAATGGCTGTAGCCATAGCCTGCGGCAATGGGTGAGAAGGCCTTGAGGCCATAGCTTGCCTGCCACTGCCCGTCCACCTCTATTGCGTAGCTGCCCACCAGGCCGCCCAGCACGGCGGAAAAAGCCTGGTGGTAATAGTCAAAGTACTTCCCCAGGTCCCCGGCCAGCACCTTCGGCTCGCTGGGGCCTTTCAGATCCGCCGTTGCCTTCTTTACGGATGCCAGGCCGCATTTTCCGCCGGTCCGGCAGGCAGCCAGCGCCAGTATGTCGATCCAGCTCAGATGCTTTTCCTGCTCATGTGTTACGATATCCTGCTCCAGCGCATATTTCAGCGACCCATAGGGGACGCCAAAATCCACCCAGCGGATCGGCTCCGCCGATACCGGCAGCGCCAGGGCAAAAATCAAAAGGATACAAAAAATCCGCCGCTTCACCACACTCACCTCCCGGTTAGGTTGCGAAACGGCGGAGAAATTTATGCCTTCCACTTATTGCAAATCCCGGACAATGTCCTTTGCAATGCGGTAAATATCCTCCATGCTGGAAATCGAGGAAATCTGATTTTTATAGTAGCCGCTGTACGGCACCCCCCGCAGGTACCAGGCAAAATGCTTCCTGGCCTCCAGGCAGGCGATATGCTCCCCATGGTCGGACTCGGACAGTTCAAACTGATGCACCGCAAGGGCAATGCGTTCCGGCAGGCAGGGGCGCTCCGGCACCGGCGCGCCGGACAGCGCCGCCGCGGCTTCCCCAAAAATCCATGGGTCTCCGAAGGCGCTCCTGCCGATCATGACCCCGTCCGCGCCGGTGCGCCGCAGACATTTCACCGCCGCCTCGCCGCTGACGATGTCGCCGTTGGCGATCACCGGGATGGAAAGTGCCTGCTTGACCTTTGCGATGGCATCCCAGTCGGCAACGCCGGAGTATAGCATGCTGCGGGTCCTGCCGTGGACTGTGACCATGGCGGCGCCGCTGTCCTCCATGCGTTTGGCAAAGTCCAGCACATTGATGGAGCCTTTGTCCCACCCCAGCCGGCATTTCACTGTGACCGGGACGGGAACCGCCCTGCACACCGCCGCAACGATGCTCCCCGCCAGCTCCGGCGTGCGCATCAGGCCACAGCCGTCGCCGGAATTGGCAATTTTCGGCATTGGGCAGCCCATGTTGATATCCAGGAAATCACAGCCGGAAATCTCCAGCGCCAGTGCCGCCGCCTCCGCCATAATTGCCGGGTCGTTCCCAAAAATCTGCGCCCCGCAAAGGCTGCCTGCGTTTTTCCGCAGCAGCGCCGCGGTTTTCCGGTCCTTGTACACCAGTGCCCGGGAGGACACCATTTCCGTCACCGTGATGTCCGCACCCTGCTCCGCGCAGACCGTGCGGAATGCCCAGTCCGTCACCCCAGCCATGGGCGCAAGCATCACAGGATGATTTACTTCCAGACTGCCGATTCGCATTGCTTCTCTCTCTTTCCGTGGGAATATCAGGCTGATTATAGCACATTCCCGCCGGCAAAGCAAGTCACAGCAAACTGGTGATCAGCCAGAGAAGCCCGGTGGCCGCCGCGCCGCCGAATGCCCACACCATTTCCAGGCCCCGCATTTTCCGCTCCGGCGCCGGGGTCCGGATGGCCTTCTGCGCCTCTTTCAGCAGTGCTTCATCGGAGATCCCGCTGCCCACCGCATCCTCCTTCAGAATGAAAATTGCCTGCTCAAACAGCTTCGGCTCCGGCGCATGCACCACGATCACCTGCCGGGAGATTCCTTTTACCATAGCTCGCCGCCTCCTTCTGTGGGAAGTTTTCCCATCCCCCTGGGGTTTTATTCCAGCAGGAAGCCCGGATAGAAAAATGAAAAATGCAAAAATACGGGCTTGACAAATCCGGATAAGTATTGTATTATGTTCAAGCTGACCAAATGGACAGCGGCATGGAGAAGTCGCGTAGCTGGCCGAGCGCGCACGATTGGAAATCGTGTATACCCCAAAAGGGTATCGAGGGTTCAAATCCCTCCTTCTCCGCCATGGACACCCCTTTGCCGGATCCGGCAAAGGGGCGTTTTTCTGCGCCCCGGTAAAGAAGGATCAAAAAAATCGGCTCAGGGCGATCCCCCGAGCCGATTGCCGTTTTATTTCTTGTCCCGTTTGCGGGTAAGGTAAATGTCCAGCTTCTCCTTCATATTGTCCGGCATTTCTCTGCCCACCGGGCAGCGCCGGGCGTTGGCCATTGCCTCAGTGAAGCGGGTGATGAAGGCAATGTCCTCCACCATTTGCTCGCCCTTCATCAGCGCGATGGTATCGTAGCTATTGTGGATGGTGGCGGTGTTGTGCGGAGCGATCCGGGCGAAGGACAGCGCAGGGACCCCTTTGTCCGCAAAGGGCGTAGAGTCGCTGGAGTACACGTCCTGCCGGACGCTGATGCCAAAGCCCCACTGCGCCGCCACATAGCGGACATAATGGGTCAGCGCTTCCTCGCTGGTGCAGCAGGCGATGAACTTGCCCATAATGCAGCCGATCATATCCAGGTTGATATTCAGAACCACATTTTTCAGGCTCTCCTCATGGGCCTGGCAGTATGCCTTGGAGCCCAGAAGCCCCCGCTCCTCACTGCCGCACCAGATGAAGCGCAGGCCGTAATGATGGGGGTGCTTGGCAAAATACTCCGCTACACCCAGGATCCCCACCGAGCCGGACATATTGTCGTAAGCGCCCTGGGAGAGGGAAACGGAATCATAATGGGCAGTGAGAACGATGTACTCCGGGATTTCCCCGGGCATATCCAGGATCACATTCCGGGATTCGCCGGTATACTCCTCCTGTGCCAGCTGGATTTTTGCCTGCTGCGCGCCGCCGCGGATCAGCGCGATGGCGGATTTGGCGTTGATATTCACGCCCAGCAGCTTATTGCCCTTGCTGACAAAGCTGCGCAGCTCCCGCTGGTCAATATCAAAATCCGGATAGTTCGCGTCGCCGTCATAGGTGATAAAGCCCACCGCACCATTCTCCAGGATATCCTGGTACATCCAGTAGCCCATGTAGCCATCGATCATCACGATCTTGCCCCGGCACAGGGAAAGGCTGTAATCATCCGTATTGCGCAGGTAGTAAAGCGGTGCTTCCACCTCCCCGCTCCCGGCGCACAGGTAGCCCTTACACGGGATTTCCTGGCCATCCACCGTCAGGACCGCCTGATGAAGCTTGGCCATCTCCACAGGGAACGGCTCGATCTGGGCGGAAAGGCCCAGCTTTTCGCACTGCGACTGCAAATACTGCGCCGCGCGAAGCTCTGCCTCCGTGCCGCCCACCCGGACATAGGCGGTGTCCTCAAAAATTTTCATAATCTGCTTTGCATCCATGTTGCATTCCTCCTTCTCACTACATCGTAACCGATTTTTCGGCAGATTGCAACCTCTTTTTCCCATGTAAGAGCAGCGCAGCAGCTCCGCATGGATAAAAAAGGCAAGCTCCCGTGGGAGCCTGCCAGAATCTGCTGGAGGTACCGCCCAGATTTGAACTGGGGAATAAAGGTTTTGCAGACCTTTGCCTTACCACTTGGCCACGGTACCATATGAAATAAGGAACGCGGAGGCGTTCCTTATCTGTTTGTTGGAGCGGGTGACGAGGCTCGAACTCGCTACCTCCACCTTGGCAAGGTGGCGCTCTACCGGATGAGCTACACCCGCATCTTGGCTCCCGGAACAGGAACCATGGTGCCTCCGGTCGGAATCGAACCAACGACACGCGGATTTTCAGTCCGCTGCTCTACCTACTGAGCTACAGAGGCATGTTGAGCGGAGCAGAACGCTCCACTCAGATGCATTATTTGGCGACCCGGAACGGACTCGAACCGTCGACCTCCAGCGTGACAGGCTGGCGTGCTAACCGACTGCACCACCGGGCCAGATATGGTGGGAACAACAGGGCTCGAACCTGTGACCCCATGCTTGTAAGGCATGTGCTCTCCCAGCTGAGCTATGCTCCCGACTCGCCGCGGAGCTGCGCGCCCCAGCGACGAGGTTCATTATACACATGGGGCACGGGTTTGTCAAGCATTATTTTTCTTTTTCCGGGATAATTCTTCCGTTATTTCATATCGTCGCCAGCAGCGCCTGGATATCCTCCGGCGTGAAGGTGTACACGCTGTCGCAGAACTGGCACTCCACCGGGAAGGCCTTGCCCTCTGCCCGGATCTCTTCCAGCTCCTGCCGCCCCAGGCTGATCAGAGCAGCGGTCACCCGCTCCCGGGAGCAGTAGCATTTGTAGCAAACCGGCGTGGTTTCCAGGAATACCACCCCCAGGGGGCCGCACACCTGCCCCAGAATATCCTCCGGCGTCATTCCCTGCTCCAGCATGCCGGTCACAGCTCCGGCATCCCGGATGCCCTTCTCCAGCGCGGCAATGGTTTCCTCCGGTGCGCCGGGAAGCAGCTGCAGCAGGTATCCCCCCGCCACCTTCACGGAGCAGTCCCGATCCACCAGCACACCCAGGGCGCAGGCGGTGGGCGTCTGCTCACTCTGGGCAAAGTAGGCCGTCACGTCGTCGGCGATCTCCCCGGAAACCAGCTGCACAGAGCCGATGTACGGCTCCTTCATCTGCAGGTCCCGGATGACCGTCAGCGTCCCATCGGTTCCCACGGTGGCGCCCACATCCAGCTTGCCCGGATACTTTTCCACCAGGGGCACCCTTGGCTCGGTCATGCAGCCGCGTACATTCCCCTGCGCATCCGACACCACCGTGATGGTGCCGATGGGGCCGCCGCCCCGAATCTGCAGCGTCATGGAGCCGTCCTCCACCTTCTGCATATTGCCCATCATGGAGCCCGCCGTCAGCGCGCGGCCAAACGCGGCGGATGCGTTGGGCGTTGTCCCGTGAATCTGCGTGCCCCGCCTGACCAGCTCCGTGGAGCGGATCGCCACCACCTTCACAAAGCCGTCCATCGTCATGCCCCGGACCAGATAGTCATTCATTTCCGTATTCCCTTCCTCGCTTTGAAGTAGATGCGCGTATCCTCCGGACGGGGCGCCTCCGGCACCCGGTCGCCATATACCGCGATATGCGAAAATCCAGCCTGCTTCAAAAATTGTGTCAGCTGCTCCTGGGAGTAGGCATACTCCCGGTGCTCCTCAAAGCTGCGCCTCCATAGCCGGCCCTGCCGCTGGAACAGGTCCATTCCATAGCTGCAGATATTGGAGGATGCGTCAAATTCCCCCCGCCAGACGCAGTAAACATCCCCATCCTCGTCCAGGAACACCTGGCCATCCATCGCCCGGAGCTTTTCCGGCGTATTCACGTCGAAAATGAAGATCCCGCCGGGGTTCAGCGCCCGATAGACCCGGCGGATGGCCTCCGCGCAGTCCCCGGGGTCGGTGATGTAATCCAGGCTGTCCAGCGCGCAGACCGCCAGGTCCACTCCCGTGGGCAGGTGGAGCCGCTGCAGCTTCTGCCGGACAAAAAGCGGCGGGTTCCGGAGAGACTGCGCCTTATTGGCGGCCTGAGTGAGCATCTGCTCGGAGGCATCCACTCCGATCACAGACATCCCCTGCTGCGCCAGCAGAACGGTTAGCGATCCGGTGCCGCAGGCCAGGTCCACCGCCGTGCGGGGCTTAAGCCCCTCCTGCCGGAGGATCCAGCCGTAAAATTCCAGCACCGCGCCATAATCCACATCGTTGGTCAGCCGGTCATAGCTGGCTGCCAGCGCCTGATATGCTCCCATAGCTGCCTCCTGAAAAAATCCCGGGCCAGTAGCCCGGGATCCATTACGTGATCTATCAGCGCTTGAAAATGCTGAAGATTTCATCGATGTCGCTGACATCGTTGGGCTTCACGCCCATATCGATGGCGGGCGCGGCCTGCTTCTGGGTTTCCGGCTCAGTGGTGTCCCGCTTCTGCTCGAATCCGGTGGCGATAACGGTGACCCGCATCTCATCCTCGAACTCATCGGAATAGGTGGCGCCGAAGATGATGTTCGCGTCGGGGTTGGCATTCTCCTGCACGATCCCGGCGGCGGTCTCTACGTCGTCCAGCGTCAGCTCGGAGGAGCCGGTCACGTTGACCAGCACGCCGGTAGCGCCGTTGATGGAGGTCTCCAGCAGGGGGCTGTTGATCGCGGCCACGGCGGCCTGTTCTGCCTTCTCCCGGCCGGAAGCCGTGCCGACGCCCATGTGCGCCCGGCCCGCATCCTTCATGACAGCGGAAACGTCCGCGAAGTCCAGGTTGATAATCACCCGGTCGGAGAAGCCCACCAGCTCGGAGATGGAGGTCACCGCCTGCTTCAGCACATCGTCGGCAATGCCGAAGGCGTTGGCAAAGGTGATCTTCTGATCGGTAACATATTTCAGCCGGTCGTTGGGGATGATGACCAGCGAATCCACTTTCTTAGCCAACTCGGCAATGCCGGCCTCTGCCTGGCGCATACGGTTGGCGCCCTCGAACTTGAAAGGCTTGGTGACCACGCCAACGGTCAGCACACCGGCCTCGTGCGCCAGGTCGGCAACGATGGGAGCCGCGCCGGTGCCGGTGCCGCCGCCCATGCCCGCAGTAATGAACACCATGTCGGTGCCCTCCAGGATCTTGGCGATCTGCGCACGGCTCTCCTCTGCGGACTTTTTGCCGATCTCCGGCTTGGAGCCTGCGCCCATACCGCCGGTGAGCTTCTCACCGATCTGCACCTTATTCTTGCAGATGGACTTGTTCAGGTCCTGCTTATCGGTGTTGACGACGATGAAGTCCACGCCCTCCACACCGGAATTGATCATACGGTTGATAACATTGTTGCCGGCGCCGCCGACACCGATCACCTTGATTTTAACAACGCGATCCTGAAATACTTCGGACATATCTTCTCCTCCTATGTATCGTTTTGCGGCGTGGTGTCGTCCGCACCGCTTGAAGTTACAAAAGTACACTTACATTGTATCCCGAAATTCCGGATTGGTCAATAAGAATTTCGTATTTTTCGTCAAAGATTTCGGAAAAAATTCTCCGTTCAGGCAAACGGCGTGTAGACGACACCGTCCGTTTCCTCGGTCAGGCTGACATCCAGCACCCCGCTCTGGTAGGTATCCAGCGCGTCGATCGCGCTTTTCAGGAAGCTGATTTTATACGACAGCTGGCTTGTGTCCCCCAGCTTCACCTGGTACTGCTCCCCGTACCACAGCTGGATGTCCTGCAGATTGCTCACATCCACGCTGGCGGCCTCGCCGATGATGCCGTTCATCTCCAGGTACTGGGCAATGTCCAGCGCTGTGGACAGCTTTTGCGCCGCGGTAACGGTCACCGGCGTCTGCGTTTCGTCCTGGGTGGTCTGGGTTTCTTCCAGCGCCTGCGCCTGCTCCCCCACCGCCGGTGACGAGAGCGTGATCCCCAGAATCTGCGTGCCGCCGGACTGCCCGTCCTCCGACTGGGCTACGACCTTGCCGTCGGAGCTGAGCAGCCACCAGGTACCGTCCTGCGACTCTGCCGCGTAGGTGACCTGCACTTCCTCGATTTCAATATACACCGTATCCGGCAATTTTATTCCGATTCGGACGCTTTTCACATAGGGAAGCGCGGTAAGGATTTTGGCCTCCGCCTGGATCCTGCCGAATGCAAGTAGATTGTCGTTCTCCTGGATCCCCGATGCCTGGGTAATATCCCAGGCCGAGTAGACCTCCGTGCCGGAAACAACGATATTCTCCACTTTAAAAAATACGGATACACCCAGCATCAGCGCCAGCACCACCGCCGCCACAGAGGCCAGCCGCAGCAGGAACCGGTTCCGGTGGAAGGGCTTGGGCGGCAGGTAGACCACATCCTGCATCGGATCCTGCGCCCGGGTGGAAGGCTTCCTGCGTGCCTGGGCGTCCTTGGCCGCGCGCTTCCGCGGGGTGGAAGTTTTTCCGGCGGATTTTCTTGTCTTCTCTTTTGTAGCCATGATTTCCTCCTATGCCGCGCGGTCAGCTTTTGGCGGCAGCCAGCTGCTCCAGGATGTCGCAGATTCGGTCCGCCGAATCGGGGATCACCATTTCCCGCAGGGCCTTCCCCATGGATTCCAGCCGGTCAGGGTCGGACAGCAGGCCGTTCACCTGGTCAAAGAGCTTCTGCGCCGTGCAGTCCTTTTCCAGCAGCACCACCGCGCCGCCGCCCTGCTCCAGCACCCGGGCGTTCTTCTCCTGGTGATTGTTGGTCACATTGGGCGAGGGGATCAGGATGCAGGGTGTGCCGGACACCGCCAGCTCATTGCAGGTGGCCGAGCCGGCCCGGCCGATCACCAGGTCCGCCGCCGCCACGACCGTGGGCATATCGTAGATGTACTCCCGGATATCCAGCGCCGGGCAATTGGGATAATCCACGCCATTGTCCAGCACCCGCTGGGGCATCCATTCCTTTCCGAAGCTGCCGGTGGCGTGGATGTGATGAAAGGGGAACCCCGCCGCCTGCTCCAGCGCCATCATATCCGCCGTCACCTCGTTCATGGCCTTTGCGCCCTGGCTGCCGAACGCGGAGACGATGACCTTCCCGGAAAGCCCCAGCGCCTGACGCGCCTGTGCCCGGGTGGTCTGCAGGAATTCCTTCCGCACCGGCATTCCCACCACCTCCACCCGCTCCGGGTGACGGTAGTGCTTGGCGCTCTCCGCGAAGGCAACAAGCACCCGGCTGGCCTTCTTTGCCGCCATCCTGGTAGTCACCCCCGGCAGCGCGTTGCTCTCATGGACGCAGGTGGGGATACCCATGGACTGGGCAGCGCGCAGGGCTGGATAGCTGGCATAGCCGCCGGTCCCCACCACCACATCCGGGCGGAATTCCCGGAAAATCTCCTTGCATTGCTTCATGGATTCCATCACGCACCGAACCGCGTGGACATTTTTCTTCAGCGCCGCCAGGTTCTTCCCCCGACTCAGCCCGGAGCCTGGCAGGCACCGCACCTCATATCCGGCCTTGGGCACCAGCTGTGACTCCATGTGCCCCTCCGCGCCGATAAACAGAATTTTGCAGTCCGGGTGGCGCTCCCGGAGAATATTGGCAACTGCGATGGCCGGGTTTATGTGTCCCGCCGTGCCGCCGCAGGTAAAAATCACATTCATAATGAAGCCTCCTGAAGTTTTGTCTTTTCCCGCTGTCGGGAGATGCTCAGAACGATCCCCATCTCCCCCAGGTTCACCGCCAGTGCCGTGCCGGCGTAGGAGAAAAATGGGAGGGCGATTCCCGGGGAGGGGAGCATATTGGTCACAACGCACAGGTTCATAATGGTCTGCACGGCGGTCAGCGTGACCAGCCCCGCCGCAAATACGGTGGAGAACCGGTCCCTCGCCCGCAGCGCGATCCAGTAGCCCCGGAGGATCAGCGCGGCGAACAGTGCGATGATCAGCAGCGCGCCCACCAGCCCCAGCTCCTCGCAGATGATGGCAAAGATATAGTCGTTATACTGGAACGGCAGATACAGATATTTCTGGCGGCTCTTGCCGAAGCCCAGCCCGAACAGTCCGCCGGAGCCGATGGCATACAGGGACTGGAGGATTTGGTACCCCGTGTCCCCCGGATCGGCCTCCGGATGGAGCCAGGCGGTGATCCGGTCGCCGGCATAGCCCATAAAGGACACGTACAGCAGCACAAATACCGCCGCAGCGCCCGCGCCGGCCAGGAGCCACTTTGGGCTGTTCACCGCGCCGCACATCATACCCACCGCCCCCCTGCCCCTACGCCTGATCGCGG
>JAJQHS010000104.1 GCA_021199635.1 Bacillota bacterium
CCTTATAATATTCATGCAGAGAGTCCCGCAGGTTCTGGGTCAGCTCCCCATAGGGGCAGTCGCCGATCCCCAGTACGCGCATACCGTTCTTTTTCAGCTCCGAGCAGAATTTCCAATAGCCGGCTGGGAAATTGGGGCTGATGAAGATGAAATTTTTCATAATGATCCTCTCTCTTTCTGTATGAATTTGTTACAGGAGCTGCGGCACGTAATGCTCCACCATTCGGAACCACCAGGGCCAATCATGTGCCACGTCGTACCCCCAATACTCGAACCGGGCATGGATCCCCTTCTGGGCGCACACAGTGTCAAGCCAGCGGGTGGAGTCCAGCAGAGGGCCTTCCCAGTCCCCCTGCCCCACTACGATCAGGATTTTCCGCTCGTTATACATCGGAATGTACGGATGGTCCCACGCCATGTTCGGCAGATAATACACAGGGCAGTTCTGATAGAGCAGATCGTCCATGTAATCGCCAAAGAACATCCGCGAGTCATACAATCCGGAGATGGCAAACACCGTGTCAAACAGATCCGGGCGGCGGAAGAACAGATTGGCCGCGTGCATCGCGCCCATGGAACAGCCGAAGGTCATGATGGGCTGGTCAAATCCGTTGCGTTCACCGCTGAGGTGGCGGATGGTGGGGACCATTTCGTCCACCACGTAACGGTACCAGCGCTCATGGTTTTCCGTGCGCCAGCGGTTATCCGCGCCCTGGGCCGCCCAGGACTCGTTATCGATGCTGTCGATGGAGTAAACCGTACATCTCCCCTCTTCGATCCACTGCGCCCAGTGGTCCACCATTCCAAAATTTTCAAAATCAAAGAATCGCCCGCCCTGGCAAGGGATGAACATGACAGGCTTTCCGGCATGGCCGTACACCTTAAACTCCATATCCCGCCCCAGGTGGCCGCTGTAGTGCTTCATATAGCGAATTTCCATAACCAAACCTCACAGTCCCAGGCAATCCATAAAAATCGGAATCTGGCGCTCCCAGGACGCCTCACTGTGGGTTCCGCCCGGAACCACCCGCAGCGCCAGGTTCACACGCTTGGTCAGAAGCAGATGCGATGTGGAGATCAGCGATTCGGCATTGGCGGCATGGTTGAAAATCTCCTCACTGCCGTAATCTATGTAAATGCAGGTATCCCGGCGGATGTGCGCCCGGGCGACCATCTCCAGCACCTTGCCAGGGCTGACCCAAAGGCTGGGCGAAAGGCAGGCCGCCCGCTGGAATACGTGATTGTACACGCATGCGCCGTACAGCGCCATCAGCCCGCCCATAGAAGAGCCGGCGATAATGGTGTTGCACCGGTCCGTAAGGGTGCGGTAATTTGCGTCAATATAGGGCTTCAGGGTGTTGACCATCCAGTTCATATAGGTTCTGCCCTTGCCCTTGATTTTCCCCAGGGTGGAATTTTCAAAGTTGATGGGAGAATACTCCTCCAGGCGGCAGTTGCCCTCGTGGTTGCATTCCACGGCCACGATGATCAGCTCTTTCCCGGACTCCTCCATATAACGGTTCATGCCCCAGGATTTGCCATAGGTCGCATCCTCGTCAAAGAATACATTGTGCCCGTCAAACATATACATGACCGGATAGCGCCAGTCCGGCTCAGTGTCATAGGACGCAGGCAGGTACACGTACACCCGGCGCTGCGCGTCGCCGGACAGCTTTGGAATTGTGATGTTCCACTTAATTACCATGTTTTATTTTTCCCTCCGCAAAGTACAATCACTGGAATTGCTAATAGTATAATTCGAAATGCACGGATTGTCAACCGTGCAGCGAAAAAATTGTGCCCTCTTTGTACACAGCTGGCCATGCCGCAAGGACTGGAATGCCGTCCTTTCCCTCCCCTGCCACGAAAAAAATCCTTTACATTCTGCCGCAAAAAAGGTAGAATAGACGCAGATTCCATAATTGACAGGAGGAACTATCCATGAGCGTGAAACGAATCGGAGTCCTTACCAGCGGCGGCGATGCACCCGGAATGAACCCCTGTGTCCGTGCGGTTGTCAGAACCGCGCTCTATCATGGGCTGGAATGCTTCGGCATCCGCCGGGGCTGGAACGGCCTGATCACCGGCGATGTAGTGCGTCTGGACGAAAAAAGCGTTGGGCACACCATCAATCGGGGCGGCACCATTCTGTATACCGCCCGCAGCAAGGAGTTCATGACCGAGGAAGGCCAGCGCAAGGCCGTGTCCACCTGTAAATTCCTTGGCCTGGACAGCATTGTGGCCATCGGCGGCGACGGCACCTTCCGGGGCGCCCGGGCGCTGTCCAAGTACGGCATCAACGTGATCGGCATCCCCGGCACCATTGACAATGACATCAGCTGCACCAACTACTGCATCGGCTTTGATACCGCGGCGAACACCGCCATCGAGTGCATCGATAAGCTGCGCGACACCATGCAGTCCCACGAACGCTGCTCCGTGGTGGAGGTGATGGGGCGCAACGCCGGGTACCTGGCCATGTACGTTGGCCTTGCGGTGGGCGCTACCGCCGTGCTGGTGCCCGAGGAGCCGATCGACTTTGAGCGGGACGTGATTGAGAAGATCCGCCAGGCGCGGTTCAACGGGTTCACCCATTACATGATCGTTGTAGCGGAGGGCGCAGGCTCTGCCGCCGAAATTGCCAAGCAGATCAAGGATGCCATCGACCTGGACCCCCGGGTCACCGTTCTTGGCCACATCCAGCGCGGCGGCTCGCCCAGCGGGCGGGACCGGGTAAACGCCACCAAGATGGGCTACATGGCCGTGGAGCTACTGCTGGAGGGCAAGACCAACCGGATCGTCTGCACCCACGACGGGCACTTCACCGATGTAGACATTGACGAGGGTCTGGCGATGAAGAAGAGCATCCAGAAAATGGAAGTGGACGTCCTGGCCGCCATGACCGGCATCTGACATAAACACCGTGCCGCCCAGGCTCCTGGGCGGCACTTCCCTTTACTTATAAGCGCGAAAAAAGATCTGCAATGCGGGCTCGCACGGCAGATCTTTTTATGCTTTGGGATGACATTTGTCGTATACGGATTTCAGGCGCTGGTTGAGCATGTGGGTGTACATCTGCGTGGAGGAGATATCGCTGTGCCCCATCAGCTCCTGCAGGGAGCCCAGGTCTGCCCCATTCTCCAGCAGATGCACCGCAAAGCTATGGCGCAGGGTGTGGGGCGTGATATCCTTCTCAATGTGGGCGGTGGCCTGGTAATGCTTCAGGATTTTCCAGAAGCCTTGGCGGCTCATCCGCGTGCCGTTTACGTTCACGAACAGCGCCTGCTCCGCCGGGTCGGAGAGCATACCGGCGCGTACCTCGTTCATATAGACGGACAGCGCCCGCAAGGCGGCGGGATACAGCGGAATGGACCGGGTCTTCTTCGCCCCGGCGCATTTGATGCTGGCAAGCTCCAGGTTCACATCGTCCACATCCAGCTCGATCAGCTCTGTGACGCGGATGCCGGTTGCATACAGGACCTCCAGCATGGCCTTATCCCGGAATCCTTTGGCGTCCACGCACACCGGCTGAGACAGCAGCAGCTCGATCTCCCGCCCGGTAAGGATCTGGGGCAGCTTCTTCTCCCCCCTGTCCACATGGATATCGACCACGGGGCTCTTCTCCAGGAAACCGGAGGAAACCACGTAGCTGTAGAAATTCTTCAGCCCGGCCAGGCTCCGTGAAACCGTCGCGCCGGAGCGCCCCTCCTGGGTCAGGTGGGCGAAATAATCGCTGATATTCACTTGTGTCGCATCGACAACATTCGCGCCCTCAGTTTCCCCGAGCCAATCGGCAAACTGCCGGATGTCCCGCATATAGGAAGCGAT
Organism: Bacillota bacterium; assembly: GCA_021199635.1. GTDB lineage: Bacteria > Bacillota > Clostridia > Oscillospirales > Oscillospiraceae > Faecousia. The sequence goes on from JAJQHS010000104.1 coordinate 3,829, forward strand.
GGTGTTCGCAGATGCTTGCTTTACCTTTGTAAGGTAATTCTCATAAGCATCGATCAGATCCAGCATGAATTCGCGTACCTTCCCATTTGCAATCTAAGAATTTATCAGCATCGCCAGAAACGGCGAAACTATACAATAGTCCACAATTCCAACCACAGCCGCAGCCAGGCAGCAAACCTGAAAATCCCGCCCGAGAGATCGCACGGCGTCCGCTGTCACGCGCAGCGAATACCAGCAAAGCAAGGGAATCAGACACAGATTTCCAAACTGCAGAAGCCCGCCCACGAGCCAGGCAGCGCCGCCATAATTAACCCAAACGCCCCAGGAGCAGGCCCCATAAAGGAACGCCTTGCAGAAGCACACCGGGAATACAAGGTAAGGCATGGAAAGAAAAGCTGCAAAAGCAGCAATCAGGAAAGGTAAAAGGGCAGCCGCAAACGCTCCGGCGATCGACACGCTGGCGCCGGGCACAGCGCGCATCATTAGAAGGTAAGTAACATCGGCGTTGGCTGCAAAATAAATCCCGCTGAGACATCCGGAAATCAGGGACACGGCCAGCGCAAGAAGCCGCCAGCTGCGCCGCAAAAAAGAAAATTCGGACCGAAGAGAAAACTGCATATCCTGCATACCTCCAACTGCACCATGATGGCGAAAGCAATTCACGCAGGGAGGCAGGGCGGAATTAACCAGATAACCACAATGCATGAATACTATACTCCAAAATGGATGAAATTTCAAGCGCTTTTGTCTATTTTTACGATTTTTGTAAATTATGCCGATTTTTATGTCAACGCCGTTATGTCAACTAGTGAAACCAGAAACAATAAATTCTTTACCATTTTCAACTTTTTTGCCAGATGTAGCGGCCCTTTTCCCGGAACAGGCACAAAATGTTGATTGTGCAAGTTTTCCTGCAAGAAGCATGCAACAGGTAAATTTGGCTTACCTGTTGCGATTTTTTGTACAACTTAACGATAGGCCTTTTTTCTCCCGTGGCGTATACGGTTCTTCTGCGGGCGCATACTGAGCAGTGCGACACCTGCGCTCCCGGCAAGGATCGCCATAGCCGTTGCGCCCATGCCGCTGTACTGCCCGCCAAAGAACAGTGCCGCTGAGGAAAGCAGTACCAGAAAATAGCTCAATCCGGACAGTAGGCACACCTGCAGGCGCATCCGTTGGATCCTGCCCTCTGCCGTCCACGCGCCCATTGCGGAGGCAATCACCAGCACGATCATCGCGCCATAGCCTACGCCGTTCTCCCCTATCTTCTCCGACTCGATCAGCTTCGCCACCACCGCTGCACCGCCAAGGGTCACGATCCCGCTAACCAGCAGCCCCAGCGCCAGCCCTGCCGGGATCCCGGCTGCCCTTGCGCCGATTTTTTGCTTGAGAACCATAATTTGTCCCCCTCCTTCGTTACAGCCTATTCTATCTCCTGGCAAAATAGAACCGGGGCAATCCGAATGGACTGCCCCGGGTAAGGGATATGGACATTACTGCGTCATCTGTGCAACCAGCGCATCCAGCAGCGTCTTGGCCGCCTGCTTGGTTTCGCCTACTGCGGTATAATAGAATTTCACCTTTGGCTCGGTTCCGGACGGGCGGGCGATCACGCTCCCCTGCTCCCCCAGGATCAGCTCCAGGACATTGGACTTGGGCAGATAAATGACGGATTCCGCTCCGGAGGCCAGGTCCTTGGCCCGGCTGACCTGATAGTCCCGGACAATGGTCACCTTCGCGCCGCCGATGGTCTCCGGCACGTGGCTGCGCAAATCGGCCATCATTTTCGCTGCCTTCTCCATGGCGTCCGCGCCGGTCAGCTCTATGCTCTGCACGTAGGCCAGATAATAGCCATAGGTGCGGTACAGCTCCTCCAGCGCGTCCAGAATGGTCTTGCCCTGCTTTTTCAGGGATGCCGCCATTTCGCACACCAGCATGGATGCCACGACAGCATCCTTATCCCGGGCGTAGGTGCCCTTCAGGTAGCCGCAGCTCTCCTCAAAGCCGAATACAAATTTCTTCTCCTCGCCCTTGTTTTCCAGTTCCAGAATTTCGCCGCCGATGTACTTGAAACCGGTGAGTACGGTCTTCATCGCCACACCGTAGTGGGCGGCGACCCGGTCCGCCAGCGGGGAGGAAACTATGCTGCGCACCACCTCGGCGCCTTCAGGCAGATCGCCCCGGGCAGACCTGGCCTTCAGGATATAGTCCATCAGCAGGAAGCCCAGCTCATTTCCGGACAGCTTCTGGAACCCGTCCCCATTGGGCACAGCGATGGCCACCCGGTCCGCATCCGGGTCAGTGCCCAGGATTACGTCACAGGGAGCAGTACGCGCCACCTTGTAGCTTTCATTCAGGGCTGCGTCCGTTTCCGGATTGGGGTATTCGCAGGTTTTAAAATCGCCATCCGGCTTCTCCTGGCAGCCAACCACGGTGATATTCACGCCCAAGCGCCCCAGGACAGTGCGAACCGGCTCATTCCCGGTGCCGCACAGGGGGGTGTAGACAATGTTCAGCCCGGCGGAGCGGATCATCTCCGGCTCCACAGCCTCCGCCAGGACGGTAGTGTAATACTTCTCCCAAACGGACTGATCAATATAAGATATTTTGCCCTCAGCCATGAATTCCGGGAAAGATTTTTCCTCCGGGAGGAAGTATGCGATGCCCGCGATCTTCTCCGTGACGATGGCAGCGGGCGCGTCGGTCATCTGGCAGCCGTCGGGGCCGTAGCACTTGACGCCGTTATACGCCCCGGCGTTATGGCTGGCGGAGATCACGATGCCGCATCCGCAGCCCAGCTCCCGCACTGCGTAGGACAGCATTGGCGTAGGGGCCAGGCGATCATACAGATAAGTATGAATGCCCGCTTCCGCGAATGCCACAGCGCAGACCTCGGCAAACAGCTGGGAATTGTGACGGGAATCGTAGCCGATGGCGGCCTTCTGCGGCAGATCGGTGCCGGACAGCCAGGCTGCCATACCCTGGGCGGCTCTGCGGACGGTGTAGCGGTTCAGGCGATTGCTGCCCGCGCCCATGATACCGCGCATACCCGCCGTGCCGAATTGCAGGTCACTTCCGAAGCGCCCCTTCAGCTCCTCTTCATCGTTGGCAATGGAAGCAAGCTCCGCCTGCACATCCGCAGGCAGGCCGGCGCTGCACCAGTACCGGTAACGATCCATGTAGTTCATTTCCATTCCTCCATATCCATATCTTAAAAAACAGCTCAAAGAAATCCCCCTGAGCTGTCTTTTATATTGGGTCAGGCCTGCCCCTCGGCGGCCTCGGTATTCTCGGTGGCCTCGGTATTCTCGGCTGCCCGATTCTCCTGCGCCTCGGTCAGCGCCTGGAACTTGGCGCGGGTCTGCTGCACATCCGCCAGGGACTGGGCAATGGAGGTTTCGGTGCGGCGGAGCGCATCGTCCATATATTCGTTGCTGGCTTTGCGCAGCTGGCCGATCTTCTCCTGGGTCTTGGCGTACATCTCCTGGCACTGGCGGCGCGCCTCCTGGTACACAGCCTCCTGGGAAACCAGTTCCTCCGCCTTCTTCTGGGCGGTACGGATGATCCCCTCCGCCTCCCGGCGTGCCTGGCCTATCAGCTCATTGCGGGACTCCACAATGGTGCGGGACTGCTTCAGCTCGGAAGGGAGCTGGGCAATGATCTCATCGAGCATATCCAGCACCTTATCCCGCTCAAGAATGCACTTGTCCGCGCCCAAAGGCAGCGCCCGGGCATCCTGGATCATATCATACAGAGCGCTGATAATATCCTCAATGTGTTGTTCGTTCATTTTCTATTTCCTCCTTGATATATGGTAGATACACGTTTTTTGACCTCCGGTATGATCTGCGCAGGCAGAAAATCGGACAAATCCACATCGTAAGCTGCCAGCTCCTTGACGGTGCTGGAGCTCATGTACATATACTGGTGCTCGGCTGTGAGGAACATGGTATCCAGATCCGGGTTGATCTTATGGTTTATCATAGCCATCTGGAATTCATTCTCAAAGTCCGAGCCGGCGCGAAGCCCCTTGACAATGACGCAGCTTCCGCGCCCGCGGGCATACTCTGCCAGCAGCTCACCGGAGCAATCCACCTCCACATTGGGGATATCCGCTGTTACGGTGCGGATCAGCTCAGCCCGCTCCTCCAGCGTAAACATGGTATGCTTCCCGGCGTTGACCATAACGCAGACGATCAGCTTGTCAAAAATGTTTGCAGCCCGGCGGATGATATTCAGGTGCCCACTGGTCACCGGATCAAAGCTGCCCGGATAAATGGCAATTTTCATAATCGGTTACTCCGGCTCCATCCTTGCGGTATAACGTGAGCAGCGTCTTCCTGTATTTGTAGTCTTTGGAACGGTGGTAGCCGGGAAATTCCCAGGGAAGCTCCTTGCCAACAGGGCGTTCCGCCACTATTATACCACCAGATCGCAAAATGTCAATTTCCGTTATCTTTTTTATCGAATTTTCCAGAAAAACTTCCGCGTAAGGGGGGTCCAGAAGGATCAGATCAAACTGCTCCCGGCAGCGGCACAGATATTCCATATAGTCGCTGCGGATAACGCGTGCCTGCTCCGCCATACCCGCCTTGCGCAGATTCTCCCGGATCAGGCGGCAGGCGCTCTCCCCGGCGTCCACGAATACCGCGCTCTTCGCGCCGCGGCTGATGGCCTCGATCCCGAGCTGGCCTGTGCCGCCGAACAGGTCGAGAACCTGTCTGCCCGGAATGTCAAACTGGAGGATGCTGAACATGGCCTCCTTCACCCGGTCAGCGGTGGGCCGGGTCTGCATCCCCTCCGGCGTTTTCAACTGCGTTCCCTTGGCAGTCCCTGCAATGACTCTCATGCGTCCTCTCCCTCCCCATTGGGATGAAAATGAAAATAGACAGCTGCCGCCGCATCCTTAGGAAGCATCCGCCCCAGCTCCTGAAGGCTTGCCTGGCCGATCGCGGACAGGGATTTATAGCTTTTCAGCAGTAGCTGCTTGCGCTTCGGCCCGATCCCGGGAATGGCATCCAGCTCGGAATATTTCAGCCTCTTGCTGCGCAGCTGGCGGTGGTAGGTGATCGCGAAACGGTGCGTTTCCTCCTGGATATTGCCGATCAGGGAAAACACCGCCTGGTTCCTGTCAATGCCGATCTCCTCCCCTGCCGCAGTGACCAGCGCCCGGGTGCGGTGCCGGTCATCCTTGACCATGCCAAACACAGGGAAGGAAAGGGACAGCGCGTTCAGAACCTCCAGCGCCACGTTAGCGTGGGCCACGCCGCCGTCGATCAGCAGAAGGTCCGGCGCATTTTCGAATCCCGGGTCAGATGCCTGATAATGGGTGAACCGGCGCGTGAGCACCTGGCGCATAGACGCGTAATCATCCTGGCCAGACAAGCCCTCCACCTTGAAGCGCTTATACTCGCTTTTTTTCGGCTTGCCGTCCTGGAATACCACCATGCTGGCCACAATATCCGTTCCGGAAATGTTGGAAATATCGTAGGATTCGATCCGCTCCGGCGGCTCCATGGCAAGCATTTTGCCCAGCAGCGCCAGAGCACCTGTGGCCTTTTCCTCCTTGTCCGTCAGGCGGATGGCCTCCTCCCGGGCATTGGTATTTGCCAGCTCCACCAGGCGCACATTGTCCCCCCGCTGGGGAACTGTCAGCTTTAGCTTCCGGCCCGTCTGCTGCTCCATCATCTGGGCGAAAAGCGGGGCATCCTCAATGGCAAATGGCAGCAGCACCCGCCCGGGCGCGATCCCCCGGCTCAGATAAAACTGCTTCACCAGGCTGGAAACCGCCTCCACGGCATCGTCAGGTATTGGGAAAACCGTATAATCCTTATCCATCAGATTGCCGCCCCGGAAATGCAGTACGGCGAAGCAGCCCTTGGTCTCCGATTCACCATAGCCCACCACATCCGTATCGGTGGAAGCAGCGGCTGTGACCAGCTGCTTCTGCCCCAACGCCTCCACGGCGTTCAGCCGGTCGCGCAGGCTGGCCGCCAGCTCAAATTCCAGGTTTTCCGCCGCGGAGAGCATCTGGCTGCGGAGCTGCTCTGCCACTGCTTTATAATTCCCCAGCAGCAGCTGCCGCGCCTGCTCTATCCGCTCCCGGTATTCCGCCTGGGTCCTCTCCGTCAAGCACCAGCCGGAGCATTGGTTCATGTGATAATTCAGGCAGGGGCGGTCCTTCCCCACATCCCTGGGGAATTCCCGTGTGCAGCCGGGCAGCTTCAGCGTCACCCGAATGGCCTCCAGCACCTCCTGCGTCACCCGGCGGGAGCCGAATGGCCCATAATATCCGGCGCCATCGTCGGAGAGCTTACTGACCATTGTGATCCTGGGATAGGCGTCCTTCATGTTCAGGCGGAGGTAAGGGTAGCCCTTGTCATCCTTCAGCAAAATATTGTATTTGGGCAGGTACCGCTTGATCAGCGAGCATTCCAGCACCAAGGCCTCAAACTCAGACGCGGCCACGATCACGTCAAAATGGTCGATTTTGCTGACCATCAGCCGTGTTTTCGGCGTATGGGAGGCGGTATCCTGAAAATACTGGCTGACACGATTCTTCAGCTTCTTGGCCTTGCCCACATAAATCACCTTGTCCGACTTGTCCCGCATGATGTAAACGCCCGGGGCATACGGCAGGGTAAGCGCCTTTTCCTTGCATTCCTCAAATGTCATATTCTCTCCAAAAAAGACCGCCTCAATGCAGTCCTAACGGGGCATTGAGGCGGGTTGCGCACAGTCCATATCAATAAACATCCCGTTGAAGCAGAAGCTCCAGAGCGTTCACAGCAGCCTCAGCGTCCGAGCCGACCGCGGACAGCGTGACGGTTGCGCCGGTCACAATGCCCAGGAACATAATCCCAAGCAGGCTCTTGGCATTCATCTTCCGGTTCTCCGACTCCAGCCAGATGCTGCTTTCGAACTCGTTCGCCTTCTGTACGAAATATGTAGCCTGCCGGTTATGCAGGCCGGACTCGCAGCGAACAACGATTTCTTTACTGATCATAACAAACACTCCTTAGTGTTCCGAAGGCGTAAAATCAGTTCGGAACCATTTCCCTATTATGATACCAAATTTCCGGGAAAAGTCAACTGTTGCGGCGTATCATTTGCACTTTTTTCACCGAAATTCGGCGATGGTAACGCCGTCCTCCCCCTCGCCATAGACGCCCAGCCGGAAGGATTTGACAAATTTTGTCTTTTTTAGCTCCTGCTGTACGGCGTTGCGGAGCACGCCTGTGCCCTTTCCGTGGATAATGCGCACGGAGGTCAGGTTTGCCCGCATGGCTTCATCTAGATAGCGCTGGAGCACGTTGACTGCCTCCACCGCGTCCATTCCCCGCAGGTCCACCTCCTGCGGCATGGCAGAAAGCTTCATCTCCCGCCCGGAATGCGCCGGGCGGCCCTTTTCCTTGTAGGGATTCTCGTTTTCCAGCAGATAAACCTCGTCCGGCTTTACGGTCAGCTTCAGGATACCCGCCTGGAGCTGATACGTGCCATCCTTATTGATCGCGATCACGCTGGCTTTGGTGCCCAGCTTCAGCATCTCCACCGTGTCCCCTACCAGAACCGGGCGGGTCGGTGCGGGACGCTTCGCCTCCGGCGCGGCGGTGCGCAGAGCACTCTCCGCATCGTTCAGCTTTCGGCGCAGCTCGGTCTGGCGCTGGTTCACGCCGGAGGAATCCCCGGATTCCACCTGCTTACGCAGTGCCTTCAGCTCATCGGAGGCGGCATTGGCGGCAGCTCTGGCATCGGCAATGATCTGCCGTGCCTCCACTCTGGCCGCTTCCAGAGCCTTGTCCCGCTCCTTTTGCAGACGGGCGTTATATTCCTCGCTCTGGCGCTTGATGGCCTCGGTTTCCAGGCGCAGCCGCTCCGCCTCCAAGCGGGCAGCCTCCATCTGCTGGCGCTGCTGCTCCAGCTGAGACAGCACGTCTTCAAAGTCCCGGTCGCTTTTGCCTACCAGGTCATCCGCCTGCTTCAGGATCTCCTCCGGGAGACCCAGGCGGCGGGAAATCGCAAAGGCATTGGATTTCCCAGGGATGCCGATCAGCAGCTTGTAGGTGGGCTGGAGGGTCTCCACGTCAAATTCGCAGGAGGCGTTGATCACCCCCGGCGTGCGCATGGCGTACAGCTTCAGCTCCGCATAATGGGTGGTGGCCGCCACGCGGCTGCCCATTTTCCGGCAGAATTCGATGAGTGCAATAGCCAGCGCCGCGCCCTCAGCCGGGTCAGTCCCCGCACCAAGCTCGTCAAACAGCACCAGCGTCCTGCCGTCGCATTCGCCGACCACATCCACGATGGTGCGCATATGGCTGGAAAACGTCGAAAGGCTCTGGGCGATGGACTGCTCGTCGCCAATGTCCGCCAGGATGGCATCAAAGGTAGAGAGCGTGCTGCCATCCCCCGCAGGAACATGCAGGCCGCACTCCGCCATGAGCGTCAGAAGGCCGATGGTTTTCAGTGTGACGGTCTTACCGCCGGTATTTGGCCCGGTTATGATCATAGAGTCAAACTCCGTCCCCAGGTGCAGGGAGATGGGCACGACCTTTTGCGGGTCGATCAGCGGGTGCCGGGCATTGCGCAGGCGGATTTTCCCCTGGTCGTTCATCTCCGGCGCCCAGGCGCGCATCCGGTAGGCCAGCTTAGCCTTGGCAAATATCACATCTAGGCGGATGAGCAGCTGCACATCCAGATCGATATTTTCCCGGTAGGCCGCCGCCTCGGCGGAAAGCTCCGCCAGAATCCGCTCGATTTCCTTCTTCTCCTTCAGCTCCAGCTCCCGCAGGGCATTGTTGGCATTGACGGCGGACATGGGCTCGACGAAATAGGTGGAACCGGTGGCGGAAACGTCATGAACCAGGCCCGGCACATCCCCGCGGTGTTCGCTCTTCACCGGAACGACATAGCGCCCCTGTCGGATGGTGATGATGGGGTCCCGCAGATATTTGGCATAGGACGGGGAGGAGATGATTTTCTGCAAGCCATCCTTGATCTTTCCCGCCTGGATCCGCATATGGCGGCGGATGTCCGCCAGCTCCGGGCTGGCTGTATCGGCGATCTCCTCCTCTGACAAAATCGCGCCGGAAATCCGATCCTCCAAATATTTATTGGGCGTAAGCCCCTGGAAAAGCGGGGTAAGTACGGAGGGAGTTTCCTCATCGCCAAAATCGCTTTTCAGGTTCCGGGCGCAGCGAAGCACCTCCGCAATGCGCATCAGCTCAATTGGTTGGAGGCAGCCGCCCCGGTCGGCCCGCTCCAGCGAGGCGGAAACATCGGACACCGCGGAAAATCCCGGATTTCCTTTCCGGGTGGAAAGCTCCGCTGCGGTGGACGTTTCCTCCAGCAGCTGCCGCACCGTTTCCAGGTCAGAGACGGGACGCAGGCGCAGACAGGCGTCCTTCCCCTCCTGGCTCCCGGCGCATTCCGCCAGCTGCCGGAGCACCTGGTCAAGCTCCAGCTTCACCAGGGATTTTTCGTATAATTCAGACATAGTGATCTCCTGATAAGATGGTACCTGCCTATCCCGTGTCAACCGGTGAGCAGCAGGGATTTGTAAAAGTCCAGCGTGGAGAAACCCCGCTCCAGCTGGGTGGTTAAGTATGCCTCCGTAATGGAGGAAAGCATTTCCAGATTTTCCGCGCCAAGCTGGAAGGAAAACAACTTTTTCGGGCTGCAATAAACGATGTACTGCATGGCCTGCACCACATCGGTGTTGACCGGCATCCGGATCCCATCGGAACCGGCGCTGCGGCAGCCGCTGCATTCCAGCCGTCCCTGGGCGATGTCAAACCGGTCCGGCGTCTGGCTTCCGCAGACATGGCAGCCGAACAGCGCCGGCTGGTAGCCTGCCAGACACGCCGCGCGCAGCTCGAACACCGCCTTGGTCATCTCGCACGCGATCTCCAGCCGGGACAGGGCATACATACAGTTCAGCGTCAGGCTCAGAAGCTCCGGATTGGGCATATCCTCCTGGGAAAGCACCTCCGCAACCTGGGCAAAATACGTCCCCAGGGAGAGCTTCGGCAGGTCCCGACGCAGGCCGGAGAACAGCTCGATCGCGGAAGCCTCGTTGACAGTGTACATCCCCCGGTATTCAAACAATGTGAATTCTCCGTAGGAAAGCAGCTGGCAGGGCGCAACCAATGGGCTGTTTTTCCGGCGGAGTCCCCGGGCCTTTACAGTCAGTTTTCCGTTTTCGCCGGTCAGCAGGGTCAGCAGGGCATCCTTGTCATTGTAGTCCGTGACCCGAAGCACCAGTCCCCTGGTCGTCAGATACATGGCTTTCCTCCATTCGCAGTGCCCGGGTATAGGCCATATAGGCCTCCGGCGCTCCGGTGTCCATAAAAATGTTCCAATAATCCGCAGCATTCATTTACGTCCCCTCCGCTGTTAGGATTTGCAGAAGGCGGAAATGTCAACCCTGGAAATTATTCGCTGTAGCCGAAATTCCGGACCAGGAAATCTGAATCCCTCCAGTTTTCCTTCACCTTTACCCAGGTGGTCAGGAAAACCTTTGTGCCCATGAATTTTTCGCAGTCGTTCCTGGCCATGGTGGAGATCTTCTTCAGCATGGCGCCATGTTTGCCGATGATGATGCCCTTGTGGCTGGCTTTTTCGCAGTAGATGGTGGCGTCAATGTCGATGATCCCATTGTCCCGCTCGGAAAATTTCGTGATCTCCACCGCGGTGCCGTGGGGAATCTCCCGATCGAGGCACCAGAGAAGCTTCTCGCGGATGATCTCCGCCATCACCTGCCGCTCAGGCTGGTCGGTGGTCAGGTCCTCCGGGAACAGGAACGGCCCCTCCTGGGCATATTTTTTGCACTCCTCCAGC
>JAJQHS010000051.1 GCA_021199635.1 Bacillota bacterium
CGGAAACCACATTCTACACCATCAGCGTCTACTTCGGCGCGGCGGGGATCCGGAACACACGCTACACCATTCCCGCCGCTCTGATCGCGGATTTCACGGGATTTCTGGTCGCCAGTCTGACCGTCCGCCTGTTCTGGGGATAAAAAAACACTGCAAGGCCGGAGCCTTGCAGCGCATACATTTACTCTCCCTCGGCCAATTCGTTGGTGTCCAGGGATTTGCGGTAGACCACGAACCGTTGGAACAGGAACTCCGTTACGAAGTTCAGCACCATATTCATGGCCGTGACCAGATATTCATTCCAGCCCAAATTCCCGGCCAGCAGATGCTCCAGCCCGGTAGAAACCGGCGTGAACACGCAGTAATAGCCGAAGACAAGCAGCATAGCCCTGCCCACATTCTCCGTAGAGCGGAAGGTGTACCGGCGGTTAAAGGTGAAATTCCACAGCACCGACGCCACCAGCGCCACCAGATAGGACAGCCAGTAATCCAGGTGCAGCAGCTCATTGAGCAGGGCAAAGCCGCCCAGCTGGATGATCCCCGCCGAAACAGAAAACAGCAAAAATTTCAGCGAGCGAAACAGTTCTTTCCGATTCATACTTCTATATTCCACCATTCATAGTCGTAGCCGTAATTCCAGCCAGGGTTCTCCTCCAGGAGCTGCTCCATGTAGGCAAGCTGCGCAGCGATCTCCTCCGTGTCGGCGGCTGGGGCAACCAGCAGCCTGGGCTCTGCGTCTGCGTCCATGTAGCACTGCAGCACCAGATAATCCAGCTCCCAACCGATCAGAACCGGCACCTGGTCTGTGCCAGATCCGCTATAGTACATGTGCAATGTGTCATACCCTTCCAGCTTCTCCACGAAAACGCGGATGGACTTCCCGCTGAAATCCACGCAGCCGTCAAAGCTGTCCAGTTCATTCCCGAAATAATAGTGCCGCGATACGCCGGTCAGCGAAACCTCGCAAGGCTCCGTACTGCCGTCGTTCAGCAGGAAGTAACCCTGCAGCGTCTTCTCCACCTGCGTTTCAATTGGGTTGTTCCAGAAATGGACTGCGGCCGCAATTGCCGCCACGCCCAGGATTAGAACCGCGGCCACCAAAATTCTCGCAAGGATGTTCAACGTTTTTTCATAGCGCTGCTCCTTTCAAACGAAATCCGACTTTTCAGGTTCTGTTTCAAAAATGCAGAGAGGTGATCGTCTTACATTCCGGGCACAATCTATCTTCTTCTAACACGCAAGATTCCACCATTCACAGTGATAGTCTTCACTCAGCGCGGGGAATTCCTCCATGATTTCCCCCATTTGGGCAAGCAATCCGGGGATATCCGCCTCACCGGGCGCAGGCGCCAACAACAGTGCAGGTGTCCCGGCATCCTGGGCGGTCATTTTTCCGTCCGCATCCAGCCAGCACTCCACCGTCACAAAATCCATCTCCTTGCCGAGGATGAAGTGGGAATGCTTGGTATCGGAGCCTTCCACACCGTAGACGTTTTCGAGGTAGCTCCAGAATCCATATTCGCGCCCGTCATAATACTCTATGTAGGCCTTGACGTAATTCCCGTTGAAGCTGATCTGCCCCTCAAAATTATCCGGTGACGCCGCATCCTGGACACGGAAGTGCCGCGACACTCCGCTGAGGGTGACCTGGCAGGGTTCCATGCTCCCATCCTCCCGGATCAGATAGCCATCCATGGTCTGATCAATTTGTGCAACGATCGGATTTTTCCACAGAGAATACGCCCAGACTGCTCCGATGACTACAGCGCAGACGAGAAAACCCACTATGATTCCAATTGCCTTCTTCATAATTGACCACTCCCATTTTTTATTTGTCAAACTGCCGCAGCGGGGGCTGCGGCAGTGATGACCGGGAAATGCAATTACTCCTCGTCCCCGAAGACGAACTCCAGCGTTTCGCCGCAGTTGGGGCAGACGATGCTGCCCTTCTCCAGGGTATCCTCATCGAAATCGATGATATTGCCGCAGGAGCATTCTACCTCATAGACGGTGATGTCGTCGTCGCCGAAGTCGTAGTCATCCTCGTCTTCGTCGTCCTCCTCATCCTCGTCTTCGTCCTCATCCTCATCAAAATCCTCGAAATCGTCATCGTCGAAATCGAAGTCATCGTCGTCCTCATCCAGGATATAATCCTCGATGGCGTCCAGGTCCTCCTCGATCTCGTCCAGCTCGTCGGAGATGGCGATGGTGGTATCCTCCACGTCGGTCAGCTTCTTGCACACATCGCCCAGAAGCTCCACCATGGCGGAGATCATCTTGCCCTCAGCGGTTTCGGTGTCCAGCTTCAGGCCGTCCATCAGCCCTTTCAGGTAGGCGGATTTTTCAGAAATGGTCATAAGCTTCTCCTTATCCGTTATGCCTTGGCGCGGCCCAGATACTCCCCGGTGGTGGTGTCGATCTGGATCTTGTCGCCCTCGTTGATGAACAGAGGCACCTTCACCTCTGCTCCGGTTTCCACGGTGGCGGGCTTGGTCACGTTGGTGGCGGTGTTGCCGGCGAATCCGGGCTCAGTGGCGGTGACCACCAGCTCCACGAACCGGGGCGGCTCCACGCCGAACACGCTGCCCTTGTAGCTCATAATGGTGCAGGTGTCATTCTCTTTGACAAACTGGAACGCGTCGCCCAGCATATCCTTCTCCAGCGGAACCAGCTCGTAGGTCTCCGGGTCCATGAAATAGTACAGCGAGCCATCGTTATAGGAATACTCCATCTTCCGGCGCTCCACATATGCGGTGGGGTACTTGGCAGAGGGGTTGAAGCTGGTCTCGGTCACACCGCCGGTGATGACATTTCTCATCTTGACGCGGACGAAAGCAGCGCCCTTGCCGGGCTTAACATGCTGGAACTCGATCACCTGCATGACCTTGCCGTCCATGTCGAAGGTGACGCCGTTGCGAAATTCGCCTGCAGAAATCATTTTGTTTATCCTCCTAGATCCTTCCCATTGGGAAAATTAAATTGCATTCTTTCAACACTAACATTCTAAACGAAGAAGCAGGATTTTTCAAGGGCAATCCGCAACTTTTTTCAGATTACGATCAAATTCTTGGGGCTGTGGGTGATCACCTCACAACCATCCTCCCCGAAAATCACCACATCCTCAATGCGCACGCCGAATTTTCCCGGCAGGTAGATCCCCGGCTCAGCCGAGCATACCGCACCAACAGGCATGGGCTGATCGTTCCTGGAGTTGCAGCTGGGCATCTCGTGGATCTCCAGCCCCAGGCTGTGGCCGTAGCCGTGGCCAAAGTATGCGCCATATCCGGCGTCCGCGATCACCTTCCGGGCTGCGCCGTCCACTTCCCGGCCGGTCACACCGGCTCTGGAGGCGGCGATCCCGGCCAGCTGTGCCTCCTGGACCACATGGTAGACCTTCTGCATCTCCTCCGTGGCGTAGCCCAGGGCTACGGTGCGGGTCATGTCCGAGCAATAGCCCTGGTACAAAACGCCAAAGTCCATGGTGATAAAGTCCCCCGGCTGGAGCTTCCGCTCCCCGGCGACGCCATGGGGCATACTGGTGTTGGGCCCGGAGACCACGATGGGGTCAAAGGAAAGCCCCTGCGCGCCGTTCTTATACAGGCAATAGATCAGCTCCGCCTGGAGCTCCAGCTCCGTCATGCCGGCATGGATCCGCTCCAGGACCTGGGTAAACGCCGCGTCGGTGATGTCCTGCGCCTTGCGCATCAGGGCAAGCTCCCAATCCTCCTTCACGCCCCGGAAGCCGTTGATCTTCCCGTTGAAGGGGACCAGGCGGGCGTTGAGCAGCTTTTCATAGTCGAACAGCTCCGCCGCGGTCAGGTAATCCTCCTCGTAGCCCAGTGCCGTCACGTCAAATTCGGCGATGGCCTTATTCAGGCAGGCGGAGAAGCTCTTTTCCGTGGCGACGTCGATCACCTCGAAGCCCTGGATATTCTTCTGCGCGGATTCGATATAGCGGCTGTCAGTAAAGTAGCGGCAGCCCTTGGCGGTGACGATGGCCACGCCCTCGGCGATGTCGAACTCCGCCGCGTAATGGCGGCTGTAGCGGGAGGTCAGCAGCAGGCCATCCACCTCGCCGGACAGAAGCGACAGGAATTTTTCGATGTTTTTCATGATTCTAATCTCCTTTTCTTTGCAGCATAGATAAACGGCAGTTCCAGCACATGGCGTGCCTTCAGCCAGAAATTATGATTGTCGATGGCGGGGACCAGGATGGCGTTCACATCCGCCAGGTTCGCAGCCAGGGTATCCGTGTAAATCTGATCGCCCACCAGCGCGGCGTTTTCCCGGGGCACGCCGTAAGCCTCCAGGCATTCCCGGATGCCCCGTGTCCCCGGCTTTCCCGCCCGGGTGATGCATGGCAGGTCATACGCCCTGCAGAACCGCTGCACCCGCTCGTTGCGGCTGTTGGACACCACGCACAGCCGGATACCGGACTGGGCCATGCTGTCCAGCCAATGCACCATTTCCTCCGTAGGCACATCGGTGGTATACGGCACGATCGTATTGTCGAAATCCAGCATAAGCAGCCGGATGCCCTTCCGCTTCAGCTGTGTCGGCGTCACCGCCGGAAGCGCCTCGGCGGTCCATGTGGGCAGGAGAGAAAAGGACATAATCTGCACCGCGCTTTCATAGAATATGGAAGCATTATAACACGGAAGGGGACTTTTGTCCATGGCAATTCCACTTTATCTTGCGATGACCGCCGGGGAAATTGCCTCCTGCGGCGCATTTCCCGCTCACATGGGCTACATGGCCTGCCACTTTTCGCCGGACGGCACGGGGCTTTGTGACCTGCCGGACGCCCTTCCCGCCCGTTCGCTGCTGATCCTCAACGACCGGATGCCCATCCGGGGCCACGACCCGGCGTGCGTTGCCGATACGCTGTTGGCGCTGCTCCCGCAGCTGGAGCCGGCAGCATTGCTGCTGGACTTCCAACGCCCGGACGACGGACGGGCCGGGGCGATGGCGGAATATCTGCGCAGTCGGCTCCCCTGCCCCGTGGGCGTATCCGAGGGCTGCGGGCAGACGGCAGAGGGTCCGATCTTCCTGCCGCCCGTCCCGTTGAACCAGCTGCCGGAGGCGTATCTTTCCCGGTATTCCGGCCGGGAAATCTGGCTGGAAGCGGCACTGGACGGCGCGGTGGTCACTCTGGACATGGAGGGCTCCCGCGCATCCCCCCTGCCGCCGGATGCCGGGGGAGAATTCCCCCACAAGGACGATGCCCTGCACTGCCGCTACCGGATCGAGCGCCACACCGACCGGGTGGATTTTCTCATGCGGCGCACGCCGGAAACGCTGGACGCACTGCTCGCTGCGGCGGAGCACATAGGGGTCACAATGGCGGTGGGGCTGTATCAGGAGCTGGCGCTCCAGGCTCCCCCATCTTCAGCAAGGTGAAGTGGTTTTTATGAAAGCGCAGCATCCCCTCCTCCCGCATCCGGCACAGCTCCTTGGACAGAGCGCTGCGGTCCACGTTCAGGTAATCCGCCATCTGCTGGCGGTCAAAGGGCAGGAAAAAGTCCATGCTCCCGTTCTTCGCCGCCTGTGCGGACAGGTAGGTCACCAGCCGTCCCCGGATGGTTTTCGCCGTGGTGCAGAAAATGCGGTTGGATAATGTGAGATTTTTCTGGGCGGACAGGCGCAGGAGATTTTCCAATATCCTGGGGTACGCCTCCGAATCCCTGCGCTTCAGCAGCGGCTCCAGGCAAAGGAACGCGATATCGCTGTCCTCCGCCGCCACCGCATCCACCATCATCGGAATGCCGCAGATGGCGTAGCTCTCCGCGAACACCTGCCCCGGCGCCACCGCGCTGAGGATGCTCCGGTTCCCCCAAAGGTCGTTGCTTTCAATACGCACGCTCCCGGTGCACACGATCCCGATCTGGCGGGTGCTGTCTCCGGTGCGGAACACATATGCCCCCTTCTCGAAGCGGCGGCGCAGGACGCACCCCTGCGCGCGCATATCCTCCCATGCTTCCCGGCTTACGCCCTGGAAAATGGGCAGCTGAAATAAATCCATGGCTCCCTCCATTTCGTTGTTTTAACCACCGAATTCCTGCCTGTATTGTAGGATAATACAGCTGTAAAGTCAAGCAGGAGGTGGATACTATGCTGATGTCCGGCTGTCAGGGGAAACCGACCACGCCCACGATCATAGAAAAAACCTGCCCGAACTGCGGGCAGATCATCGAAATGTTCTCCATCGACACCGAGGTGGCATGCGAAAACTGCGGCTTCGTCGCCTACAACGATTCGCTCAGCTGCGTCCAGTGGTGCAAATACGCCCGGCAGTGCGTAGGGGACGAAATGTACGCGCACATGATGGAAATCGCCCAGAAGCAGAAGGAAGAAGCGGAGCAGCGCCGCAGGCAGCGGCAGGAGGTACAGAAATGACAAGGAAAATCATCGAAATTGACGCACATCTGTGCAACGGCTGCGGCGCGTGTGCTGCGGCCTGCCACGAGGGTGCGATCGCCATGGTGGACGGCAAGGCCAAGCTGATGCGGGAGGATTTCTGCGACGGGCTGGGCGACTGTCTTCCCGCCTGCCCCACCGGCGCGATCCGCTTCGTGGAGCGGGAGGCAAAGGCCTATGATGCCCAGGCGGTATCCGCCGGGCGTGCCGTACATACCTGCCCAGGCAGCCGCGCCCGTGCCCTGCAACCACACCCGGCGGATGTGCCCGCGCCCTCCGATGGCGGGTCGCGCCTGGCGCAGTGGCCCTGCCAGATCCGACTGGTGCCGCTGAACGCGCCATACTTCCAGAATTCGGCGCTGCTGATCGCCGCGGACTGCACCGCATATGCCTATGCCCGGCTCCACGAGGATTTTATGCGGGGCAGAGTCACCCTCATCGGCTGCCCCAAGCTGGACCCGGTGGACTACAGCGAGAAGCTGGCCGCCATCCTGCAGGGGAACGATGTGCGCAGCGTCACCGTCCTGCGTATGGAGGTCCCCTGCTGCGGCGGACTGGAGCGCGCCGTCCGCACCGCCCTGAGCGTCAGTGGGAAAGAAATTCCCTGTCGTGTGGTCACCATCGGCGTGGAGGGCACGGTTCTGGAGGATACGGGACGGTAAAATGCCCCATATACGGCGCAAAAAGCTCCCTGCCTGGCGGCGGGGAGCTTTTCAATCCGGTTAACGAGGGATCAATAGAACTTTCTCTTGTTCTTACGGGCAGCTTCAGACTTCTGCTTCCGCTTCAGGCTGGGGCTGACATAATGCTCGCGCTTCTTGACCTCGGCAATCACGCCCTCTTTGGCGCAGCTCCGCTTGAACCGGCGCAGAGCGCTTTCCAGAGATTCGTTCTCCTTGACGCGAATTTCAGACATTGTTTTCCCTCCCTCCGATGGCATCCGGCTACATCCAGGATGCGTTCAGGGCCATATCGGCTCTACTATTATATGTCGGCGGCGGGTTAATGTCAAGTGAAAAATGCAGAATTTGTTTTTTCTTCCGGGTATGGGTCAGATTCGCGCCGTGTGTCCACAGGAAATCCCGGAAATTTGCAAATTGGGCCTTGCTTTTTTCACAGAATGGCATATAATGCAACTTGTTGTTTTATTTCTTGCAGAAAGGTCGATTTTTATGGAAGCAATTCAGGTCTCTCATCCGAAAATTTGCAAGCCGCACCCCGATGAAAATTCACTTGTATTCGGCAAAGCTTTTACAGACCATATGTTCCTTATGGACTACGCCCCGGCGGAGGGCTGGCACGTGCCCAGGATCGTGCCCTATGGCCCGCTGGCGCTGGAGCCGTCGTGCATGGTGTTCCATTACGCCCAGGAGGTTTTCGAGGGGCTGAAGGCCTACCGCGCGCCGGACGGCAGCATCCGGCTGTTCCGACCGATGGACAACGCGCGCCGGCTGCGCGATTCCTGCCGCCGCCTGTCCATCCCGGAGATTCCCGAGGCGGATTTTCTGGCTGCGGTGCAGGCGCTGGTCCATGCGGATTGGGAATGGGTGCCCCACACCTTCGGGACATCGCTGTACCTCCGCCCGTTCATTATCGCGACGGACTGCTCCCTGGGCGTCCACGCTTCGAAAACCTACCTGTTCGTGATCATCGCCTGCCCGGTGGGCGCATATTACCCCGGCGGTCTCTCCCCCGTCAGCATTTATGTGGAAAGCGAGGATGTCCGGGCGGTGCGCGGCGGCACCGGCTTCGCCAAGTGCGGCGGGAACTACGCCGCCTCCATCCGCGCCGGGGAACGGGCGGCGCAGCGGGGGTATTCCCAGGTGCTGTGGCTGGATGGCGTCCACCGGAAATATATTGAGGAGGTGGGTGCGATGAACATTATGTTCCTGCTGGACGGGAAAGTGGTCACACCCAAACTGACTGGCACGGTGCTGCCCGGGATCACCCGGCGCACCTGCCTGGATCTGCTCACCGACTGGGGCATCCCGGTGGAGGAGCGGCTTCTGCCCGCCCAGGAGCTGTTTGAAGCGGCGTCCCAGGGCAGGCTCCAGGAGGCCTGGGGCACAGGCACCGCCGCCGTGATCTCTCCCATTGGCCTGCTGGAATGGCAGGATTACAAGGTCACACTCTGCGGTGGACAGGTCGGGCCCCTGACACAGAAGCTCTACGATTCACTGGCCGGCATCCTCTGGGGCACACTTCCGGATCCCCACGGCTGGATATTGCCTGTGGCAGATTAAGCTTCCGCGAAGCGGCGTATCAAAAACCACAAAAATTCCCCGTGGTCTTTGTTCATTTTGCTAGTTATCCGATTGTAAACAAAAATTTTTTTGTAAATTTTTGCCAGATCTGTTGACTTTTTCACCCTTGACATGCTATATTATCCTTGTGCAGATGGAATAGCTGTCTGCACCCGGGGACGGACATTCCGCCCTGCGAATTTTTTCATTTCAAGGAGGAAAAAACATGAAAAAGTTACTTGCATTGCTTCTGGCGCTGACGCTGGTTCTGTCCATGACCGCGTGTGCCGGCAACGGCGATTCCGACTCTGACGGGAACGTTGCCGTGTTCTACTACACCTACGCAGACACCTACATCTCCAGCGTGCGTGCCGCTCTGGACAGTGCCCTGACCGAAGCGGGTGTGAACTACACCGACTACGACGGCAACAACAGCCAGACCACCCAGACCGAGCAGGTCCAGACCGCCATTTCCGCCGGCTGCACGCTGCTGGTCGTCAACCTGGTGGACTCCGGCTCCGATGACGCCGCATCGAACATCATCAGCTTGGCTTCCGCGCAGAATATCCCCGTGATCTTCTTCAACCGCTCCGTCAGCGAGGAAGTGGTCACTGCCTATGAAAACTGTGTATTCGTCGGCACCGACTATGAGATGGCCGGCCACATGCAGGGCGAGATGATCGGCAATTACCTGGTGGAGAACTATGACGCGGTCGACCTGAACGGCGACGGCGTGATCTCCTACGTCATGCTCAAGGGCGACGAGGCCAACGCAGAGGCCATTGCCCGTACCCAGTACGGCCAGGAGGATGCGGACGCGGTTCTGACTGCCAACGGCTACCCCGCGCTGTCCTTCTACGACTCCAACAACTCCAATAAGTATCTGCTGGATCAGACCGGCTCCTGGTCCTCCGAGCAGGGCGCTGCACTGATTCAGACCGTCCTGTCCCAGTACAGCGAGGCCAACGGCAACATGATCGAGCTGGTCATCGCCAACAACGATGATATGGCTCTGGGCGCGATCTCCGCCCTGCAGAACGCCGGCTACAACAAGGAGGGCTGCACCTACATCCCTGTGTTCGGCGTTGACGCTACCGACGCGGCCAAGACCGCCATTGCGGAAGGCACCATGACCGGCACCATCAAGCAGGACGCTGAGGGTATGGCCAACACCATCGCCCAGATCGTGCAGAACATGCAGAGCGGCGCTGACACCTTCGCGGATGTGGACGCCGACAATGTGGTCGGCACCTGGCGTGTCAATATCCCCTACGCTGCATACACCGGCGAATAATCCGGCATTTGGATTTGCGGACAGCCGCGCTTCGGCGCGGCTGTTTGTAAATTGCTTTACAGGAGGCGAATCACTTGAGCGGTAATACTTCTAACCCCAACGGGGAAAACTCCCCGGTATTGCTGCGGATGGAGGGAATCTGCAAATCTTTTCCCGGCGTGAAAGCGCTGGACAATGTCCATCTTACCGTGCAGGCCGGCACGGTTCACGCCCTGATGGGCGAAAACGGCGCCGGTAAATCCACCCTGATGAAATGCCTGTTCGGCGTTTACAGCAAGGATTCCGGCCATATTTATATGGAAGACCAGGAAATCAATTTCCGGAATTCCAAGGAAGCCCTAGAGCATGGCGTGGCCATGGTACACCAGGAGCTGAACCAGGCGCTCAAGCGCAATGTCATGGATAATATGTGGCTGGGGCGTTTCCCAAAAATCGCGCCCTGGCTCCCGCTGACCAGCGAGAAAAAAATGTACCACGCCACCAAGGCCGTGTTCGATGAGCTGGATATTCACGTCAATCCCAAGACAGTGATGAGCAAAATGCCGGTTTCCCAGCGGCAGATGGTGGAAATCGCCAAGGCGGTTTCCTTTAATGCCAAGGTCATCGTATTTGACGAGCCGACCTCCTCCCTGACCGAGCAGGAGGTGGAGCACCTGTTCCGCATCATCCGCATGCTGCGGGACCGCGGCTGCGGCATCATCTATATTTCCCACAAAATGGAGGAGATCCTGCGAATCTCCGACGAGGTCACCATCATGCGGGACGGCCAGTGGATCGCCACGAAGGCCGCCGCCGACTTGACTATGGACGAAATCATCCGCCTGATGGTTGGCCGCGAGCTGACAAACCGCTATCCCCCGAAGACCAACACCGTCGGCGATGTGCTGCTGCAGGTGGATCACCTGACGGCGCAATACAGCGCGCTCAGCGATGTCTCCTTCGTGGCGCACAAGGGCGAGGTGCTGGGCATCGCCGGGCTGGACGGCTCCGGGCGCACCGAGCTGCTGGAAAACATCTTCGGCACCGCCACTCGGAAATCCGGCGCTATCACTCTGGACGGCGCCGCCGTCAGGAACCGCAATGCCCGGGAATCCGTCCGGAACGGCTTCGCCATGCTGACGGAGGAGCGGCGTGCCAACGGCATTTTCAGTATTTTGAGCATCCGAGACAACACCACCATCGCCAGCCTGAAAAAAAATCGGATCGGGCCATTCCTGAGCAATAAAAAGCTGCGCCTGAACACCAAATGGAGCATCGACGCCATGCGCATCAAAACGCCCAGCCAGGACACCAAAATGCGGGCCCTCTCCGGCGGCAACCAGCAGAAGGTCATCCTGGGCCGCTGGCTGCTGACGGATCCCACCGTCCTGCTTCTGGACGAGCCGACGCGAGGCATCGACGTAGGCGCAAAGTACGAAATCTATCAGCTGATCCTGAATCTGGCCAATGAAGGCAAAACCATTATCATGGTATCCTCCGAAATGCCGGAGCTGTTGGGTATCTGCGACCGTATCCTGGTCATGTCCGGCGGAAAGCTGGCCGGTGAGGTGGACGCAAGGGCCACCAGCCAGGAGGAAATTATGACGCTTGCAGCGAAATTTGCTTAAGGAGGAAATATCATGGCCGATCTGAAAGAAAAATCCCGGTCCGGCGTTGGCGCGCGGGTTAAGGCCTTCGGCGCGCTGCCCGCTAAGGAGCAGGCAAACCGCGTGGGCAATCTCCTGCTCAACAACGCAATGTACATCATCATCGTTCTCGCAATCATTATCATTGCCATCATAAAGCCCCAGTTCCTGAGCGTATCGTCCATTATCAACATCGTCAGCCTGACGGCGGCCAAGCTGCCCATCGCACTGGGCATTGGCGGCTGCATCGTGCTGACCGGCACGGATATTTCCGCCGGCCGTACCGTAGGCCTGACGGCCTGTATCGCGGCCTCCCTCTCCCTGACCGCCAACAAGCTGTACCCCAACCTGGGCGTTATGCCGATCCCGGTGGTACTGCTGGCGGTGATCCTGGTGGGCGCATGCGTGGGCTTTGTCAACGGGTTCTCCGTGGCGAAATTCAAACTGCATCCGTTCATCGTCACCCTGTCCACCCAGCTGATCGTTTACGGCACCATTCTGCTGTACCTGAAGCAGGGCACCAACAACGGCCAGACGCTTTCCGGCTTCGCCGAGTCCTACCGGGGCTTCGTGACGGATGAGCTGTTCCGCATTCAGAATGTCCCAGTGCCCAGGTATGTGCTGTACGCCATAATCCTGACCGTGCTGATGTGGATCATCTGGAACAAGACCACGTTCGGCAAGAATATGTTCGCCGTCGGCTCCAATGAGGAGGCGGCCAACGTATCCGGCGTAAATGTCACCCGCACGATCATCACCGTTTTCGTCCTGGCAGGCGTGATGTACGGCCTGACCGGCTTCATTGATGCCGCCCGGATCGCTTCCGCCAACGCCAACACCGGCCTGAACTACGAATGCGATGCCATTGCCGCGTGTGTCATCGGCGGTGTTTCCTTCGTCGGCGGCATTGGTAAAATCAGCGGAATTGTCGTCGGCGTGCTCCTGCTGCAGATTATCTTTGTGGGTCTGAACTTCCTGTCCGTGGACCAGAACCTGCTGTACATCGTCAAGGGTCTGATTATCCTTGTGGCCTGCGCCATTGACATGCGCAAGTACCTGGTCCGCAAGTAAGCCATGGAGCAGCAGCCCCAGAATCCGGAGCAGACCCGTCCGCTGCGCGGGCTGTACCGGCATGTCAAAATTTCGGTCCGGACGCTGAATGTAGTGATTATCCTGGGCATTGCAGCCATTGTGCTGTGCGTGCTGTTCGGCGTGGCACACGCCGGATACACCGTGACCTTCGATTCCCGGGGCGGCACCGACGTCCCCAGCCAGGAGCATATGTACCAGGAATATGTGGATGCACCGACGCCTCCCACCCGGGACGGCTACGTATTCACCGGCTGGTATGTGGACGAGAACTGCACCACCGCGTGGGATTTCGAAACCGATGTGGTGCAGGGAAGCTTCACCCTCTATGCCGGCTGGACCCTGCAGGAAGCATCCTGAGCCCCGAGCAGCCAAATAAAATCGCACCGGCGGAATAAATCCGCCGGTGCGTTTCTGTATATCCCGTTATTTCACGATCAGGTTGACCAGCTTGTTGCGCACCAGGATGGTTTTGACAATGGAACCACCGTTCTTCTCCAGGAAACGGGCGATCTTGCCATCGGCCAGCACATTTGCGACCACCGCATCTTCCTCCAGGTCCGCGTCCATCAGTACCGTTCCCCGCATCTTCCCATTGACCTGCACAGCCAGGTTGATCTGGGCGTCCTTGCACTTCTCCTCGCTGTACTGGGGCCACTGGGTCACGGAGCAAATGCCGTCAAAGCCCTTCTGCTCCCAGATTTCGTCGCAGATGTGGGGCGCGAAGGGGGAAAGCAGGGTAATAAAGGTCTTCAGCTCCGCCCGGTTGCAGGTCTTATCGATCTGATTCAGCAGCGCCATCAGCGCAGCAATGGCGGTATTGGGCTTCAGGCTGTCGATGTCCTCCGTCACCTTTTTGATGGTCTTATGCATGGCGGACTGGTTAGCGCCCGAATATTCGGTCTCTCCGTCCGTCACGGTTTCCGCCATGGCCCACACCCGGTCCAGGAAGCGCTTGCAGCCCTTCACCGCCTTGGGCGACCAGGTGGCGGCCTTCTCAAAGTCGCCGATAAACATCACGTACAGCCGCATGGTATCCGCGCCGTACTCCCGGATCACATCGTCCGGATTGACCACATTGCCCAGGCTCTTGGACATCTTCACCGCGGGCCGCAGGGCGTCCGCGCCGTACTTGGCGATCATAGCGTCCTTCTCCTGCTGGGTGTCGAAATTGCCCACATAATGAGGATTCTCCCCCAGGATCATGCCGTGGCTGGTGCGTTTGGCATATGGCTCTTTCGTAGGGACCACGCCGATGTCGTACAGGAATTTATGCCAGAACCGGGAGTACAGCACGTGCAGCGTGGTATGCTCCATGCCGCCGTTGTACCAATCCACCGGGCTCCAGTATTCCAGCGCCTCCTTGGAGGCCAGCGCCTGGTCGTTGTGGGGATCCATATACCGCAGGTAGTACCAGGAGGAGCCAGCCCACTGGGGCATGGTATCCGTTTCCCGCCGGGCGCTTCCGCCGCAGCAGGGGCAGGTGGTATTCACCCAGTCGGTGATGGCAGACAGGGGGCTCTCCCCGTCGTCCGTCGGCTCGTAGCTCTCCACATCCGGTAACAGCAGCGGCAGCTGATCCTCCGGCAGCGGCACCGTGCCGCATTTTTCGCAGTGAACAATGGGGATCGGCTCGCCCCAGTACCGCTGGCGGGAGAACACCCAGTCCCGGAGTTTGAAATTGGTCTTCGCTTCGCCGATGCCCTGCTCCTGGAGCCATTGGGTGATGGCGGGGATCGCCTGCTTCACCGTCATGCCGTTCAGGAAGCCGGAATTGACCATGATCCCCG
>JAJQHS010000037.1:0-12140 GCA_021199635.1 Bacillota bacterium
ACGAAGCGGGCGCGGAGGCGGCCCCGGGCGCCGCGGAAGAACCGGCCCCCGAGGAAGAACCGGCCCCCGAGGAAGAACCGGCCCCGGAAGAGGCCATTTCGACAGAGGCGCCTGCCCGGGAGGATGGGGAAAACCCGGAGGGTCCCGCGTAAGCGGGGTCATCCGGGCATAAAAAATCGCCCCAGGTATTCCCGGGACGATGCTCATAGAGCCGTATTTGATGTACTCAGGAACTTATCGGCCTGCTGCCGGAACCTGCTGAACGCCTCAGCGTCGCAGTCCGCCTGCACCCGCAGGGGCTCGCGGTAATCCAGCGTCATCATGCTCATAAGGCTTCGGGCGTTTGCCTGGTGCGCGTCACTGCCCACCATTACGGGGAAGCCCTGCCCCGCCGCCAGAGCCATAAATTCCTGAACCTCCTGGAAGGAGTGGAGGCTGATTTCAAATTCCTGCATGGCGTACCCTCCCAGAGCATGCAAATTTGGTAACGGGTTGCGTCTTTTGCATCAACCAGCGTTTTCATTATAGCAAATTCCCCGAATTTTGACAATAGGCGCTTTGGACGAATTGCACGAAAAGATATTCTAATTTTTGGTGGTTTTAACAATGATTTTCGGTTTTTACACCCTTGGATGCAAGACGAACCAGTATGAAACCCAGGCTATGGAGCAGATGCTGTCCGCCATGGGGCACACAGTCGCACCCTTTGACACACAGTGCGACGGCTACATCATCAATACCTGCTCCGTCACCGCCGTGGCGGACGGCAAGAACCGGACCCTGATCCGCCGGTGCCGCCGGGAGCATCCGGAGGCGGTCATCGGCGTCTGCGGGTGCTACCCTCAGCACGATGTGCAGGCCGTCCGGGCGCTGGGCGCGGACGTGGTGGGCGGCAGCGGTGGGCGGCAGGAATTCGTGGAGAATATGCTCTCCGCCCTGCAAAGCCGGCAGAAGCTGGAGTCGGTGGACAATGCCCTGCGCCGCCGGGAATTCGAGGTGCTGCCTGCCGGCGGCCTGGCGGAGCGGACGCGGGCGCTGCTGAAGGTGCAGGACGGCTGCGTGAATTTCTGCACCTACTGCATCATCCCCTACACCCGGGGGCCGGTGCGCTCCGCGCCCTTGGAGATCGCGGTGGCGCAGGCGGAGGCGCTGGCGCAGCGGGGCTACCGGGAGATCGTGGTCACCGGCATCGAGATCGCCTCCTGGGGGGCGGATCTGCCGGGGAAGCCGCCGCTTTCGGCGCTGATCTGTGCCATCTGCGCCGCCGTGCCCGGCCTGCGGGTGCGTCTGGGCAGCCTGGAGCCCCGGGTGATCACCCGGGAATTCTGCGAGGAAATGGCAAAATTTCCCAATTTATGCCCCCAGTTTCACCTCTCCCTCCAGTCCGGATGCGACAGCACCCTGGCGCGGATGGGGCGGAAGTATGACACCGACCGCTACTACCGGAGCGTGGAAATGCTGCGGCGGTATTTCCCCGGCTGCGCCATCACCACCGACCTGATCGTGGGCTTCCCCGGGGAAACGGAGGAGGAATTTGCCCGGAGCCTGGCATTCATCCGGAAATGCTTCTTCGCCAGCATGCACATTTTCCCCTACTCCCGCCGCCCGGGGACCCCGGCGGACCGGATGCCCGACCAGGTGGACCCTGGGGTGAAGGAGGCACGGAGCCGGGAGGCTATCCGCACGGCGCGGGATATGAACGCGCAGTTCCGCAATGGGCTGGTGGGCACCGTCCAGCCGGTGCTGTTCGAGGCGTCCCGGGGGCAATTCGACGTGGGGCACGCCCCCAATTACATAAAGGTATATGTGCCCGCCGCCGGGCGGCGGAACCAGGTGGTCCCCGTGCGGATCACCGCGCTCTACCGGGACGGGCTGCTGGGGGAGGTATAGGATATGGAGAAGCTATACTATCAGGATTGCCATATGCGCACATTTTCCGCCCGGGTCACCGGCTGCCAGGCGGCGGACGGGGGCTACTGGGTGACGCTGGATGCCACCGCCTTCTACCCGGAGGGCGGTGGACAGGCCTGCGACCTGGGGACGCTGGGCGATGCCCGGGTCCTGGACGTCCGGGAGCGGGCGGACACGGTCTGCCACCTGTGCGACCGGCCGCTGCCGGTGGGGGATACGGTGATGGGGCAGATCGATTGGGCGCGCCGGTTCGACCTGATGCAGCAGCACACCGGGGAGCACATCGTCTCCGGCCTGATCCATGCCCAGTTCGGCTTCCACAATGTGGGCTTCCACGTGGGCGCAGCGGTGATGGAGGTGGACTTTGACGGCCCGATCCCCCCGCAGGCGCTGGAACAGATCGAGCTGCGCGCCAATCAGGCGGTGTGGGAGGATATTCCCGTCCTGTGCCAGGTGCCGGACCCCCAGGCGCTGGCGCAGACCGTCTACCGCACCAAGCGTCCGCTGCCCTGGCCGGTGCGCATCGTCCGCATCCCCGGGTACGACAGCTGCGCCTGCTGCGGGGTACACGTGGCGCGCACCGGGGAGATCGGCCTGATCAAGATCCTGTCCTGCGTCAAGTTCCACGAGGGCGTCCGGCTGGAGATGGTCTGCGGCCAGCGGGCCTACCGGTATATGGCGGCGCTGTTCGGGCAGAACCGGCTGGTCAGCCAGGCGTTTTCCGTGCCGCCGGAGCAGACCGGCGATGCCGCCCGGCGGATGAATGAAACCCTCGCCCAGCAGAAGCTGCGCTGCGCCCGCTGGCAGAAAGCGGCGTTCGCCGCCATGGGCAGGGAGGCTGCCGGGCAGGAGAACGTGCTGCGCTTCGAGGAGGCGCTGGACGGCGGCGAGGTGCGTCTGCTGGCGACGGAGATCGCCCGGAGCTGCCATGGCTGGGCGGCGGTATTTTCCGGCCGGGAGGGGGAGTACCGCTACTGCATCGCCGCCTGCGGGCAGGACCTGCGCCCGATGGGGCGGGCGATGACCCAGGCGCTCCGCGGCAGGGGCGGCGGCAGCGCGGAATTCCAGCAGGGAACCGTCCGGGCGGCCCAGGCAGAGATCCAGGCATTTTTCACCCAAGAAACGTGAAGTGGAGAGGCTTGCAAAAGCCTCTCCACTATTTTATGGTCTGTTTACGAAATGCGGACGCCGAATACCCGCTGGCCCCGGGTGCCCACCACCAGGATGTCGTTGAAGGCCACGGGGGACGCCTCCACATTGGAGCCCAGGGAGATGGAGTCCAGCTTCTCGCCGGTGGCGCCCCGGTACAGCATCATGTTCCCGGAGGAATCGCACAGCACGAAGTAGCCGGTCCCGTCATCCGTGTAGATGGCCACGGGGGAGCTCCACGCGTAGCTGCCCATAGCCGTTTCCCAGACGGTTTCGCCGGTCTGCGTATCCAGCGCCAGGATGGTGCCGGCGTAGGATTCCCCGGTCCGGGCGATGGGACAGATGAGCAGCCCCTCCAGGTCGGTGCCGGCCTTGCCAAGCACCGGCGTGGACATCACGCCGCCGGAGACCGCCTTATCGTAGGCGATGCCGGAGACGGCCTTGTCCCAGATCACCTCGCCGGTGAGGGCGTCCAGCTTCTGGATGTGGACGGTGCCCGCGTTATACTCCATGGACGAGCCGGTGTACAGGTACCCCTGCCCGTCGTCCCCCCATTCGAAGATCGGGGTGGCGTTGGTATCGTCGTAGGTGTACTGCGTCCACATCAGCTCCATGGTGTTCAGGTCCACGCAGAACATCACGCCGCCGTTATCCGCCACGTACAGGTAATTTTCCACGACCACGGCGCTGTCCTCGTACCCCAGGGTGCGGTCCAGGCTGGTGGAGTAGCGGGTCATCACCGGCTCGTCCGGGGATACGGAGATGGTCCCCGCCTCCTTGTCGTACTCGGTGTTCAGCTTGATGGTGTACAGCAGGCCGCATTCGCCCGGCCAGATCAGGGTGTCGGTTTCGGCGCTGACCAGCGGGGAGGAGTCGAACGCCCGCCAGCTGCGCAGGTTATACTCCTCGCTGTAGCCCCGCTGGTAGAGGATGGAGAAGTCGATCAGGCTGATCACGTACATTCTGGGCACCTTGCCGTCGGCGGTCAGGTCGCCGGAGCCTACATACAGCAGCGGATAGCCCCGGGGATCCAGCGCACCGGCACCCTTGAAGGCCATGCCCAGGTTCAGCGGGTCCCGGGTATACTCCCCGGTCTCCAGGTCGTAGAAGTACACGTGGCCGTCCAGCGTGGCGTAGATGACCTCCACCAGGTCCTCCTTCGCCTTCGCCTCCGGGTACAGGTTCATGATCTGGCGGGTCTCCGCGTCCCACTGCACTACCAGGGGCTGCCCGGTCCAGCCGGAGCCGGTCCAGGAGCCGGTACCGGCGATGGAGGATTTCTGCAGGGCACTGGTCTCCCGCTCCCACAGGGTGGTCAGGGTCTCATTCACCACGCTGGCCGTGCCATAGGACGCGCCGCTGCGGTAATTATCCCCCCGGAAGGTGGCGATGCCGGGCAGGGCGAAATAGTTGGAGCCAAGGCCGAAGGAAATGGTTTCCGAGCGCTGGTAGCTGCTCACCAGCTGGCCGCCGGCGATGATGTCCCAATCCACGCCCCAGTTATCCGGGTCGGAATCGTCCGTGTACCCGGCCTCCGATGCGAACGAAGGCTCGGTGGGCGGCTCCGTGGGCGCTTCCGTGGGCTGGGTGGTCGGCGCAGCGGTGGAAGCGGCGGTGGACTCTGCCGGGTCGGTGGCGGCGGTGGAGCCGTCCGTAGACTGGGAGCTGGATTCGCCGGGGGTGTACATCAGCGCGCTGCCTGTCTGCCGGTAGCGGACGGTGCAAAGGACCGTCACCACAAGCACGAACACCGTCACCGCGTACACCGCGGCGCACAGCCCGGAGATGATCTGCCTGCGGCTCCGCTTTCGGGTGCGGAGCAGCAGCCGGGTGATGCCCACGCAGCCGAGGACCATGACCGCCAGGAGGACGAACAGCACCGTCAGCGCTGTGCCCATGGTGTGGTAGGCGCTCTCCTGCTGGGTGGTGGCGGCGGAGGCCGGAATGGCGCCCGCCACCATCGCCGCGGCGAAAACAAGGAAAATGCTTGCTCTTTTCATAAAAAATACCTCTTTTGTTCCCTTGGTATTCATAATGTATCCCTATTATAGCATTGCTTGACCCGTGGTGCAAGTGCCAATTCGTTCGCCGGGCGCAATTGTATGGCCGGAAGTGCAGAAAATGACGGGTTTTTTCCCGGGAAACTCTTTACAATGGCGAAATCCTGGTGTATAATAGGGCTGTATGGGGTCATAACAATTCCCATAAGAATGTCTAACATACTGCCGCAGGCAGTAATTTGAAATGGAGGAAATTTACCATGTCTGTTAAAGTTGCAATCAATGGATTTGGCCGGATCGGCCGTCTGGCGTTCCGCCAGATGTTCGGCGCTGAGGGCTACGAGATCGTCGCCATCAACGACCTGACCTCTCCGAAGATGCTGGCGCACCTGCTGAAGTACGACTCCACCCAGGGCAATTACGCCGCTGCGGGGCATGTCGTGGAAGCCGGTGAGGACAACATCGTTGTGGACGGCAAGAAGATCACCATTTATGCCAAGGCCAACGCCGCCGAGCTGCCCTGGGGCGAGCTGGGTGTGGATGTCGTGCTGGAGTGCACCGGCTTCTATACCTCCAAGGCCAAGGCCCAGGCTCACATCGACGCCGGTGCCAAGAAGGTCGTAATCTCCGCGCCCGCCGGCAACGATCTGCCCACCATCGTCTACAATGTCAACCACGAGACCCTGACCAAGGACGACAACATCATCTCCGCCGCTTCCTGCACCACCAACTGCCTGGCGCCCATGGCGAAGGCCCTCAATGACCTGGCCACCATCGAGACCGGCATTATGTGCACCATCCACGCCTACACCGGCGACCAGATGATCCTGGACGGCCCCCAGCGCAAGGGCGACCTGCGCCGCTCCCGTGCCGGCGCTGTGAACATCGTTCCCAACTCCACCGGCGCTGCCAAGGCCATCGGCCTGGTCATCCCCGAGCTGAACGGCAAGCTGATCGGCGCTGCCCAGCGGGTACCCACCCCCACCGGCTCCACCACCATCCTGAACGCTGTCTGCTCCAAGAGCGTGACCAAGGAGGAGATCAACGCCGCTATGAAGGCTGCCTCCACCGAGTCCTATGGCTACAATGAGGACGAGATCGTATCCTCCGACGTGATCGGCATGCGTTACGGCTCCCTGTTCGACGCCACCCAGACCATGGTCTGCCCCCTGGCTGACGGCAAGACCCAGGTGCAGGTCGTTTCCTGGTACGACAATGAGAACTCCTATGTTTCTCAGATGGTCCGCACCATCAAGTATTTCTCCACCCTGCTGTAATTTCCCTCCAAAAGCTTTGCGTGCTGCCCCGGCGATCCGCCGGGGCGGCATTTTTTGCGCCCGGGCAGAAAAAACGCCGGCGCGGGATGCGCGCCAGCGCTTATGCGATCACCTGGATCTGCCGGATGCCCAGCCGGGTCATGACCTGCACGGCCTCCGGCGTGATGACCTCGCCCATGACCGCGATGGGGATGGCCGGCGGGCAGGACACCGCGGCGGACGCGCAAATGCGCCCTGCTGCCTGCGCCACCGGAACCGTCTGCCGGGGGCGGAGCATTGCCTCCCGCAATGGAAGCGCCTGGCCGCCCGCCGGGGGGAGGGCCTGCGCCGGACGGGGCGTGCCCCGGGGGAAGTCCGCCAGCGCCTGGGTCACCCGGTCGTAATCCTCCGGGCGGCTGCCGGGGCTGAACATCAGCACCACAAAATCCCGGTCCGTATACTCCGGCTCCGCGCCCGCCTGCCGGAGATGCTGCGCCGCCGCTTCCCCGTCCGCGCCGATGGCGGCGGCATGGAGCGTCAGCTTCAGCGGCTCCTGGGCATAGTTGGGGAAGGGCAGCCGGTCGGCCAGCGCCGCCACGCGGGATGCCGTCTGCGCCAGCCGGGCGGGAAAAT
This sequence comes from Bacillota bacterium, assembly GCA_021199635.1. GTDB lineage: Bacteria > Bacillota > Clostridia > Oscillospirales > Oscillospiraceae > Faecousia. Next base: position 6,950 of record JAJQHS010000037.1, read on the forward strand.
CGCCGGAGAGCAGCCGGTTGCAGGCGTCCAGGGACTGCAGAATCAGGTAGGACGGGCTGGAGGAGCCGAATACCCCCAGCGCCTGCCGGGCATTGTCCGCGCAGGAGGCATCCGCCCCGGCGCCGATGTGCAGGTACGCGCCGCCGGTCAGCACCGGCAGGGTCTTATGGGCGGAATCGCAGCACAGATCCGCCCCCAGCGCTATGGGGTGCAGGGACCGGGGCAGAAATTGCAGGTATGCCCCGTGGGCATTGTCCACCAGCAGGGGGAGCCCCCGGCGGTGGCACACCCGGGAAAGCCCGGCAATGTCCAGCATCCGCCCCAGATAGTCCGGGCTGGTCACAAATACCCCCGCCAGCGGCTCCGGGCACCGGTCGAGCGCCTGCTCCAGGAACGGCGGTGTGATGGGGCATTCCCACAGGGTGCTGAGAGCCGGCTGCATCCACACCGGCTCCAGCCCCAGCAGGCCGCAGGCGTGGAAGAACGACTTGTGGGCGTTCCGCCCGGCAAGGATCTTCCCCGCCGGGTGGGCAAGGCGGGCCAGGTACACCATGGCTTTCAACGCCTGGGAGCTGCCGCCGGTGGCGTAGAAGCTGTGCCGGGCGCCGAACAGGGACGCGGCGTTCCGCTCGCTCTCCAGGATGATGCCCGTGGGGCAGCTCAGATCGTCCGCCCCGGCGATCTCCGTAATGTCCAGCGGCTCCACGCCCAGCGGCCCGGCGCCCTTGTGCCCGGGCATATGCAGGCGGCTGACGCCGCGGGCGGCGTAGTCCGCCACGAAGTCACAGATGGGCGTATTCATGCTTCCTGGCTCAGCGCCGCCTGGAGCATAATGGCGCACTCCATCCGCTTCCGGAACAGCTCGCAGCCGTACTCGTATACGCCGGTGATGGAGCCGGAGGCGTGGTAGCTGTTGGCGGCGCAGCCGCCGGAGCAGTACAGCTTCGCCCAGCAGTCCCGGCACGCCGGGCGGGCGTAGGCGTTGCACTGGCGGAACGTGTCCTGCAGCGCCGGATTGGTGACCCCGTCCCAGATGTTGCCCAGGGAGTATTTGGGGTCACCCACGAACTGGTGGCAGGGGAACAGCTCCCCCCAGGGGGTGACGGCCATGTACTCCGTGCCGCTGCCGCAGCCGGAGATACGCTTGTAAATGCACGGGCCGTTCTTCAGGTCCAGCATGTAATGGTAGAAGGTGAAGGGGCGGCCCTCCCGGTGGCGCTTCAGCATTTCCCGGGCGAGGATCTCATACTGCTCCATCAGGATGGGCAGGTCGTCCTTGGTCAGCGCGCTGGGGCTGTCCGGGGCGCAGACCACCGGCTCCATGGAAAGCTCCGTGAAGCCCAGGTCCGCCATGTGGAAAATATCGTTGGTGAAATCCGTGTTGAAATGGGTGTAGGTCCCCCGCATGTAGTAGCTGCGGGCCCCCCGCTTCTCCACAAATTTGCGGAATTTGGGCACGATGATATCGTAGCTCCCCTGATTGCCGGGGGTGACCCGGAAGCGGTCGTTTACCTCCGGCCGCCCGTCCAGGGACAGCACCACGTTGTCCATCTCCCGGTTGCAGAAGTCGATCACCTCATCGTCCAGCAGCATGCCGTTGGTGGTCAGGGTGAAGCGGAAATGCTTGCCCGCGTCCGCCTCGATGCTGCGGGCGTAGGCCACCAGCTCCTTCACTACGGGCCAATTCATCAGCGGCTCGCCGCCGAAGAAATCCACCTCCAGGTTCCGGCGGGTGCCGGAATTGGCCACCAGGAAATCCAGCGCCTGCTTGCCCACGGAGAAGGGCATGACCGCCCGGTCCCCCTGGTATTTGCCCTGCCCGGCGAAGCAGTAGGCGCAGGACAGGTTGCAGGTGTGCGCCACATGCAGGCACAGCGCCTTGATCACATGGCTGCGGCGCTTATAGGCTCCGGCCATATCCTCGTAGGTGTCCGGGGTGAACAGCTTGCCCCGCTGCTTCAGCTCGGTGACCTGGTCAATGCACTCCAGCACCTCCTGGGGTGTGACGGCATGGTCCCGGCAGACGGCCTGGACGATCTGCTGGGGCGTATGGTCCGGGTATAGGGCGATGATGTCGTAGGCGACCGGGTCCACCAGGTGGACGGAGCCGCTGCAGGTATCCAGGACGATGTTGTATCCGTCCAGTTTATATTGATGCATCATAGACGTTTCTCCTGTTATTGGGAAAGATTCCGAAAAAATGCCGCCTTGCACACCAAGGCGGCATTGCTGCTGGGCAGGGGCTGGGGGTCGCTTACTTCTCGCCCTTGTTCTCGCAGGGCTGGTTGGCTACGCCGCAGCTGGTCTTGCAGGCGGACTGGCAGGAGGTCTGGCACTCGCCGCAGCCGCCGTTTGCCGCGCTCTTGCACAGGTCGCGGGTTTCGATGGTGATGATTCTTTCCATATTTCGTTCCTCCAATTTTCAGGAACCTGCGGAGCGGGCCGCGCCGCGTCCGAAGGCAGCCATTTCTTTACAGTAATAATTTAGCGTATTCCGCAGGAAATGTCAAGCCCTTTCTGCCCCGGGGACGCGGGAGAAAATGGGTTGTAATTCCGGAAAAAACGCGCTATAATATTCCCGTTCCATTTCCACAGAAATTTTTTCAGAAAATTTTTCCAGAGGCTGCAATAAAATGCCGCCGCCGCGCATTAACCAGGTGAAAGGGGTAAACGACATGGACGATACTTTCCAGGAATCCTCCGGAAAGGAATTGACACGACAGCTGGATGGCTGCATTGCCGGCATTGCCCAGGGTGATCGCGACGCTCTGGCAGAACTGTACCGCCAAACCAGCACATCGGTCTACGCATTCGCCCTTTCGATCCTCAAAAATGTCCACGACGCCGAGGATGTACTGCAGGAGAGCTACCTGCGCATCTACGACGCCGCCTGGAGCTACCGCTCCCACGGCAAGCCCATGGCATGGATCATGACCATCGTCCGGAATCTGTGCATGATGCGTCTGCGGGAGAAAAGCAGGACTGCCGAACTGACCGAAGAAGATTGGAACGACGCCCTGTCCGAAAGCTGCGAAATGAATATCGACGACAGAATTATTCTGTCCCAGTGCCTGAGCCAACTCGGTGAAGACGAGCGGCAGATCGTGATTCTTCACGCAGTGACCGGCTTCAAGCACAGGGAAATCGCCGCATTTTTGGATATGCCTCTGGCAACGGTGCTGTCAAAGTACAGCAGGAGCCTGAAAAAACTGAAAAATTATCTGGAAAGGAGAGCATGGCATGACGAACCGGGAAACAGAAAAGAAACTGAAGCAGGCATTTGAAAAGGCCACGCCCAATGTCCTGGATGCTGTTCTCTCCCAATGCGAACAGCAGAAAGGAAATGGAACAAAAATGACAGTTGTAAATAGTAAAAAATCCCGCCCGGTATGGATGCGGGCAGCCTCCCTGGCCGCCGCCCTGGTGCTGGTGCTTGGCCTGGGCCTGGGGGTCTACGGCTACACCGGCGCCAACACGGTAACCTCCGTGGTATCCCTGGATGTGAACCCCAGCCTGGAGCTTCGGCTCAATAAGAACGAAACCGTAATTTCCGTAGAAGCCCTGAATGAAGACGGCGAAATTATCCTTGGGGATATGGAGCTGAAGGGCAGCGACCTGGACGTGGCAGTGAACGCGCTGCTGGGCTCCATGCTGCGCAACGGCTACCTGTCCGAGCTGGCCAACTCCATCCTCATCAGCGTGGAGAATGACGACCCCGAAAAATGCGCGCAGCTCCAGGCCGAGCTGACCGAGAAGGTGAACGCGTTGCTCAGCACCGATTCCTTTGAGGGCGCCGTGCTGACCCAGACCGTAAGCAAGACCGACGAGCTGACCGCCCTGGCGGAGGAATACGGCATCTCCCTGGGCAAGGCCCAGCTGATCCAGACCATCGTCAGCCAGAACAGCCGCTACACCTTCGAGTCCCTGGTGGGGCTGACCATCAATGAGCTGAACCTGATCAGCGTGTCCGGCGGGCAGAGCCTGGAGGGCGTGGACGCCTCCGGAACCGCCAGCGACAAGAGCTATATCGGCACGGAAGCCGCCACCGCCATCGCCCTGGAGGCCGCCGGTGTGGCTGAGGCCGACCTGGTGGAGCTGAAGCTGGACCTGGACATGGAAGACGGCGTCCTGGTCTACGAGGTGGACTTCGAAACCGCAGAGTACAAGTTTGAGTATGAGATCAACGCCACCACCGGCGAGATCCTGAAATCCGAGAAGGACGGCAAGCAGACTGCCACCACCTCCACCACCGATGTCCAGATCACCGCTGACGCGGCCAAGACCACAGCCCTGACCCACGCGGGCGTCACCGCGGATGCCATCACCCAGTATAAGAGCAAGCTGGAGCAGAAGCACAGCGGAATGATCTACGAAATCTCCTTCTACGCGGACGGATATGAGTACGAGTACGAGATCGACGCCACCACCGGCGAGATCCTCTCCTGGGAGAAGGACCTGGACGACGACACCACATCCGACACCGTAGTTTCCTCCACCGATTCCCTGATCGGCGAGAGCGCGGCCAAGACCACAGCCCTGAACCACGCGGGCGTCACTGCCAGCAGCATCACCAATTATAAGTGCGAGCTGGACCGGGACGATGGCCTGGTAGTCTACGAGATCGAGTTCGACTGCGGCGGATATGAGTACGACTACGAGATCAACGCCACCACCGGCACGATCATCTCCTGGGAGAAGGAGTATGACGACGACCAGAATACCACATCTTCCTCCTCCGGCACCGCTTCCGCTGCCCTGATCGGCGAGAGCGCGGCCAAGACCGCTGCCCTGAACCACGCGGGTGTCACCGCCAGCAGCATCACTAACTATAAGTGTGAGCTGGATACGGAAAAGGGCGTGCAGGTTTACGAGATCGAGTTCAAAGCAGGCGGATACGAGTACGAGTATAAGATCAACGCCACCACCGGCGCAGTGGTCTCCAGCGAGAAGGAGTGGGACGACGACCAGAATACCACCACCACCGCCACGACGACTACCACCAATCTGATCGGCGAGAGCGCGGCCAAGACAGCTGCCCTGAACCACGCGGGCGTCACCGCCAGCAGCATCACGCAGTATAAGTGCGAGCTGGACACGGAAAAGGGCGTGCAGGTTTACGAGATCGAGTTCAAAGCGGGCGGATACGAGTACGAGTATAAGATCAACGCCACCACCGGCGCAGTGGTCTCCA
>JAJQHS010000037.1:12240-14386 GCA_021199635.1 Bacillota bacterium
GCGAGAAGGAGTATGACGGCAACCAGAATACTACCACTACTACCACCAACCTGATCGGCGAGAGCGCGGCCAAGACCGCTGCCCTGAACCACGCGGGCGTCACCGCCAGCAGCATCACTCAGTATGAATGCGAGCTGGATACGGAAAAGGGCGTGCAGGTTTATGAGATCGAGTTCAAGGCGGGCGGATACGAGTACGAGTACACGATCAACGCCACCACCGGCGCGGTCATCTCCTACGAGATCGACAACTGATACGATAACCGAAAACATTCCTCCATATGTGTAACCCCGGGTGGGTCGCCAGGCTCCTGGCGACCCACCCACCCTTTTTGCGCGCGGCTGCGTGACCGGGGCTCAGAACTTCTCCCGGATGGCGCGAAGCCCCAGGGAAAGGATGCCCTCCGTGTCCGCGCCCAGCGCCTGGCGCAGGAGCGGCACCTCGGTAACGCTGCCGTGGGGGACGCCCCACGCGCCCGCGTCCGTGCCCGGGGCGATCCGCCCGCCCATGGCGGCAAAGGCGGCGACGGATGCCTGGGCGGATGCCAGGATCTGCGAAACCGCCTGCTCCGGGAAGCGCCCGGTGCCCCGCAGGTTCCCCACGGTGGACAATGTGGGCACCCAGACCGTCCCCGCCGCCTGCATCGCCGCCAGCGCCTCGCTGTCCAGATATGCCCCGTGCTCCACGGAATCCGCCCCCGCCGCGGCGGCCGCCGTCACGGTCCGGGCGCCATTGGCGTGCACCATGACGGAAAAACCCTCCGCGTGGGCAATGTGGATCAACTCCGCGATCTGCTCCGGCGGGAGCCCCGGCTCGGTCAGCACGCCGAGCTGCCGGAAATCCATCAGCCCGGAGATCATGATTTTGATAAAATCCGCCCCATTTTCCCGGTGCTGCGCCACCAGGGCGGCAAATTCCCCGGCAGTTTCAAAGCTTTCCCCCAGGAAGCTCCCGTAATGCCCCCGGCAGTACAGGGGCGCCAGCGGCGTGCGGTAGCGGATGCCGTACTCCGGAGCAAGCCGCCGGGCGGCCGCACCCACGCCCCAGCGGTCCCCGCCGTCCCGCAGGTAGACGCAGCCCAGCGCCTGGTACCGCGCCAGCGTCCGGCGGATCCAGGGGATGTCCGGGGCGTCCCGGTGGCGGGCAATGGCGGCTTTCCAGTTCTGACCATCCAGAACCATGTGGATATGGCAATCGGCGTACATGGCACTTCCTCCTGATTCGGTTTGCTCCATTATACACCCTCGCTGCCCGGGAATCAATTGTGACGGATTTTTTCCCGGCGGTGTGCTATGCTTTGTCCACCATGGGACAGGAGGCGCATACGATGGAGCTGGCGGGAAAATTGGGACTGTTTGCCCTGGGCGTGATGCTGATGGTGAAGAGCGGCGATTGGTTCGTGGACGCCGCTGGATGGCTGGCCGGGGCCTTGGGCGTGCCGCCGTTCCTGGTGGGCGCGACAGTGGTGAGCTTGGCCACCACATTGCCGGAGATCCTGGTGTCGGTGATGGCGGCATCGCGGGGCAAGGCGGATATGGCTGTGGGCAACGGCGTCGGCTCCGTCATCGCCAATACGGCGCTGATTTTGGCCGCGTCCATGGTGTGCTTACCCATGGCGGTGTCCCGGCGGCAGATGGGAGTGCCCTGCCTGCTGCTGACTGGCGCGGCGGCGGTGGTATGGGCGGCCTGCGGCAGCGGGTCGCTGGCCGCCTGGGGCAGCTGGGCGCTGATCCTCCTGTGCGGGGGATTTTTTGCCTTCAGCATCCGCACCGCCGGGGCGGAGGGCGCCGGGGAGCGGAGGAGCAGAGCGGGCATGGGGCGGAAGATCGGCCTGTTCCTGCTGGGCGCGGCCGGGATCGTAGCAGGCTCCCGCCTGCTGATCGCCGGGGGAGAGGGGATCGCCCGCATTCTGGGGGTGCCGGAGCGGATCATCGCCGTGACCCTCATCGCCCTGGGCACGTCCCTGCCGGAGCTGGTGACGGCGGCCGCAGCCATTGTGAAGAAGGAGGCCGGGGTGTCCATCGGGAACGTGCTGGGGGCGAACATCATCGACCTGACGCTGATCCTGCCCCTGTGCCGCCTGGCCTCCGGCGGGACGCTGCCGGTGTCGGAGCAGAGCCTGGCGCTGGATCTCCCGGTGTGCCTG
>JAJQHS010000039.1 GCA_021199635.1 Bacillota bacterium
TATGGGAACAGTATAGCAGAACCGGCTGCACATTTCAAGCACGGCCGCCATATCCTATGGAGGGGGGATCGTATGAAGATTTACACTTCCATCGCGCAGCTGATCGGGCACACGCCCATGCTGGAGCTGACTGCTATCGCCCGGGAGGAGGAACTTTCTGCCCGGCTGCTGGCCAAATTGGAGCGGTGCAATCCCGGCGGGTCTGTGAAGGACCGCACTGCAAAGGCTATGCTGGACGACGCGCAGAGCAGGGGCCTCCTGACAGAGAGGACGGTCATCATCGAGCCGACCTCCGGCAACACCGGCGTTGGCCTGTGCCTCCTTGCCGCTGCGCGCGGGCTGCGGTGTATCCTTGTCATGCCGGAGAATATGAGCGTCGAGCGGCGGAAGCTGATCCGCGCCTACGGCGGGGAGGTGGTGCTGACCCCGGCGGAGGCGGGGATGCCGGGGGCTATGGAAACGGCGAAAGCGCTGGCGGAGGAATATCCGGATAGCTTCCTGCCCATGCAGTTTTCCAATCCTGCCAATCCAGCCGCCCACGTTGCCGGGACCGGGCCGGAAATATGGGAGGACACCGGGGGAATGGTGGACTTTTTCGTGGCGGGCGTGGGGACCGGGGGGACCATTACCGGGGTGGGCAGATTCCTGAAGTCGAAAAACCCGGAGGTCCGGGTCGCGGCGGTGGAGCCTGCGGGCGCGCCGGTACTTTCCGCCGGGAGGACGGGCACCCACGGCATTCCGGGCATCGGAGCGGGATTTGTGCCGGAAATCCTGGATCGGGATGTCATCGACTGCGTGATACCTGTGGCGGATGGGGACGCGCTTGCCGCCGCCCGGAGCCTGGCGCGGCGGGAGGGGCTTCTGGCGGGCATTTCCTCCGGCGCCGCGCTGTGGGCGGCGATGCGCCTGGCACGGGAGAATCCGGGGGCGGTCATCGTCCTCCTCCTGCCGGACACAGGGGAGCGCTACCTGTCCGCCGGGCTGTGAGCCGGAGGGGCGGCATGGAGAAGCAGGAGCGGGAAGCCGCGGCAATCCGCGCCATCCTGGCGGATTACCGCCGGGGGCGGGAGATCGACGAGATCGCGATCGTGCCCGGCCGAGAGCGGGCGGCGGAATTGACAGGCGTACTCCGCAATGTGCTGCATCCCGGTACGGCCCGGGATGGGGAGGCTGCCATCCGGGAGGGGATGGCTCGCCTGACGGAGGAAGTTACCTGGGCACTGCAGCTTGCCGGACAGCCGCCGGAGGCGTCAGAGCGCAGGGCGGAAGCGGTCTGCCTGGAATTTTTCCGTGGGGTTCCGGCGCTGCGGGAAGCGGTGCGGCTGGACCTTCTGGCAGCCAAACAGGGGGATCCAGCCGCATCGTCCCTGGAAGAAATACTGCTGGCCTATCCCGGGATGTACGCCGTCACCGTTTACCGCATGGCGCATTCCTTGCACCGCCTGGGTACACCATTGCTCCCCCGGATGATGACCGAGCATGCCCACAGCGTTACGGGCATCGACCTGCACCCTGGCGCAGAGATCGGCGCGTCTTTTTTTATCGACCACGGCACCGGCGTGGTGGTAGGGGAAACGGCGGTCATCGGCGACCATGGAAAGCTCTACCAGGGGGTGACGCTGGGGGCACTGTCCACCCGCGGCGGGCAGAGCCTGCGGGGAAAAAAGCGCCACCCTACCCTGGAGGATTCCGTGACCGTCTATGCCAATGCCACCATCCTGGGCGGCGACACAGTGATCGGCCGGGGGCGTGTGATCCCGGCCAACGCCTTTATCACCGCCTCCGTCCCTCCGGCGGGGGAAAAAGCCCTTGCATTCCCGCCGGAAAGCGGATATAGTAATCCTGGGGACCAATAGCGGCACACCCGGAATCGCGAGCAAAAGGAGATAAGCGCTATGTATTATATTGGGATCGATCTTGGCACATCCGCCGTAAAATTGCTGCTGATGGACGAGAGCGGGACGATCCACCGCACGGTTTCCCGGGAATATCCGCTGGAATTTCCCCAGCCCGGCTGGAGCCAGCAGAACCCGGAGGACTGGTGGGCGGCCGTGCGGGAGGGACTTTCGGCGCTGACGGCGCATTGCGACCGTTCCCGGATCGCAGGAATCGGCGTCGGCGGGCAGATGCATGGTCTGGTGATCCTGGACAAGGACGACCGGGTGATCCGCCCGGCGATCCTGTGGAACGATGGCCGCACCGCCCGGCAGGTGGATTATCTGAACAATACGATCGGCAGGGAAACGCTGAGCCGGTACACCGGCAACATTGCCTTCGCCGGCTTTACGGCGCCGAAGCTGCTATGGCTCCGGGAGCATGAACCGGAGAATTTTGCCCGGATCGCGAAAATCATGCTGCCGAAGGATTATGTAAACTACATGCTCACCGGCAAGCATACTACGGATGTCTCCGATGCCTCCGGCACGTTGCTGCTGGACGTCCGTGCCCGCCGCTGGTCCCCGGAGATGCTTGAGATTTGCGGCGTGCGCCCGGAGCAGATGCCGCAGCTGTATGAAAGCTACGCGCCGGTAGGCGCCCTGCGGCCCGCCATTGCCCGGATGCTGGATTTCCCGGAAACGGTGCAGGTCTGCGCCGGGGCGGGGGACAATGCCGCCGCCGCGGTGGGCACTGGAGTGGTGGGCGAGGGCGGCTGCAACCTGTCCATCGGCACGTCCGGCACGGTATTCATATCCTCCCGGGAATTCCGGGTGGATGGGCACAATGCCCTGCACGCCTTTGCCCATGCGGACGGGGGATATCACCTGATGGGCTGCATGCTCTCCGCCGCCGCGTGTAACAAATGGCTGATGGAGGATATTTTCCACACCACGGATTACGCCGGGGAGCAGGCGCAGATCGCCCCGGAGAAATTGGGGCATAACCACGTATTTTTCCTGCCCTACCTGATGGGGGAGCGCAGCCCGATCAACGACACCAACGCCCGGGGGACCTTCGTAGGCATGACCATGGACACCACCCGCAGCGACCTGACCCAGGCGGTGCTGGAGGGGGTGGCGTTCGCCATCCGGGATTCCTTCCAGGTGGCGGAGGCGCTGGGACTGCAGCCGCGCAGCACCCGCATCTGCGGCGGCGGCGCGAAGAGCCCGCTGTGGCGGCGGATCTTTGCCAATGTGCTGAATATGGATCTGGAATCGGTGGTCACGGAGCAGGGACCGGGCTATGGCGGCGGCATCCTGGCTATGGTGGCCTGCGGTGCGTACCCCTCCGTGGAGGACGCCTGCCGCCGTCTGACAGCAGTCAGGGAGGTCACCCATCCGGAGCCGGCGCTGGCGGCGCTGTACGCACAGCGGTACCGGCAGTTCCGGGAAATTTACCCCGCCTGCAAGGACCTGTTCGCGGTGCTGGGGAACGGATGATTTCCGGCGCCGCCCGGCGGAAAAAATGCGGCGCGGGCTTGACATCCCCGGCTTCCGGAATTAGAATGACCGTATCTACAAAAGATTCAAGGAGGTCGCCCTATGAAAATCGGCATCGGCAACGACCATGTTGCCGTAGAAATGAAGCAGGAAATCCAGGCGCATCTGGAGGCCAAGGGGATCGAGGTGGTGAACTTCGGCACCGATTCCTCCCAGCGCTGCGATTATCCCGTGTATGGTGAGGCGGTGGCCAATGCGGTGGCCGCGGGGGAAGTGGATCTGGGGATCCTGATCTGCGGCACCGGCGTGGGGATCTCCCTGGCGGCCAATAAGGTGGCAGGCATCCGCGCCTGCGTCTGCTCCGACCCGTACACCGCCAAGCTCTCCCGGGAGCATAACAACACCAACATCCTGGCCTTTGGCGCCCGGGTCATCGGCATCGAGCTGGCGAAGATGATCGTGGACGAATGGCTGAACGCCTCCTTCCAGGGCGGGCGCCACGCGGAGCGGGTGGCAATGATCATGGATATTGAACGCCGCCAGAGGGAAAAGTAAATATGCGCGCCGGAACCCTCCGCGGTTCCGGCTTTTTTCTGCGCTGATAAAAATCGTGATTTTTGCCAAAAACGGGGCGGGGAAGCGTTTGGTTTTTCGCCCTCTTTTTTTGCGGAAAAGCCTTGACAAATTGGACTTGTATCAGTATATTATGTATCGATAAAGAAATACCGAAAGGAAGCGCATTCTACAATGCAAATTGCCGGAATTCTGGAAACCGTTATGCTGATCTGCTTCGGCTTCTCCTGGCCCATCAATCTGGTGAAAAATTACCGCCTGCGCAGCGCGAAGAGCATGAGCCTGCCGTTCCTGCTGCTGATCTGGTTCGGCTATGTGGCAGGCGTCACGGCCAAGCTGATCGCTCTGGCCAGCCCGGAGATGGCTGACCCCAGCTGGTACCTGCTGGCCATCTACATCATCAATCTCGGGATGATGTGCGCCAACCTGGCTGTGTACTTCCGCAATGCCCGTCTGGATAAAATTTCTGAGAAAGCAAGCCGCAATTGCGTGATCTAAGGAGGATTCATTATGAGCAAAATTACCGTTATCGGCGCCGGAAGCGTAGGCGCAACCATCGCCAACGACCTGATGATCCAGGGGATCGCCACGGAAATCGTTATGGTGGACATCAATCAGGAGAAATCCTTCGGCGAGGCCATGGATATTTACCAGGGCGCGCCCTTCTGCTCCCCCACCATGGTCCGCTCCGGGGATTATGCCGCGGCGGCGGATTCGGATATTGTGATCATCACCTCCGGCGTCCCCCGCAAGGCCGGGCAGTCCCGCCTGGAGCTGGCGCAGACCAATGTGGACATTCTTAAGGAGATCGCCGCGCAGATCGTCCCTGTCGCGCCCAAGGCGGTGTATATCCTGGTGTCCAATCCTGTGGATATCCTGACGTATGTGTTCCACAAAATTTCCGGCCTGCCGGAGAACCAGATCATCGGCTCCGGCACTATCCTGGATACCAGCCGCCTGCAGTCGGAGCTGGCGCGCCGCTTCTTCATCAGTCCCAAGAATGTCCATGCCCATGTCTATGGCGAGCATGGGGATTCCTCCTTCGTGCCCTGGTCGCTGGTGCATATCGCCAATAACCACATCGACTCCTACCGGGACAATTCCCCTGATCGTGACCGGATCCAGTGGAACCGGGACTATCAGGAGGTGGAGGAATATGTGAAGACCTCCGGCGCGCAGGTGATCAAGGCCAAGGGCGCCACCTTCTATGCAGTGGCCATGTCCGTGTGCCATATCTGTAAATGCCTGCAGAGCAACGCCGGCACCGCGCTGACCGTTTCTACGATGATGCACGGGGAATACGGCGTGTCGGATGTGTGCCTGTCCACCCTGGTGCTGGTGGACCGCACCGGCGTCCGGGGCAAGATCCTGAACCACCTGACCGATGGCGAGGTCGATCAGCTCCGCGCCAGCGCCAACAAGCTGAAAAGCGTGATTCAGCAGCTGAACATCTGAGAGGTGCGCCAATGGATTACCGTATCGAGCATGACTCCATGGGAGATGTGAAGGTCCCTGCGGACCGCTACTGGGGGGCGCAGACCCAGCGTTCCCATGAGAATTTTCCTATCGGCGTGGGCCTGGAAACTATGCCCCGGGAGATCACCCACGCCTTTGGCATCCTGAAAAAGGCCGCGGCCATGGCGAACCATCAGCTGAAGCCGGAGAAAATGACGGACGAGAAGTTTACCCTGATCTGCCAGGCCTGCGATGAGGTGGCCTCCGGCGCGCTGGACGACCATTTTCCCCTGGTGGTGTGGCAGACCGGCTCCGGCACCCAGTCCAATATGAACGCCAACGAGGTCATCGCCAACCGGGGCAATGAGCTGGCGGGGCGGAAGCTGCTGCATCCCAATGACGACATCAATATGTCCCAGTCCTCCAACGATACCTTCCCCACAGCCATGCACATCGCTGCCGCCGCCGCGATCGAGGACCGGGTGATCCCGGCGATCGATGCGCTGACGGACACGTTCCGCCGCCTGGAGGAGAAGAACCGGGATGTGGTCAAATCCGGGCGCACCCATTTGCAGGACGCTACGCCCATCCGCTTCTCCCAGGAGATTTCCGGCTGGCGCGCCAGCCTGGAGCGGGATAAGCAGCTGCTCCTGGCGTCGCTGCCCCCGCTGCGGGAGCTGGCGCTGGGCGGCACCGCGGTGGGCACGGGGCTGAACGCGCCGGAGGGCTTCGATACCGCTGTGACCTCCGCGGTCGCCCGGCTGACGGGAAGGCCCTTTACCACCGCGCCCAATAAATTCCATGCCCTGACCTCCAAGGATGAGCTGGTGTTTGCCCACGGCGCGCTGAAGGCGCTGGCTGCCGACCTGATGAAGATCGCTAACGATGTCCGCTGGCTCGCATCCGGCCCCAGGGTCGGGCTGGGGGAGATTTTCATCCCGGAGAATGAGCCCGGCTCATCCATCATGCCCGGCAAGGTCAACCCCACCCAGTGCGAGGCGCTGACCATGGTGGCGGTTCAGGTGATGGGCAATGACGCGGCGGTCGGCATTGCGGCCAGCCAGGGCAATTTTGAGCTGAATGTGTTCATGCCTGTGTGCATTTACAATTTCCTGCAATCCGCGCGGCTGCTTGCGGAGGCGATGGCGTCGTTCAACTGCCGCTGCGCGGCCGGGATCCGGGCCAACCGGGAGAAGATGGCGCACAACCTGCACAATTCCCTGATGCTGGTGACGGCGCTGAATCCCTATATCGGCTACGAAAACGCGGCAAAAACCGCGAAAAAGGCCTATCAGGAGAACATTTCCCTGAAGGAAGCCTGCGTTTCGCTGGGCTTTCTGACTGCGGAGCGCTTTGACGAGGTGTTCCACCCGGAGCAGATGGTCTGAGGAGGCAAAAATGACATTTTCCTATTTTCCCGGCTGCACCCTGAAGACCCGGGGCAAGGCGCTGGACATCTGGGGCAGAGCCGCCATGGAGCGGCTGGGCGTCACGCTGGAGGAGCTGCCGGACTGGCAGTGCTGCGGGGCGGTGTACCCGCTGGCGAAGGATGAGATCGCCACCCGGCTCTCCGCCGTCCGGGCGCTGGCCGCTGCCCGGGACCGGGGGCAGCCGCTGGTGACGCTTTGCTCCGCCTGCCACCATGTGATCAAGCGCACCAATTATGACTTTACGCATGACGCGACTTTCCGCAGCCGGGCCAACAATTACTTACAGCTTCCCACACCCTATGCGGGCGAAACGCAGGTCCTGCACTATCTGGAGGTGCTGCGGGATGTGGTCGGCTTCGACGCATTGAAGCAGCAGGTGGTAAAGCCCCTGACCGGCAGAAAGGTGGGCGCGTATTACGGCTGCCTTCTGCTGCGACCCAGCCGGCAGATGGCCTTTGACGACCCGGAGAATCCCTCCATTCTGGAGGATTTTCTCCGGGCAATTGGAGCGGAGCCGGTGCGCTACGCCCAGCGCAACGAGTGCTGCGGCGGGTATGTGACGCTGGAGCGCCGGGATTTTGCCGCGAAGCGGGCCCAGGCTGTGCTGGACAATGCCAGGGCGCAAGGGGCGGAGGAAGTGATCACCGCCTGCCCGCTCTGCCTGTATAATCTCCAGGCCAACGGCGGGGGCATCCTGCCGGTCCATTATTTTACCCAGCTGCTGGCGGAGGCGCTGGGCATTGAGGAGGCGCAAGCGTGAACGATCTGTCGGAAACCATTCAGCGCATTTCCGGGGTCAATCCCCGCAAGTGTATGAAATGCGGGAAATGCACCGCCACATGCCCAGCCTATGACGAGATGGAGTACCACCCCCACCAGTTCGTGGACATGGTGCAGTCCGGGCGGATCGAGGCGCTGATGGCGTCGAAGGGTATTTACCACTGCCTGAGCTGCTTTGCCTGCGTGGAGCGGTGCCCCAGAAGCGTGGAGCCGGCGAATATCATCGAGGCTGTGCGCCTGGCGGTAATCCGGCAGCAGGGCGCGAACCACCTGAAGCCGGAGCAGATCCCGGTATTGCTGGACGAAAATCTTCCCCAGCAGGCCATCACCAGCGCGCTGCGCAAGAACGGGAAGTGAGGAGAGCGGGATGCAAAGAATCGGCGTATTTGTATGCTGGTGCGGCAGCAATATTGCCGCGACCGTAGATGTGGAAAGGGTCGCCCAGACCCTGGCGATGGAGCCGGGCGTGGTCTTTTCCACGGATTATCAATATATGTGCTCCCAGGCGGGGCAGGAGCTGATCCAGAATGCTATCCGGGAGCAGAGGCTCACCGGCGTGGTGATCTGCTCCTGCTCGCCCAGGATGCACGAGGCCACCTTCCGGAAAACCGTGGAGAAGGCCGGGCTGAACCCCTACCTGCTGGAAATTGCCAACATCCGGGAGCAATGCTCCTGGATCCATAAGGACAGGGAAGCCGCCACGCAAAAGGCGATCATCCTGGGGCGGGCGGCCATCGCCAAGGTGCAGCTGAACACGCCCCTGACCGCCGGACAAAGCCCCGTTACCAAGCGGGCACTGGTGATCGGCGGCGGCATCGCGGGCATCCAGACGGCGCTGGACATCGCGGACGCCGGGTTCCCCGTGGATATTGTGGAGAAGAAGCCCACCATCGGCGGGAAGATGACCCAGCTGGACAAGACCTTCCCCACGCTGGACTGCGCCGCCTGTATCCTGACGCCGAAAATGGTGGATGCGGCGCAGAACGAGAATATCGAGATCCTTTCCTACGCCCAGGTGGAGAAGGTCCAGGGCTTTGTGGGCAGCTTCACTGTGACCATCCGGAAAAAGGCACGGTACGTGGACGAAACCAAGTGCACCGGCTGCGGGCTTTGCACGGAAAAATGCCCCCAGAAGAAGGTGCCCAATGAATTCAACCTGGGGCTGGATACCCGGCGGGCGATCTATATTCCTTTCGCCCAGGCGGTGCCCAAGGTGGCGACCATCGACCCGGACTATTGCTCCATGCTGAAATCCGGGAAATGCGGGGTCTGCTCCCGGGTCTGCACGGCCGGCGCCATCAACTACCAGCAGCAGGATACGCTGCTGCAGCGGGAGTACGGCGCCATCGTGGTGGCGACCGGATTTAATCCCATTTCCCTGGAGAAATTCGATGAGTTCGCGTACAGCCAGAGCCTGGACGTGGTGTCCTCCCTGGAGTTTGAGCGGCTGATGAACGCCGCGGGGCCCACCGGCGGCACGCTGCTGCGCCCCTCGGACGGGACCCATCCCCATACGCTGGTGTTCGTCCAGTGCGTAGGCTCCCGGTGCGACGGGGGCGAGAAGGGCAAGCCCTACTGCTCCAAAATCTGCTGCATGTATACCGCCAAGCATGCCATGCTCTGCCGGGAGAAATACCCGGATACGGAGGTGTATGTGTTTTACATCGATGTGCGGACGCCGGGCAAGAATTTTGATGAATTTTACCGCAGGGCGGTGGAGGAGTACGGCGTGCATTACATCAAGGGCATGGTGGGCAAGGTCACGCCCCAGGACGGCAAGCTGAAGGTGCAGGCCTCCGACCTTCTTGGCGGGCAGCAGCTGCACATCGACGCGGATATGGTGGTGCTGGCGGCGGCCATTGAGCCGGACGAAAGCGCCCGCTCCCTGGCCACGATGCTCACCGCCTCCATGGATACCAATGATTTCTTTACCGAGGCGCACCCCAAGCTGCGCCCGGTGGAGAGCCCGACGGCAGGCATTTTCCTGTCCGGCGCGTGCCAGGGGCCGAAGGACATCCCCGAAACCGTGGCACAGGCGGGCGCGGCTGCCGCCAAGGTGATCGGGCTGCTGTCCAGGTCGCACCTGACCTGCAACCCCTGCGTGGCGCGCAGCGACGAGGCCATGTGCAACGGCTGCTCCGCCTGCGAGAAGGTGTGCCCCTACGGCGCGATCACTTATGTGGATAAAGATTTCCGGGGGCCGAACCGCACGACGCTGCGCCGCCGTGTGGCGCAGGTAAATCCGGCGGTGTGCCAGGGCTGCGGAGCCTGTACAGTAGCCTGCCCCTCGGGCGCGATGGATTTGCAGGGTTTTTCCAATGCGCAGATTCTGGCGGAGGTGGATGCCATATGCAAGTAAAATCTGAGTGGACGCCCACCATTGTGGCCTTTTGCTGCAATTGGTGCTCCTATGCCGGGGCGGACCTGTCCGGTACCAACCGGCTGCAGTACCCGGCCAATGTGAAGATCATCCGGATCCCCTGCTCCTGCCGCCTGAACCCCATGTTCGTCCTGCGGGCGTTCCAGCGGGGGGCGGATGGGGTGATCCTGTGCGGCTGCCATCCGGGCGACTGCCACTACACCACCGGCAATTACTATGCCCGCCGGAGAATGACCCTGCTGTTTTCCCTGCTGGATTACCTGGGGATCGAGCGGGAGCGGACCCGGGTGGAGTGGGTCTCCGCCGCGGAGGGCGCGAAATTCGCCGCGACCATGAATGATTTTGTGCAGACTGTCACCCAGCTGGGCGAAAACAGGCGATTGGAGGACCTGCGATGCAAGAGCGAATAAGATCCAGAGCCATAGCACTGCTGGAGTCCGGTGCCTGCGACCGGGTGCTGGGCTGGAAGGCGGGCGAATTCTTCTACGATGTGACCCCTGCGGTGTTCACAACGCCTGAGCAGGTGGGGAAGGAATTCGTCTGGGGCCCCTTTTGCGGGGCCAACTTATCCAAATATCTGATCCAGGAGAGCCGCAAGGGCGGAAAAGTGGCTGCGTTCCTGAAGCCCTGCGACAGCTATTCCTTCGTGCAGCTGTTAAAGGAGCACCGCATCTGGCGGGAAAATACGTACATTGTCGGCGTTCCCTGCCAGGGAATGTGCGACATTGACGCGATCCGCGGCCAGGGCTTCAAGGGCATCCTCTCGGTGACGGAGGAAGGGGAGGACCTGGAGGTGGATACCCTGTATGGCTGCCGCGCTATGCCCCGCCGGGAGGCGCTGGCCGAGCGCTGCCTGTGCTGCAAGAGCCGGAAAATCGTGCTGTGCGATGAGCGCCTGGGACCCGACGGGGAGGAAAATCCCAATGTCCGGTTCGAGGAGGTGAAGCGCCTGGAGGCGATGACGCCCCAGCAGCGCTACGATTTCTGGCGGGGGGAGCTGTCCCGGTGCATCCGGTGCAATGCCTGCCGGAATGTATGCCCTGCCTGCTCCTGCGAAAAATGCGTGTTTGACAATCCTTCCTCCGGGGCGGAGAACAAGGCGGCGGCGGACAGCTTCGAGGAGAACCTGTTCCACATCATCCGCGCCTTCCATGTGGCGGGGCGCTGCACCGACTGCGGCGAATGCAGCCGGGTCTGCCCCCAGCATATTCCGCTGCACCTGCTGAACCGGAAGCTGATCCAGGATATGAACACCCTTTACGGGACATACCAGGCAGGCGCCGATCTGGATACCCGCCCGCCGCTGGTGAGCTACACGCCGGAGGACCCGGAGCCATCCGTGGTCGGCACGATAGGAGGAAGGGCATGAAGAAGTTACCAATTTCCCAGCTTCCGGCGCTGTTTGCCCATATTTCCCAGGGGCAGAAGCTGTACATCCCCGCCGACGTAGGCGGCGTGCCCCAATTTGCCCTCTGGCAGCCGGGGATGGAGATGACCCGGTCGCTGAATACTGCCCGCAGCGCCAAGGACCTGTTCTTCCCCCAGGTGGAGAATATGGTGAATTTCAAGGTCACGGGCAAGCAGATCGATGTGGTGGAGAGCCGGGACCCCGGGGAGGATTTCGTCCTTTTCGGCGTCCGCGCCTGCGACTGCCGGAGCTTCGACATCCTGGACTCCGTATTCCTGGACGCGCCGGAGGATACCTATTACAAGACCCGCCGGGACCATGCCACTGTCATCACCCTGGGCTGCACAGAGCCGGAGGAGACTTGCTTCTGCACCGCCATGGGCATTGACCCCACCACGCCGGGCGGGGACGCGTCCGGCTGGATCGCGGAGGATACGCTGTACCTCCAGGCACACACCCCCAAGGGGGAGGCGCTGCTGGATTCGCTGCCGATGCTGCAGGCAGCGCAGAGTGAAGCTGTGGAGGCCGCCCGGCAGCAGCTGCGCGCGGTGCTTGACCGCCTGCCGCTGAAGGAATTGCCACTGGAGGGATTTACCCAGGAGCGGATGATGACGCTTTTCCATTCGCCGAAATGGAAATCTCTCAGCGAGAGCTGCCTGGGATGCGGGAGCTGCACATTCGTGTGCCCCACCTGCCAGTGCTACGACATCCGGGATTTTGACGATGGCAGGCAGATCCGCCGCTACCGCTGCTGGGATAGCTGCATGTATTCCGATTTTACCTGCATGTCCGCTGGGCAGCCCCGCCCCACGCAGATGGAGCGCTTCCGCCAGCGGTTCATGCACAAGCTGGTATATTATCCGGCCAATCATCAGGGGGTATTCGGCTGCGTGGGCTGCGGCAGGTGCCTGCAGAAATGCCCCATCCATATGAACATTGTGAAAGTCGCCAAGGCGCTGGGGGAGGAAATACAATGAGAAACGACCCGCTGATCCCTATGGTGGCCGTGGTAACGGACATCCGGACCGATACGCCGGATGTGAAAACCTTCCGCGTGGTGGGGCTGGATGGACGGAAGCCCTTCCCCCACGTTCCCGGCCAGTGCGCCATGCTGTCCATCCCCGGGGTGGGGGAGGCGCTGTTTTCCATCACTTCATCGCCTACCAACCCGGATTATCTGGAATTTTCTATTAAAAAATGCGGCTGTGTCACCGCCTGGCTCCATCAGATCGAGCCCGGGCAGCAGGTGACGCTGCGCGGCCCTTACGGCAACGGATTCCCGGTGGATACGGACTTTGTGGGTAAGGACCTGCTGTTTATCGCCGGGGGCATTGGCCTTGCGCCCCTGCGCTCGGTGATCAATTACGTCCGGCACTACCGGGAGCGCTACGGCGCGGTGGACATCGTCTACGGCGCGCGGAGCAAGGCCGACCTGGTGGACTATCCGGAGATCCTGGACGAATGGTGCCATGCACCCGGGGTCCGGGTGCATCTGACCATCGACAATGCCCAGCCGGATTGGGGGGGCCACGTGGGCTTTGTCCCCAACTATGTCCGGGAACTGGGCTTCGACACAGGAAAGACCGTGGTCATGTGCGGCCCTCCGGTGATGATCAAATTCACCCTCGCGGGGCTTCAGGCGCTGGGCTTCCGGCAGAACCAGATTTATACCACCCTGGAGATGCGGATGAAGTGCGGCATGGGCCGCTGCGGGCGCTGCAACATCGGCACGAAGTACGTCTGCAAGGATGGCCCCGTGTTCCGCTTCGACCAGCTGGATACCCTGCCGGATGAATATTAAGGAGGCAGAAAAATGGAACAAATGGTGAATGTATACCTCTACGGCAAGCGCTACCGCGTGCCGGAAAGCCTGACCATTATGGAGGCCATGGAGTACGCCGGATATCAGCTGGTGCGGGGCTGTGGGTGCCGCAACGGGTTCTGCGGCGCCTGCGCTACCATTTACCGCGTTGCCGGTGACCGGGAGCTGAAGGCCTGCCTCGCCTGCTCCACCAAGGTGGAGGATAATATGTACGTGGCGACGCTGCCATTCTTCCCGCTGGTCAAGCAGGTGTACGATGTGGAGAAAATCAAGCCCACCGAGCAGATCATGATGCAGCTGTATCCGGAGATTTACGCCTGCGTGGGCTGCAACGCCTGCACCAAGGCCTGCACCCAGGGGCTGAATGTCATGCAGTACATCGCCTACGCCCAGCGTGGGGAGTATGAAAAATGCGCGGAGGCCTCATTCGACTGCGTCATGTGCGGCGTCTGCTCCTCCCGCTGCCCGGCGGGGATCTCCCACCCCCAGGTGGCCATGCTTGCCCGGCGGCTCAACGGGAAATATCTGGCGCCCCATTGCGGCCACCTGGATGACCGGATCGCCGAGATCGCCCAGGGCAAGTACGAGGCGCTGCTGGAGGACCTGATGGGCAAGCCCATCAGCGAAATGCAGGAACTGTACAACCAACGGGAAATTGAGAAGTGAGGAGGATGCCCCATGTATACCGATCCGATTTTGCAGAGCTCCGCTGAGAAGGTGGCATCCGCCCGGGAGGCCAACCTCCGCCTGGACCCCCGCCGGATGACGGCGGAGGAGAAGGACATTCTGCTGAAAACCTATCATCCGGATTACCGCGGGGAGGAATTTTCCCCGCTGGATTTTGGCCCCAACCGGGGGGAGAAGGTGCCCCTGGAGCTGAAAGCCCTGCTGGAGGGAAGCCCCCGCATCCTGAACCGGACGCTGGACCTGGACCATCCGGATTATCAGACGGATGTGCTGATCATC
>JAJQHS010000061.1 GCA_021199635.1 Bacillota bacterium
ATGCTCCCCGCCCCCAGCCCGGAGCGCACCCGGATCAGCTCCCGCAGGAGCGTGGTTTTTCCGCTCCCCGGCGGGCCAAGGATCAGCAGTGAGCCGCCGGTGGGAGCCTTGTCCCCAATTCCGGGAAATTCCCGTGCCACCCGGATACACAGGGAACGCGCCCGGCATATCCCTGTCACACGGCCGTCCGCCGCCGTACATTCCCCACAGATGCCAATCCGGTGGCCGCCCGGGGCCGTTATGTATCCGCTTGCCGCAGTAGCCGCCGACCAGGGGGAGTACCGGCTGGCGGCGTTGACCGTGAATTGGACATCCTCCTCGCTGGCGACCCGCTCCAGGAACCGGGAGCGGCCCGAAAGCACCAGCTCTACCCGCTCCCCTGCCCGCACCCGCAGCTCCTGCAGGGAATCCCGTCCAAGCCTGTCCGCCTCCTGGCGCATTGCCGGGGGCAATATCCCCAGCAGCTCCTTCCATGCGCATCTCATGTGCATCCCTCCCAGACAAGACTATGCGCTCCGGGACGGAATCATCACCCGGGGCGCAAAAAAATCCGGCGGCAAGGCTGCCGCCGGAGGAACCATTGTGGGACTCAGTCCCAAAGGCATTTCCAATTCTTTACAAAATATTCCCCGCCGGAGAATACCGTCGTCACTACGATCACGCCGGTCACGACCCAGCCCACCGCCTGGCTGCCGGGAAAGGCCATCCAGACGCAGAGCCCGATCATCGTGCTGGCGGTTTTCACCTTTCCGCTCCATCCGGCGGCGATCACATTGCCCTTGCCCACCGCGATCAGGCGCAGGCCGGTCACCGCGAACTCCCGGGTCAGCACGATCATCAGCGCCCAGGCCGGCATCCTGCCCCACTGGCAGAACATGGTCATGGCGGCGATCACCAGCAGCTTATCCGCCAGCGGGTCAAGAAATTTCCCGAAATCGCTGACCTGGTTGTACCTTCTGGCGATCTGCCCGTCCACATAATCCGTCAGGCTGGCCAGGATGAAAACGCCCAGTGCCAGCCACATCCAAACGTTGGACGCGCCCTGACTTGCGTACATCAGCGCCATGTAAATGGGGATAAACGCCACCCGAACCAGGGTGATTTTGCTTGCTGTTGTCATTGTTTCATTCCTCCGCCACATATCCGGACAGGTCCCCGTCCTCTGCAGTGTCAATGGTGACCATCACGAAATCGCCCTCCGCGATGGGCTCCTCCGCGCAAATCCACACGATTCCGTCCACCTCCGGGGAGTCGGCATAGGTCCGGCCATAAAATCTTCCGGATTCCTCGTCGAATCCGTCCACCAGGACCTCCACCGTTTTACCCAGCAGGCCGCGGGCGTAGGCGTCCATAATCTCCAGCTGGAGCCGCTCCACAGTCTCCGCCCTTTCCTGGGCGACAGCGGTGTCGGGATAGTCCATCTGCGCCGCGGGGGTGCCCTCTTCCGGGGAGAAGGGGAACGCGCCCACGCGCTCCAGGCGCTGCGCCCTCAGGAAGCTGCAAAGCTCCTGGAATTCCGCCTCGCCCTCTCCCGGCAGGCCGGTGATGATGCTGGTGCGCAGCACCAGGCCGGGGATCCGGCTGCGCAGCTTGGCGAACAGTGCCTGGAGAAACGCGCCGTTCCCCCGGCGGTTCATCCGGCTCAGAATGGCGTCGTTGCAGTGCTGGATGGGAATATCCAGATACTTGACGATCTTCGGCTCGGAAGCGATGGTTTCGATCATCTCATCGTCGATCAGGTCGGGGTACAGATAGTGCAGCCGGATCCAATGGAAGCCCTCGATCCGGCACAACTGCCGCAGAAGCTCCGGGAGCATCCGCTTGTGCCCGGGGAGATCCGTGCCGTAGCGGCTGATGTCCTGGGCGACCACGATCAGCTCCTTCACACCCGCGTCCGCCAGGCGCTGCGCCTCGCGCAGCAGCTCCTCCATAGGGCGGCTGCGGTATTTCCCCCGCAGGTAGGGGATGATGCAGTAGGCGCAGCGATTGTCGCAGCCCTCCGCGATCTTCAGGTAGGCGTAATGCGCCGGTGTGGACAGGATGCGCCCACATGCCTGCTCCGGCACGTCGATGGAGCCGAATGCCTCCACGTGTTTGCCCGGCTCCTCCAGCAGTGCCGTGATGGCGGGGACGATTTCCGTATAGCTGCCGGTGCCCAGCATCCCGTCCACCTCCGGCATCTCCTGCCAAATCTCCTGCCGGTAGCGCTGGGAGAGGCAGCCGGTGACGAGGATTTTCCCCACCAGCCCCTGCGCCTTCAGCGCTGCCGTCTGCAAAATGGCGTCGATGGCCTCGGATTTGGCCGAATCGATAAAGCCGCAAGTATTGATAACCACCACGTCGCATCCGCTCACATCCGGGCAGACCGTGTGCCCCGCCTCCCGGACGCGGTACATCATCCGCTCGCAATCCACCTGGTTCTTGGCACAGCCCAGGGATATAAAACCGATATTTGCCATTTTACTCCTCCGGATATTCCTCAGAATCCACGGAAAGCCGGGCCAGCGCCTGGCGGATGCTGCTGTAGGAATGCCCACGCCGCAGCAGTGCGTCAATGGCGCGCTTCACATCCCTGTCCTCCGGGTGCTCCCCCAGCCGGGATTCCAGAAATTCCATAATTTTTTCCGTCTGGTCGGGATAGTCCGCCAGCGCCTCCTCCCAAAGCTCCTTGGGGATCCGTTTTTCATACAGCGCCTGCCTGGCACGCGCCGGGCCGTAGCCCTTGCCAATGCAGCGGGAAACGATCTGCCCGGCGGTCTTCCGGTCGTCCACCAGGGACAGCGACTGCATCCATTCCACAGCCGCCTTCGCCTGCTCCGGCGATTCCCCCTTGTGAACCAGCCGCTGCTCCAGATCCCCGCAGGAAACGCTGGAAGCGGAGACAATCCGCACCGCCCGCATTTTTGCGGACATTTCCCCTACCGCCTGGTCGAGCCGCTGCCGCTCCGGGTCGGACAATTCCATCCCGGCGTACAGGCCGAAATCCTCCACCGTCTGCCGGTAGAGCCGCAGCACGCTGCCATCGGACAGTGTCACGCGGTAGCGCCCGGCTCTGTCCGGCGCGGTGGCCAGAGACTCAATCCTCATCGTTGAAATCGTCGGCGCTCACCGCCACCGGCCGCTCAGCCGCCTTTGCCGGCGCCTTGCTGAGGGCAGCGCTGGAGCCGCGCAGATTCTCCCGCACCTTCGCCTCCACCTGGGCGGCGATCTCCGGATTGGCCATCAGGTAATCCTTGACGGAATTGGCCCCCTGGCCAATGCGCTCGTCGCCCATGGAGAACCAGCTGCCGCTCTTCTGCACGATGTCCATCTGCACAGCCAGATCCACCAGCTCGCTCCACTTATTGATGCCCTGCCCGTAGAGGATGTCAAAGTACGCCTCGCGGAAGGGCGGCGCGACCTTGTTCTTGACCACCTTCACCCGGGTTTTGTTGCCGATGACGGTGCCGCCCTCCTTCAGGCTCTCCACCCGGCGCACATCCAGCCGCACGGAGGCATAGAACTTCAGCGCGTTGCCGCCGGTGGTAGTTTCCGGGTTGCCGTACATCACGCCGATCTTCATACGCAGCTGGTTGATGAAGATCACCACGCAGTTGGTCTTGGAAATGCTGCCCGCCAGCTTGCGCAGCGCCTGGCTCATCAGCCGTGCCTGGAGGCCCACGAAGGTATCGCCCATCTCGCCCTCGATCTCCTGCTTGGGCACCAGGGCGGCGACGGAGTCCACCACCACCGCGTCTACTGCGCCGGAGCGCACCAGTGCGTCGGTGATCTCCAGCGCCTGCTCGCCGGTGTCCGGCTGGGAGATCAGCAGGTTGTCAATATCCACGCCCAGCGCTGCCGCATAGACCGGGTCCAGGGCATGCTCCGCATCCACGAAGGCGACCTCGCCGCCCATTTTCTGCGCTTCCGCCAGAATGTGCAGCGCCAGCGTGGTCTTGCCGGAGGATTCCGGGCCGTAAATCTCCACGATCCGGCCTCTGGGCACGCCGCCAATACCAAGAGCGGCATCCAGGGAAAGCGATCCGGTGGGGATCGCGTCCACGTTCATCTCCGGGCGGTCCCCCAGGCGCATCACCGCGCCCTTGCCAAAATTCTTGTCGATCTGCGCAAGGGCGGTTTGCAGCGCCTTTTTCTTGTCGGTAGCCGGCGCCGGTGCTTCGTAAACAGTCTTCTTTGTAGCCATGTTCAATCTTCCTTCCTGCCATATTGGGCGATGAGTGCCCGTTCTCTGTCGTTATTATCTCTGGAACGCTCCAGAATGGTGTACCCGCTGGCTGCCAGGATCTCACAGACGCCGTCGCCCTGGTTCATTCCGAATTCCAGGCACAGCCAGCCGCCCGGCTTCAGCGCCGATGTGTAATTGCGGACAATGGCGCGGTAAAAATCCAGGCCGTCCGCGCCGCCATGCAGGGCAAGGTGCGGCTCATAATCCTTTACGCTGCCAGGCAATTCCTGCATTTCCTGCGTGGTGACATAGGGCGGATTAGACACGATCATGTCGAACTTGCCCAGGAACGCCGACGGCTTCTCAAACACGTCCGCCTGCACACAGGAAACCCGGCCGGACAGATGATTGCGCTGGACATTCCGCTTCGCCACGGCCAGCGCCTCCCGGGAGACGTCCGCCAGCGTCACCCGGGCATCCTTGACCCGGCTGGCGATGGCCAGGCCAATGCAGCCGGAGCCGGTGCAAAGATCCAGGATTCTCGGATCCTGCTCCAGGAACAGCCCCTTTTTGATGGCCAGCGCCGTCACAGCGCAGGTATCGTCCCGGGGGATCAGCACGTTCTGATCCACGTACAGCGGCAGCCCGTAAAACTCCCACTCCCCCAGGATATACGCCAGCGGCTCCCCCGCCAATGCCCGCGCCGTCACAGCCTCCATATCCGCGCAAATTTGCTCGGATGCGTACTTTTCCCGGTCGGCCAGGAGCTGCGCATGGGTTTTTCCGGAGGTGAAGCACAGCAGATTTCGGGCCAGCACCCCGGCGGCCTGGGCATCCTCTGTGGCCAGCAGTGCCCTGCGGGCGTCCAGATACAGCTGGGAATAGGTTTTTACCACCGGTCCGACCCCTCCTCCTTGGGAATCACGGCCTGCAGCGCGGCAATGCCCACCTCGATCATGGCGTCGTCCGGCTCATTGGTGGTGAAATACTGCATCCACATCCCGGGCGCGGTGAGGATCCGGGTGAAACGGTTATCGTTGCGCCCCGCCCAACGGTTGATCTCATAGGTAATGGCCACCACCAGCGGCAGCAAAAGCAGCTTAAAGACGATCATCAGGACCCGGTACAGGAAGCTGCCCCGCAGCGCTTCCAGCGCCGGAACCAGCGCCAGCAGCACCGATGACGCCACGGAAAATACCAGTATGGAAACCACCATCACCACCAGCAGGAAGCTGGTCCCACAGCGGGGATGCAGCCGGGTCTGCCGGCGCACATTCTCCACCGTCAGCGGGAGCCCCGCCTCGTAGCAGCGGATGGTTTTATGCTCCGCGCCATGGTAGGCATAGACCCGTTTCATTTCCTTCATCCGGGATATCAGGATCATATATGCCAGGAAAATGACCATCCGGATCAGTCCCTCCACCAGCTGGAGCAGCAGATTGCTCTGGATCCAGCGGTCGAAGAATCCACCGATCACCATGGGAAGCAGGAAAAACAGGACAACGGAAAGCCCCAGCCCCAGGAATACCGCCAGGCTGACCACCGCCTTTTGGAAGCGCTCGTTGCCCAACTTCTCCTCCAGCCAAAGGTCCAATTTCGACGGCGGCTCCTGGGAGTCGTCCTCCTCCGGGGACAGGTCTGCCGAGCGCATCAGCGCCTTGACCCCTGCCACCTCGGAATCGAAGAAATTCACCACGCCCCGGACCAGCGGCCAGGTGGCGAAGGAGTGCTTCTTCCGGATCTTCCGGGGGGTGATCTCCAGCTTGATCTCCCCGTTGCTGCGCACAGCCATAGCATCCTGCTCCGGGCCGCGCATCATGATGCCTTCGATCAGCGCCTGCCCGCCAATGCTGGTTTTGAATTTTTCGCAGCAGGGCTGCCCGTTTTCTTTGCTCATATTGATCCTTCCTTACTGCGTAGTCGGCAGGGCGACCGTCACCAGTGTGCCGCCGCCCTGGGCATTCTCCAGCGTCAGGCTGCCGCCGTGCATCTGCACGATCTCGTCGCACACAGCCAGGCCGATGCCGGTTCCCCTGGCCTTGGAGCTGCCCTTGTAGAATTTTTTCTTCACCAGAGGAAGCTCGTCCTCCGGGATGCCTGGCCCATGGTCCCGGATGCGGAAAATCACCTCGCCGCCCTCGCAATTCACGGAGGCCTCGATGCGCTTCCCCTCGCCGCCGTGCTTGGCGGCATTGTCCAGAATGTTCAGGAACACCTGCCGCATACGCTCCGGGTCACAGGGAATCTCCGGGATGTCCTCATCGTTATCCAGGTAATGCAGCTGGATGCCGTCCTGGGTCAGGCGGCTGGAATACATATATACGGTATCCTCGAATTCGCCGCGGATGTCCACCTCCCGGATGTTCAGGGTCATCCTGTCGTCCTGGATGCGGTTGAAGTCCAGCAGCCCCTCCACCATCTCCGTCAGGCGCCTGGCCTCCCGGGAGATGATTTTCATGCCCCGCAGGGTCTCCGGGTCCAGGCTTTCGCTGGCCAGCAGCGTTTCGCTCCAGCCGGTGATTGCCGTCAGGGGCGTGCGCAGTTCGTGGGACAGCGAGGAAATGAAATCCCGCTGCATGACCTCGTTGCGGTTGATCTGGACGGACATTTCGTTGATGGTATCCGCCAGTTCGCCGATCTCATCGTCGTATTTTGTCTGAATCTGGATGCCATAGCTGCCGCTGGCGATCCGTTTTGCTTTCTCCGTGATCTCGCCCATAGGCACGAGAATGGTGCGGATATAGTAGTTGCTGGACAGGATGATGATGCCTGTAATCACCGCCAGCGCCGCCAGGGAGAACAGAGCGATTTTCAGGATCTGACGGTCCACCAGCCGGGTGGACGTCACATAGCGCAGCACGCCGATCACCTCGCCGTTGCTGTAGACCATTGGGCTGGAAACCGCGATGATCCGCTCCCCGGTGCTGGGGTCCCTGCCGATATAGACGGAAATGCTTCCGGTGGTGAGGGCATCGGAAATATCCGAGGTGGTAGGCGACTGCCCGGACCACACGCCGTAGGAGGAGGCGATCATGTTCCCCTGAGCACTGATGAATTGCAGCTCAATGGCATTTTTCGACTCGAAGCTGTTGGCATAATTGATGCAGGACTGGTAATACACATTGTAGCTTTGGTTGATATAGTCCGCGAAGAAATCGGTAGTGGTTTCCGCCCGGTAGCTCATGTCCGACCGCATGCCGGAATAATAGTATCCGGCGAAGGCCACTGTCACCACGATCACGCAGACAAGCCCCAGGGAGCACACGACTCCCACCGTATTCATAAGCCAGCGTCTTCGCAGTCCGCCTGTTCTCTTCATAGCGGCAACTCCTTACTGATTTCGGCTCAGGCTCCCCACTTGTAGCCGAAGCCCCACACCGTAGTGATATAGGCAGGATTGGTAGCATCGTCCTCGATCTTAATGCGCAGGCGGCGGATGTTCACATCCACGATTTTCAGCTCGCCCTCATACTCTCTGCCCCACACAGAGGAGAGGATCTCCTCCCGGGACAGCGCTCTGCCGGGATTGAGCATGAACATTTTCAGGATCGCGTACTCCACCTGGGTCAGGCGGATGCGGGTGCCGGATTTCTCCAGCGTATGGTTGCGGGTGTTCATCACAAACGGCCCCTGGGTGATGACCTCCCCCGGCGCGCTGCTGTCCCCGCCCAGACGGCGGAACAGGGCGTCGATCCGCGCTGTCAGCTCCGCGGGTGAGAATGGCTTGGTCACATAGTCGTCCGCGCCGGTCATCAGCCCGGTGACCTTGTCCATCTCCTGGGTTCGGGCGGTGAGCATGATAATGCCGATCTGCTTGCTGGTGGCGCGAATGCGGCGGCAGACCTCGAAGCCATCGATATCCGGCAGCATAATGTCCAGGATGGCCACGCCGATGTCCGGGTACTGCTGGAGCCTGTCCAGTGCCTCCTGGCCGGTTCCTGCCTCGATGACCTCATAGCCCGCCCGGCGCAGATTGATCACCACGAAGCTGCGGATATTCATCTCATCCTCCAAAATCAGAACCTTTTTCATCTGTTTCCTCCTATGTTTCCCCTGTGTTCCAATCCTGCAAAATCAGGTGGAAGCTCTCCTCCATCACGCTCTGGGAAAGGCCGTAGGCGGTGGAGGCCACCTCGATCCGCGCGGCGTACACCGTGGATTCGTTGCGGTACAGCACGAAGCGGTTATTGGCGGTCGCCTGCGCCTCCCGGTTCTGCCCGGTCAGCACATACACGGAGAACAGCAACTCCGTCTCCCCGGCCTCTTCGTCCCACCAGTAAAATTCAAAAGTATTGCCCACCTGGCTTACCAGCACATTGGCCGCCAGCTGGCCATCCAGCGTCAGGTACCACCCGCCCAGGAAATTATGGTAGGTGTACAGCTTGTCCACCTCCGAGCCGTCGGGCATCATGGCGTACCAGCGGATGAGATACTGCTCCTGGGAGTCGTTATCCAGCTCCAGCGTCTGCGGGCGCTCGATCAGGCTGGGCAGCTCCAGGACCCCATCATCGTCAATATCATCGGCGTATACGTAATAATTGCGCAGGGTCTGCACGCTGGTGCCGGACTCATTGGAGAAGGATACATTGACAAACGCATCCTCTACCACCGCGTAAACATCCGTAATGATCGCGCTGCTCCCGGCATCGCTGGCCACATAGACCGCCGGTGTGCCGTCGTTCAGGCGGCTGACCATGATCCGCTTGACCTGATCCGCAGGCTCGGACATATTCACCTCCGGCCAGCGCTGGACGATCCCATCGGCCATATAGTAAAGCTCCGCGACGCCGCTCCCGGAGTCCGACTCCCCCGGCCGGAGGATCAGCAGCTCCGTCAGATCGTCCCCATCCAGGTCGGTGCAGACGAACCGGGAATAACTGGTGGCAAGCACCTGCTCCATCTGGCCGTCCGCCATGGAATACACGGAAACGGAGCGCACCACCTGGTCGCTGACCTGCCGGCCAACCACCAGCTCATATCCGCCGTCGTCGCCCATATGAATGTACTCCACCTGTTCAAAGGCGGTGCCGTTGCTCTCGATGGTGTCCATGAGGACGTATTCCTCCCCCTGCTGGGAGAAGATGAAAATTTGCAGGGGCCGCTCGGTGCTGCCCTTGGCAAACAGAAGGTATTCGTCGGTTCCGTCCCCGTCCAGATCCGCCATCTGCACCGTCTGCTGATTCTCCCCGGAGATGGGGGCGCAGTACTCCAGGTCCGTCATGACCGCGTCAATGGCGGACTGCAGATTCAGGTAATCCTCTGATCGCCGCGGAAGGCAATAAAAATCGTCCACCGTGGAAATATTGCATCCGGACAGCAGCGCGAGTGCCGCAAGCACCAGGATCAGCTGCAGTATTCGCTTCACGGCATTCACCCCTTTCCGCTCACCAGTATATCACATTCTCCGCCAAAAGGAAAGCTATTTCAGCACCACATTTTCCCCGCCCAGGAGATTTTTCAGCTCCCCCAGCATCCGCCCGTCCAGCGCGGCGCGGGTGCCCCGGCGCAGCTTCGTATCCGCGTAGAAAAGCACCACGCTCTTGTCCCCGGGGAACATATTCACAATGGCGCGGGTCTTCCGGTCCTCCGCCGTTCCCTCGCTGCGCAGGCGCAGGTACAGGGTGTTCCCCTCCGGCACAGCCGGGGTGGGTGCGGCAGCCGCCGCGCCGTCGGCATAGTCGGAAATGGGGCGGACCCGGTTGATTACAATCTGCGGCTCCTTCTCATCCCGGATGGACAGCCGTCCGGTGACCACCACCGGGCTGTTCTCCCGCAGGTAGCCCCCGTGCTGGCTCAGTACGCTGGAGAACGCCAGCATCTCAATGGAGGCTGTATCATCCTCCACCGTTACGTAGGCCATCATGGAATTATTCCGGGTGGTTTTCATCTTCACGCTCTGGACAATGCCCGCCACGCTGACGATGGAGTCATCCGGGAAGGGGCTGTCCTCCTTCATCAGCTCCCCGATGGGAACCACGTGGGTGCCCTTCAGGCAGGCGCGGTAATCGTCCATGGGGTGGCCGGAGAGGTAGATGCCCGTGGTTTCCTTCTCCATGGCCATAAGCTCCCCTTTGCTCAGCTCCGGGCGCTTGGGAATGGGGATGGAAGCGGCGCGGTCCGAATCCTCCAGCATGGTGAACAGCCCCATCTGGCCGTCCAGGTTTTTCCTCCGGGAGGTGGAAACGCTGTCCATCATAGCCTCGTATACGGCCAAAAGCTCGCTGCGGTGGTAGCCGAATGTATCCATCGCGCCGCATTTGATGAAATTCTCCACCGCCCGTTTATTCAGTTCGCCTTCGCCCATTCGCTGGAGGAAATTCTCCAGGGATTTGAACGGGCCGTCCTCCGCCCGGCGGGCGGAAACGGTACGGATCAGGCCCCGCCCTACGTTTTTCACCGCGCCCAGGCCGAAGCGGATGGCATCCCCCTCCACTGTGAAGGCGTCCTCGGAATGGTTGATATCCGGAGGAAGCACCGGGATGTTCATCTCCCGGCATTCGGCAATATATCCGGAAATTTTCTCCGGCGAATCCAGCACGGAGGTCATCAGCGCCGCCATGTACTGCCGGGGGTAGTGGCACTTCAGGTATGCCGTCTGGTAGGACACCACCGCGTAGCACACGGCGTGGGCCTTGTTAAAGGCATAGTTGGCGAAATCCACGATCTCGTCGTAGATGGACTGCGCCGCGCTCTCGCTGACGCCGTTGGCGATGCACCCCGGGATCTTCTGCGCCGGGTCGCCATAGACAAAGGTCTGGCGCTCAGAGGCGATCACCTTCATTTTCTTCTTGGAGATCGCCCGGCGGATATTGTCCGCCTGCCCGGTGGTATAGCCGCCCAATTGCTTGAATATCTCGATCACCTGCTCCTGGTAGACGATGCAGCCGTAGGTGACCCGCAGGATCGGCTCCAGAAGTGGGGTTTTGTAGGTGATTTTCCTTGGGTCCAGCTTGTTGGCGATAAAGGTGGGGATGGAATCCATAGGACCGGGACGGTACAGCGCCACGATGGCGGTGATATCCTCGATGGAGCCGGCTTTCATATTCACGCAGACGCCGGTCATGCCCGCCGATTCCAGCTGGAAGACGCCCTGGGTCTTGCCCGCAGCCAGCATCTGGAAGGTTTCCGGGTCGTCGTCCGGCACCTTGTTGATGGAAAAATCCGGGTGCAGCTTGCGGATCTCCTTCTGCGCATCGTCGATCACCGTCAGGTTACGCAGCCCCAGGAAGTCCATTTTCAGCAGGCCCAGCTCCTCAATGGTGGTCATAGTGTACTGGGTGACGATGGTATCGTCGTTCCGGGACAGGGGGACATAGCTGCACACCGGCTTGGCGGTGATCACAACCCCGGCCGCATGGGTCGAGGCGTTCCGGGGCATTCCCTCCAGGCGCATAGCCGTATCGATAAGCAAACGCACCCGCTCATCGCCGTCATACATTTCCTTCAGCTGGGGGCTGACCTCCAGCGCATCCTTCAGGGTGATGTGCAGGGTGGTGGGGACCAGCTTGGCCACCACATCCGTTTCGGCGTAGGTGAAATTCAGCGCCCGCCCCACATCCCGGATGGCGCCCCGCGCCGCCATAGTGCCGAAGGTGGCGATCTGCGCCACATGATCCGCGCCATACTTGCGCATGACATATTCTATGACCTCGCCCCGGCGCTCCTGGCAGAAATCCGTGTCAAAATCCGGCATGCTGACCCGCTCCGGGTTCAGGAAGCGCTCAAAGATCAGGGCGTATTTCATGGGGTCCACTTCCGTGATATGCATGCAATAGGCGGCGATCGAGGCCGCGCCGGAGCCGCGCCCCGGTCCCACCGGGATCCCCGACTCCTTGGCATATCGGATAAAATCCCATACGATCAGGTAGTAATTGACATAGCCCATGCTGCTGATGACGCCGATCTCATATTCCAACCGATCCCGGTAGGCCTGGGGCGGATCGGGATACCGCTCCGCGAAGCCGTCATAGCACAGCTTGCGGAAATACTGCTCGTTGGTGTACCCCTCCGGCACCGGGAAAGCGGGCAGATGGTACTCGTGGAAGGTGAACTCCAGGTTGCACATATCCGCGATTTTTTCGGTGTTGCGGAACGCTTCATCGCAGTTAGGGAAGCGGGCGCGCAGCTCCTCCTCGCTCTTGAGGTAGAATTCCTCCGTCTGGAATTTCATGCGGTTGGGATCGTCCACCGTCTTGCCGGTCTGGATGCACAGCAGCACATCCTGCATGGCGGCATCCTCTTTCCGCAGGTAATGGGCGTCGTTGGTGACCACCAGCGGCAGCCCAGTCTCCCGCGCAAGGCGCAGGATCCCCGGGTTCACCATGCTCTGCTCCTCGATACCGTGATCCTGCAGCTCCAGATAGAAATGCTCCGGTCCGAAAATCTGCGCCAGCTTCAGGGCATAGTCCTTTGCGGCGGCATAATCGTCCTCCATCAGGTACTGGGGGATGGCGCCTGCCAGGCAGGCGGATGTGGCGATCAGTCCGCCGTGGTAACGCTCCAGCAGCGCCAGGTCCACCCTGGGCTTGCCGTAAAATCCATGGATGAACGCCTCGGAAACCAGCATGCACAGGTTCTCGTAGCCCTCCCGGTTCTCGCACAGCAGCACCAGATGGTACGGGTCATTGTCGATGCCATGCACCCGGTCCTCCATCCGGCGGCGCGCCACATATACCTCGCAGCCGATGATGGGCTTGACCCCGGCGGCCTTGGCCGCCTTGTAAAAATCGATGCAGCCATACATCACGCCGTGATCGGTAATGGCGACGGCGGTCTGCCCCAGCTCCTTGACCCGGTCCATAATGCCACTGATGCGGCAGGCTCCGTCCAGGAGGCTGTACTCCGTATGCACATGTAGGTGGACAAAGCTCATGGGGTTTCCTCCTTCGCCATCTCTACCAGCCGTTTCAGCCGGTGATTCATCGCAGGCTTTGTGATCGGCGGCTCCATCATTTCCGCCAGCTCGGACAGTGACGCCTCCGGGTTCTCCTCCCGGGCCTGTGCCGCCTGCCGCAGCTTTGGCGGCAGGCTCTCCAGCGCGCCCCGCTCCCGCAGGGTGCGAATGGCCATCCGCTGCTCCCTGGCGGCTTCCACCACCTTGGAAATATTGGCGTCGTCACAGTTGCAGCGGCGGTTGACCTTATTATTCAGTTCCTTCTCCAGCCGGGCTTCCATGATGCCCATGGCCGCCAGGGGCGCGCCCAGGAAGGTCAGGAAATCGGAGATTCGCTCGCTGTGCTTCAGGTAAAGCACCTGCCCGCTGCCCCGGACGGCTGCCTTGGGATAGAATCCCAGCGCCTCATGCATCAGTGCGTAGGTCTCCCGGGATACACTGGCGTGGGTAGTGGCGATCTCCATATGGTAGCCCTTGGCCGGGTCCGTAACGCTTCCCCCGGCCAGGAACGCGCCCCGCAGGAAGGCCGCGCGGCAGCACTCCTCCTCCACCACCGGAAGATTCACGTGCAGCGCCACCGTGCCCCGGATGTCGAAGCCGTAGGCGTTCATGATCGCAGACAATTTCTCCGGCCGGGTGATCTGGAAGATCAATTTCCCGGTGCATTCCGCCTCCGGCTCCGCGTCAAAGGGCAGCGCGAAGGCTTTCTTGAACAGCTTGGGAAGCAGCCGGGCAAACTCCCGGCTCTCGGTGATGATTTTTATAC
>JAJQHS010000093.1 GCA_021199635.1 Bacillota bacterium
CCTCCGACCCCAATCCCACCCCCAGGACGGCGGAATTTTACCGGACCCGCCCATGCGCCGGGCTGATCGCCCTGGCGGGGCGGATCCTGGACGCGTACATAGCATCCCATCCCATCCAGAACCGGTAAAAAATGGAAAATTCTACTGCCGGTAGAGTTTGTGAAGCGCGCCTCTACCGGCAATTTTACGAAAAAAGAGAAATGGGGAGCCGGATTCCCTTGCAAAAACAGGGAAAGAATGGTAAACTATGGAACAGCTTGAACCGGTGCTGCCCCAGCGGTTCCATGGCCGGAGATTCCTGCACAGGAATACGGCGGCCGTGGGGCGCATAAGACCATCAAGGAGAGTTGCCCATGGAAGACCTGAACCTGTTTTTTACCCGCGGCGGCTGCGGCGCGCCCTTCCTGCCGGTGCCGCGAATCGGCATGGCCTCCCGGAAGGCGGTGGGCGCATGACGCAGCCGATTCGGGACCCGGGCCGGGTGGCGGTCCTGGAAAAGATCGCGGAATATGAAAAGGCCCGGCGCTTTGATGAGGATGTGGAGGAGGACCCTCCCACCATTCCCCTGGAGCCGGACAAAATCGACTATCTGCACAAGGGCATTGCCGGCGGCTGCCGCCGCGTGGCGGCCTTTGCCAGCGCCTACGTCTATTTCTGGAACCTGGAGCGGACGGGGCAGATGCGCCTTGAACCGACGGAGGGGCTGGAGCATTTGGCGGAGGTCCCCGGCGGTGCGGTGCTGACGTGCAACCATTTCCACCCTATGGACAGCTTCATCATGCAGCGGGTGTTTGACCATTCCCACCACCGGAAGCGGATGTACCGGGTGATCCGGGAGGGGAATTACACCAGCTTCCCCGGCTATTACGGATTCCTGATGCGCAACTGCAACACGCTGCCCCTCAGCGACAATATGCAGACCATGAAGAAATTCCTGAAGGCGGTGGAGCAGGTGCTGGCCGCCGGGAACTGCGTGCTGGTTTTCCCGGAGCAGAGCCTGTGGTGGCAGTACCGCAAGCCGAAGCCCATGAAGCCGGGGGCGTTCGATCTGGCGGCCCGGAGCCATGTGCCGGTGGTCCCCTGCTTCATCACCATGCGCGACAGCGACACCATCGGCCCGGACGGGTTCCCGGTGCAGGTGTACACGCCCCACCTGGGCGCGCCGATTTACCCGGACGAAAGCCTGCCCCGCCCCCGGGCGCGGGAGAAGCTGCGCCGCCAGGCGGAGCAGTTTGCGCTGCAAACCTATTGCCAGGTGTATGGGCAGATGCCCCAGTACGCCTGCGGGACCGTGTTCCCGGATGCCGACACGCCCTAGCGCCGCCATCCGCCGCGTTGGAATGAATTGGGCAACGGTTTCCGAGCCCTTGCCCCGATCCCCTCGCTTTCATAGGGCCGCATGCGGCTATGCGGCCCTGCGGAGTGGGGGTATCCAGAGGCACAGTTGGTTTACATAACATTTAAAATTCGCGCAAAAACCCGGTGCTGCCAATTTCCAGGCAGCACCGGTTGCAGTTCCGTACCGGCGGAAGTTATGCGGGGACGCGCTCCTCCACGATGACGTAGCCGTCCACCAGATTGGCGGTGAGCAGGCTGCCCTCAATGGCGACCGACCGCTCCATCAGATCGGTGAGAATGATGCAGCCGTCCTTGCAGTCGATGCGCATGACGTTCTTCATCAGGATGGACTCCGGCGCCATCCGGTCCTTATAAACAGTAGACAGGCACATAAGGATCCCTCATTTCTCGTCCAGGCTGGCCAGCACCACGCTCAGGCGCATATTGCCCTTCTCAAAGTCGGAAACCGCCGCCATGACCTGCTCGTAGGCGCTGTGGCTGCCGGCTTTTTCCAGCTGCTCCGCCAGCTCCGCCAGCTCCCTGGCGTGGGCGGCATTGTGGCCAACCATATATTTCATCAGCGCGGTCAGCTCCTCCATGGGCGTATGCTCGCAGGGGGCCTGGCAGCCGTCGCATTCGTGGTCGCAGTCGTGGGTGTGGGTATGCGGCGCGTCCGCATCGTGCAGATGGTCGTGGTCGTGGGGATGCTCGTGGGTATGGGTGTGGGTATGGGTATGCTCATGGGTGTGGGTCACACCGTCATGGGTATGCTCGTGGGTGTGAGTGTGCGCATGCTCGTGGGCATGCTCACCGGTCAGTTCCGGGTCCTGATGCATAGCAGTTGCTCCTTTGCTTTTTTTCCTATTATAGCATCTGCGGCAGAATTGTCAAATGAAACCTTTTCCTGCCCGTTACTCCGCCAGCACGGTGCTGAGGATCTGGGCCGTGTCCGAGGATTCATCGTACAGGATGGTCACCGTAGCCAGGCGGGTGAGGTTCTCATTTTCCGATGCGGGGGATTTGGACAGCCCCCACAGGGAATCGTCAATGGTCACGCCGTCCGCCACCTGGTACACCGCCACCGTGTAGGTGATCTCGTGGCCCAGGAATTCCTTATACGCGGATTCCACAATGGTCACGGTGCTGTCCGCGTCCCATTCGTCGCCCTGTTCCTGGAGGATCTCCAGCATTTGCTGGTTGGCGGCGATCCGCTCGTCGCTCTCGTAATTGGAGGAGAGGGAGGTGGTCTGGTAATAGTAGCCCAGGTAGCCGAACACGCTGCCCACGCCCACAGCGAACAGGATCACCAGCGTGGCGATCTGCACCTTGTTGAAGCGCATGGATTCGCCCACCTTGGGGCTGCCGTAGGTCAGGCCCATGCGGCTGGTGATGGGGATCATCAGCCTGAGGAAGAAGGTCATCACCAGCGCCTCGATGGGGAACATGAACAGGTTCTTGATGATCCGGGGCCAGGTGAGCATCGTGGCGGCGGTGGCGGACATACCGTAGTACTGGTAGTAAAGCTTATTCAGCCAGGTGCCCAGCAGCACATTGATCACCATGCAGATCAGGAACCGGCCGATCACCACCCGCCAGGGCGTCACCTTGGCGCGGTACAGCAGCAGCGCCCAGATCAGGGAGCTGCCAATTTCCTGGAGCACATAGGGCAGGAAGTAGCTGCCCAGCCCCTCCCAGATCATGACGCCCAGAAAGTCGGAGATCACGGCGGCGGGGATCGCCATCACCGGGCCGATGATCATGGCGCTCAGCGCGTTGATGAAGCTGGCCACGCTGAAAATGCGCAGCCCCGGGGCGATGGGAATGGACAGGCCCTTGGTGGCCACCCGCAGGGCGATCATCAGCGCGGCGATGACCAGCGTCTTCGTGCTTTTGACCTCCGCGGCGGCATCGTGCCAGTAGGCGCGGCTGAAGGGATGGGAATACAGGGCGGTGCTTCGTTGATTGGTTGACATAATAATTGCCTCCTTTGTGTGCAGGGCGGGCGCCCGGACGGAGTACACCGCCCCCAACGGCCCGGTGAATGCAAAAACCCCCGCGCAGGCATGCGCAGGGGAGCAGACACACGGATCACCCGTGGGGAAGGGGCAGCCTCCAGCCGCCGGCCATTCGCCCGACTGAGTATCGTTGCTACATAAAGGAGGTTTTCCTATATGCAACAGCGG
This sequence comes from Bacillota bacterium, assembly GCA_021199635.1. Classification (GTDB taxonomy): domain Bacteria; phylum Bacillota; class Clostridia; order Oscillospirales; family Oscillospiraceae; genus Faecousia. Next base: position 3,522 of record JAJQHS010000093.1, read on the forward strand.
GTGCGGGAACCCTATCGCGGAATTACTTCCTTCGTCTGCCTGCAACTCCCCATCTCAGCAGCACTTCACGCAGGGTCTCCTACTCTGTTCGGGATTACTATACACGATGGGACGAAAAATGTAAAGCCCTTTTCTGAAAATATCAGGAAAAAATTACCGACTTCATAAAATATTCACAAAAAGTTCATATATGGATTAGAATGTTTTCAGGAATCTTCATCATTGCTTCAGGAAACGGTGCTATACTGAACTTGACAACCAAATTCCGACAGGAGGTAACATTATGAAAATACTGCTGATTGAAGATGAGAAACTGCTGGCAGATTCCCTCCAGGCGCTGCTGCGCGGGAAGGGCTTCGATGTGCAGGCCGTCTACGATGGGGAAACCGGCGCGGACTATGCTCTGCTGGGGATCTATGACCTGCTGATCCTGGATGTGATGATGCCCGGGCTGAACGGCTATCAGGTGGCGCGGCAGGTGCGCAGCAAGCGCTGCAACGTGCCCATCCTTATGCTCACCGCCAAATCCGACGTGACAGACCGGATCGAGGGCCTGAACGCCGGCGCGGACTACTACCTGACCAAGCCCTTTGACACCCGGGAGCTGCTGGCCTGCATCAATGCGCTGCTCCGCCGCCAGGGGGACCAGGTGGACCAGATGTGCTATGGCAATACGGAGCTGGACCTGTCCACCGGCATCCTGCACTGCGGCGATAAGTCCGTGCGGCTGTCCGCCAAGGAATTCGACGTCATGCGCTTCCTGCTGCAGAGCGGCCACCGGAACCTGTCCAAGGAGGTGCTGCTCAGCCGGGTCTGGGGTTACGATTCCAACGCGGTGGAGAACCATGTGGAGGTCTACGTGGGCTTCCTGCGGAAGAAGCTGCGGGCCATCGGCTCCAATGTGCGCATTGAGGCCGTGCGCCGTCTGGGCTATCACCTGGAGGTGGCCGAGGAATGATCCGACGGCTGCGGGTGAAATTCGTCTGCATCACGATGGGACTGATGGCGGTTATGCTGCTGGTGATTTTCGGGCTGGTGTACCACTTTACCCAGAGCAATCTGGAGGAGCAGAGCCTGTCCGCGCTGAAAAGCGCCGCCACCACCCAGAATCTGTTCGGCCGCCCGATCAGCGGCGGGCAGGACCTGGGGATCCCCTGCTTCACCCTGGAAACTGGCTTTATGGGCGAGATCATCGCCTCCGGCGGCGATTATTACGACCTGTCCGACAGCCAGCTGATGGGGGAAATCTATCAGGCGGCGGTGGACAGCGGAGCCCGCAGCGGCGTTCTTGCGCAGTATAATCTGCGTTATTATCGGGTGGATTCCATGGCGGGGACACGTTTTGCCTTCATGGATCTGTCTATGGAAACCACGACCCTCAATGCCCTGGTGCGCAACTGCGCCATCATCGGTGTGCTCAGCGTGGCGGGGCTGCTGTGCATCAGCATCCTGCTGGCCCACTGGGCGGTGAAGCCGGTGGAGAAGGCCTGGCAGCAGCAGCAGCAATTCGTAGCGGATGCCTCCCACGAGCTGAAAACGCCCCTGACGGTGATCCTGACCAATGCGGAACTGCTGAAATCCCCGGAGCACACGCCGGAGGAGAAGGGGCGCTTCGCGGACAGCATCCTGACCATGACCCAGCAGATGCGGGGGCTGGTCGAGGGGCTTCTGGACTTGGCGCGGGCGGACAGCGGCCAGATGCAGGGCACCATGGAGCCGCTGGATTTCAGCCAGCTGGTGGAGGATGCGCTGCTGCCGTTCGAGCCGCTCTATTTTGAGAACGGCCTGACCCTGAAGAGCCGGCTGGAGCCGGGGATCACAGTGAAGGGCAGCGCCCAGCACCTGCGCCAGGTGGTGGAGATCCTGCTGGACAATGGCCAGAAATATTCGACGCCCGGCGGCACAGTCACCGTGCAGCTGGCCCGGGAGCGCCGCCATGCCCTGCTGACCGTGGAAACGCCGGGGGAAACCCTGACCCCGGAGCAGTGCCGGGACATTTTCCGCCGGTTTTACCGGGTGGACACCGCCCGCGCCATGAACCACAGCTACGGCCTGGGGCTGTCCATCGCCAGCCAGATCATGGAGCGGCACGGCGGAAGGATCTGGGCGGCGGGCAAGGATGGGATCAACCGGTTCTCCGTATCCCTGCCGGAAATCTGATGCCGAAAAAATGCTGAAAAATGGGTGGATTGCCGTGGGGCAGTCCACCCGCATTTTTATGCCTGCTGCGTCTCCGTGCGGCAGCCGCAGGTGCGGTAGGCGTCGGTCTCGCCGCTGTCGGCCTGGGCGTCGCAGCCGTTGGGGGCGAACTGGGTGGTGGGGAAGGGGATGCGGCTGAACATCTCGCAGGGGTCCTCCGCGCATCCGGCGGCATCGCAGCATTCCTTGGCGGGGATGGCGTAGTTCAGCACCGGCACCACCAGCTGGGCGTCCCGCTCCAGGCGGATGATGGAGAATTGCCCCAGCGTGACGAACAGCCGCCGCCGCTCGCCGGACAGCACCAGCTCATCGTCAAACAGTCCCAGCACGGCTTCCGGCACCTGCAGGGTGGTTTCCTCCCGCCCCTGGCAGTCGCAGACCTCCCGCACCCGGGAGCTGAGCACCATGGGGTCCAGCACCTCCACCACGGCGGTGGGCAGGTTGGCGGAGCGGCGGGTCGCGCCGTCCGGCGCCAGCAGCCGGGTGTCGGAGCGGAAGATGTGCGCCCGGCTGTCCTCGCCGCAGAGCACCGCCCGCTTGGAGAACACCGCCAGGCCGTACAGTGCGGCGGGGCGCCCGGCGCCTACGGTGGCATCGGCCAGGATACGGTAGTAGAAGGTGGCGTCGATGCAGTAGTGGTTCCGGTCAAAGGCCACCGGCTCCACGTCGATGTACGTGTACAGAAGCTCTGCGCAGCGGACGCGGGTGCTGGCGGCGGTGTCCAGCAGCGCCTGGGAGCCCCGGGTCAGGTAGACCCGCAGGTCCTCGATGCAGTCCTTATCCCGGCAGCTGTCCGTGATTTTTCGGGTGTGTACGGACATGGCCTGGCGCAGATCCTGGGGATCGCAGCGCAGGTTGCCCTGGCATTGTTCAGACATATGGATACCTCCCGATAGAAATACAGCGTGAAGCGAAAACGCTTACAGGACAGTTTATGCGCCGCCGCCGGGGGAAGTGCAGCCCGCGCCCGATTCGCAAAAACAGGCGGCCCGCCCATCGGGCTGGCCGCTTTGGCATAAAAAAGCAGCCCCGGGAGCCGCGAAGACCCCCGGGGCGAACATGTGGTGACCCGCCGGGGATTCGAACCCCGGACCCATTGCTTAAAAGGCAATTGCTCTGCCAACTGAGCTAGCGGATCGTGGCTGGGATGGCCGGATTTGAACCGACGAATGCCAGAGTCAAAGTCTGGTGCCTTACCGCTTGGCGACATCCCAATCTGACGGCGCCCGGCATCGGACACACTGGGTATTGTATCATAGCTATTTCCATTTTGCAACCGTTTTTTTCGGAAACGGGGCGGAAAAGCGCCTGCCGCAGACACGGCAGGCGCGGAGATCCGGGCAAATTTACAGGTTAAAGTAGCGGGCGGCATTGTTGAAGCAGATGCCCTCCACGATCTTCTTCAGGGAGGCATCCTCGTTGGGATATTCGCCGTCCTCCACCCAGTGGCCGATCAGGTTGCACAGGATGCGGCGGAAATAATCGTGCCGGGCGTAGCTGAGGAAGGAGCGGGAGTCGGTGAGCATGCCCACAAAATTCCCCAGGAGCCCCAGGTTCGCCAGGGAGCGCATTTGCTCCTCCATGCCCACCTTGTGGTCGTTGAACCACCAGGCGGAGCCGTGCTGCATCTTGCCGGGGATGGAGCTGTCCTGGAAGCAGCCGATCAGGGTGCCCAGCTGGGCGTTGTCCGCCGGGTTCAGGGAGTACAGGATGGTCTTGGGGCAGTGGCCCTCCAGGTCCAGGGCGGAGAGCAGGTTGGCGATGTTGCCGCCGCAGGTGTTCTGGGCGATGGAGTCCACGCCGGTGTCCGGCCCCATGATGCGGTAGATCCGCTCGTTATTGTTGCGCAGGCAGGAGTAATGCAGCTGCATGGCGATGTCCAGGCGGTGGTAAGCTCTGCCCAGGTGCTTGAGGATCACGGTCTGGTAGCCGTCGATCTCCTGGGTCGTCAGCGCTTCGCCCCGGAGCGCCTTCTGGTACACTGCGTCGGCCTGCTCCACGGTGTAATCCTGGTAGGGGATGTAGTCCAGGCCGTGGTCGCTGGCGCGGCAGCCATGGTCGTGGAAGAATTCCAGCCGCTCCACCAGAGCGTCCAGGACCTCCTGCATGGTGGCCAGCTTCTCCTTGCCCACGGCGTGGGCCAGCTTGGTCATGTAGTCGGTGAAGCCGGCCTTCTGGATGTTGATGGCCTTATCCGGGCGGTAGGAGGGGCAGACCTGCACGGTGATGGTGGGGTCGGCGGCGATTTTCTCGTGCCACTCCAGGGAATCGATGGGATCGTCCGTGGTGCCGATCATGGCCACGTTGGATTTGCGGATGAGCCCGCGGGCGGTCAGGTCCGGGCTTTCGGAGAGCAGCTTGCTGCAGTGCTCCCAGATTTCCGGCGCGTTCTCCACGGTCAGCGGCTTGGTGACGCCGAAGAAGATACGCAGCTCCAGGTTGCACCAGTGGTACATGGGGTTGCCGATGGCCAGCTCCAGGGATTCCACCAGCTTCAGGAACCGCTCGTAGGGGGGCTTGCTGCCGGTGATGTAATCCTCGTCCACGCCGTTGGAGCGCATGACGCGCCACTTGTAATGGTCGCCGAAGTAGGAGCCGTCGGGATTCTTGCCGCCCAGCCACACCTCGGTCAGGTTGTGGAAGCGGCGGTCCTCGTAAATCTCCTTGGGGCTCAGGTGGCAGTGGTAATCGCACAGGGGCATATGGGCTGCGTAGTCGTGATACAGGTGCTTTGCGGTTTCGGTTTCCAGCAGGAAATCCTTGTCCATAAATGCTTTCATATGTCATTCGCGGCGGTGAGCCGCCCTCCTTTGCATAATATCCAATTTCTATTATAAACCTTTTGACGGGGAATACAAGTTGGCGAAAAGCATAAAATTCCCATCATAATTTGCGCAAAATGACAAAAAATTCTCCGGAAGCGACACTTCCGGAGAAAAATTTTACCTCGGCGGACGGATGTAACGCTCGTGGCTCCGCGGAGCGGGGCGGGCGTGGACGCTGGACACCAGGCCCAGCATGGCATAGGTGGTCACGATGGAGCTGCCGCCGTAGCTGAACAGGGGCAGCGTCAGGCCGATGACCGGCACCACGCCGATGCACATCCCCACGTTGATGCACACCTGGAAGATCATGGCGGATGCCGCGCCGAAGCATACCAGCCGGCGCATATAGTCCGAGCTGCGGGTGCCCACCCAGATGCACCGGGCGATGATAGCAAACAGCAGCAGCAGCACCAGCGCGCAGCCCAGAAAGCCCAGCTCCTCGCCGATGGAGGAGAAAATGAAGTCCGTATGCTGGGCGTAGAGCTGCCCGGCCTGGGTGCGGTTGCCGTTGAACAGCCCCTGCCCCAGCATGCCGCCCCCGGTGAGGGATTTCAGGCTCTGGGTGATGTTCCAGCCCTCGTCCAGGCCGTCCGGGTCGATGATGTCGGGGTAGAACACGTACAGGATCTTGTTCTTCTGCTTTTCGGACATGAAGTTCGTCCAAATCACCGGCGCCGCCACGGTCAGCGCGCCGCCGCCGATCAGGAACCACACCAGGTTTACGCCGCCGGCGAACGCCATGGCAGCGAACACAAACAGGAAGATCAGCGAGACCCCAAGGTCGCTGGACACCACCATATTCAGGAGGAACACCAGCCCCATGTAGAAGGTCATATGGATCACGGAAATGGGGTGGGAAATGCGGTTCTGGTGCGACCCCATTACCGATGCCAGGATCAATATGTAGAAGATTTTGCAGATCTCCGCCGGCTGAATGTTAAAAGGCAGGAAGGGGAAATCCAGCCAGCTGCGGTTGCCAGTGTTGTTGTCCGTGCCGAAGGGGGTAAGCAGAAGAAGCAGCAGGCCAACGGTAAATGCCGCCAGCGCCCGGCGATGCTCGGAGAAGAAGTCCAGGTCGATGGAGGACATAACGGCGTACATGATCACGCCGATCACCGTGGCGCCGCCCTGGATCAGCAGGTACCGGGTGGAGCTGCCGAATTTGGAGGCGTTGGTCACGCTGGCCAGGATCAGGCAGCCGTAGGCGGAGGTGACCAGGCACAAAATAAGCAGGGTCATATCGCCCTTGCGGAAAAACTGTTTCAGCTCCTGGAAAAAATCGCGCATCCTGCCGCCTCCTCTCTGATTTGCTCATTGTACCATCAATCCGGGGAAAAGTAAATAGACGAATTGTGGCGCCCGGGAAAAAGCCGTCCCGGCGGGGTCCGCCGGGACGGGGGGATTTACTCGGTGCGCAGCGCCACCACCGGATCCTTCTTCGCAGCGCCCCGGGAGGGGATCACGCCGGAGATCAGGGTCAGCAGCACGCTGATGACCACCAGCCCGACCGCGGTGGACAGCGGCAGGTAGGCGCTCAGGTTCCCGATGCCGGTCAGGCGGTGCAGGATCATGTTGATGGGGATGCACAGCAGGTAGGTCACCACTACGCCCAGCAGCCCGGAAATGAAGCCGATGATCATGGTTTCCGCGTTGAACATGGTGGAAACATTCCGCTTCGACGCGCCGATGGCCCGCAGGATGCCGATCTCCTTCGTCCGCTCCTGGACGGAGATCAGGGTGATCACGCCGATCATGATGGAGGAAACCACCAGCGATACCGCCACAAACGCGATCAGCACATAGGTGATGGCGTCGATGATGGAGGTGATGGAGCTCATCATCAGCCCCACATAGTCGGTGTAGCTGATCTGCTGCAGGTCGTCCACCGTGGCGTTGTAGGCGGCGATGGCGTCCTCGATCACCTCCTTATTCTCAAAGGAGGAGGCGAACAGGCTGATGGAGGCCGGGGAATCCAGGTCCACCGCGCCCAGCGTGGTCAGGTTGCTTTCGTAGCTGGAGTCGGAGAATTCCAGCACCTGGTCGTAGTAGTCAGCGCATTGCTCGGTGGTGTATCCCGGCAGCGCCGCGTCCAGGGCAGCGCATAGCTGCTCCGTGGTCATGGTGGACAGCTGCGCCAGCACCTGGGCGGCATACTGCGCCTGGTACTGCTGGGCGATCAGGGCGGAGAACAGGGCGGTCACATCCTCGTCGCTCATGTCGGCGATGTACGTCTGGACGGCCTCCTGGCTCATGCCCATCTGCTCCGCCATGGCGGAGGCCATGGCATTATCCATATCCTCCCGGGTCATGGAGCCAAGGGTCTGGGCGACAGCGGCGCTAACCTCCTCGTCCGAGGGGATGCAGGAGATTTTCAGATAGGTCTGCGCCTTGGCGCTGTCGGACAGGGCGGCGATGTAGCTGCGGAACTCGGTCTCCTTCTCCTGGTCGGAGAGGCTGCCGGTATTCTCCTGGAAGGGCAGGCCGGTGAAGATATCCACCTGGGGGTTCGCCATCTGCGCCACCACTGCGTCGGAATCCTGGGCATGCTGGATGACGTACTCGGTGAGCAGGGAGGTGTAGCCGATGGAGCCGGTGAGCATGGAGGCGGTGGCGTCCTCGTTGGGCCGGATGATGCCGGTGACCTTCAGGGTCAGGCCCTGCTCATACAGGTAGGTCAGCCCGGCGTCCGTGCTGCGCAGGTCGATGTAGGTGCCGGTGGCCTCGTCCAGCACGTAGCAGTCAGAGTTAAGGATGGTGCGGAATTCCAGGCCGCAGATCTCCTCGTAGCTCCAAGAATGGCTGGTGGCTTCCAGCTCGGTCTGGTTCACGGCGGCGCTGACCATTTCGTCGATCTCGTCCTTGGGGATCAGGCCCAGGGCGTACAGGGTCATATCGTCCAGCTCGTTGTTCTCATCCACTACCAGGACGATCTCGTTGTAATCGTTGGGCCAGGAGCCGTAGATCAGGTCGTACTGCTTTTCCAGCAGGGGGCTGATCAGGCTGCCGTCCTCGCCGGGGAGCATTTCCTCCCACAGCGTACTGCTGGACGTGGTCATGCTGGTCATGGAGCTCAGCAGGCTGTTGCTGCTGCTGGTCAGGCTGGACATACCCATGCCGAAGTATTCCAGCATCAGGTCCTGCATCAGCTCCTGGGTATCGGCGCGGAGGATGTTCCCGTCCGTGTCCTTGGTGTAGATCAGCAGGTCAATGTTATAGGTGTACTGCACACCGCTGACCGCCTCCTGCAGCTCCAGGTTGCCGCTGCCCTCGTCCAGCTCTGCCTCCAGCCAGGATTTGAAGGATTCCAGGTCATTCTCCGTATCCTCCACGGAGCTGAGGGCGTTGATCATGTCGTACACCATGGATTTTTCGTACACGGCGTCATTTTCGTGGCTTTCCATGGACTGGGCCTGGCTGATGAAGGTCTGCAGCAGGCCGCTCATATCCAGCTGGGAGGCCTCCAGTGTCAGTGGGTAGGAGGAAAGTGTCTCCTCCTGGACGGCGTTGATGTAGGCGGTCATGCCCTGGGACACGGCGTAGATCAGGGCAATGCCGATAATGCCGATGGAGCCGGCAAAGGCGGTCAGGGTGGTGCGCCCCTTCTTGGTGAACAGGTTCTTCAGGGAGAGCCCGAAGGAGGTGCCGAGGGACATGGAGGGCTTTTTCACCCGGGCGGATTTCGCGGATCTGCCGGGCGCCGCCTTGCTGGCTTCCGCTTTTTCCGCCTCCGTCAGGGGGCAGGTATCGCTGGTGATCACCCCGTCCAGCATCCGGACGATCCGGGTGGAGTAGGTTTCCGCCAGATCCGGGTTGTGGGTGACCATGATGACCAGCCGGTCCCGGGAGATTTCCTTGAGGATCTCCATGACCTGCACGCTGGTTTCCGTGTCCAGAGCGCCGGTGGGTTCATCCGCCAGGATGATATCCGGGTCGTTGACGATGGCGCGGGCAATGGCCACCCGCTGCATCTGGCCGCCGGACATTTCACCGGGCTTTTTCCGGAGCTGGTCGCCCAGCCCCACCTTTTCCAGCGCTTCCACAGCGCGGCGCCGCCGGTCCGCCTTGGATACGCCGGACAGGCTCAGCGCCAGCTCTACGTTCTGCAGGACCGACTGGTGGGGGATCAGGTTATAGCTCTGGAATACGAAGCCCACGGAATAGTTGCGGTAGGTATCCCAGTCCCGGTCCCGGAAATCTTTGGTGGAGCGGCCGTTGATGATCAAGTCGCCGCTGGTGTACTGGTCCAGCCCGCCGATGATGTTCAGCGTGGTGGTCTTCCCGCAGCCGGAGGGGCCGAGGATGGACACGAATTCGCTGTCGCGGAAGGTCAGGTCGATCCCCTTCAGCGCCTCTACTTTGCCGTTCCCGGCGGGATAATCCTTGGTGATGTGTTTCAGTTCTAGCAATTTGCAGCATCCTTTCTTGGAAAATTGTGCGCAGGTTATTTTGCGGACGCGGGCACAGCCTGGGGCTGCTCCAGCGCCTTCTGTGCGGCGGAGAGCATCAGCTTGATGCGGTTGAGCTGGTTGACCTCGCTGGCGCCGGGGTCATAGTCCACCGCCGCGATGTTCGCCCAGGGGTATGTATTTTTCAGCACCTTGATCACGCCCTTGCCCACCACATGGTTGGGCAGGCACGCGAAGGGCTGGATGCACACGATGTTCGGCGTGCCGCTGGTGAGCAGCTCCACCATTTCCCCGGCCAGGAACCATCCCTCGCCGTACTGGTTGCCCAGGGAGAGGAAGGGCTTGGTGATCTCCGCGATGTTTTCAATGGGCATGGGCGCCTCGAACCGGCGGCTCTTTTCCAGCGCCTGGATCGCCGGCTTCCGGACGGCGCGGATGGCACGGACGGCGGCTTCGGCGGTGACGGCGGCGGAGGTTTTCGCCCCCAGGAACGCGTGCTTGTACTTGCCGCCGTATACGCTGTAGTTGAAGAAGTCCATCATATCCGGCACCACGGCTTCCGCGCCCTCCCGCTCCAGCAGTTCCACCAGGTGGTTGTTGGCCAGGGGCATGTATTTTACCAGGATCTCGCCCACCACGCCCACGCGGGGCTTGCGGAGATTTTCATCGATGGGGAAGGTGTCGAAGGCGTCCACGATCCCCTGGCACACTGCCTTGTAGGAGTAGGCGCTGTGGGGATTGGTCAGGGAGTCGATGGCGATGGCCTGCCATTTCTGGTGCAGGGCGTTGGCGGAGCCGGGCTCCAGCT
>JAJQHS010000080.1 GCA_021199635.1 Bacillota bacterium
CCGGAAAAGCCGCATTTTTCGGGATCACCTTATTTTATTTTATCCGTTTGACGCCGCCATGTCAATAGCTGCAGGAAATTATTCTTAGCTACCAAACAAACTCCACCGATGATCAAACCCCGTGGAACAGCAGCGTCCCATGGGCCGGCACATCGCCGCGCAGAAGGTCACCGTCCGGCGCATACGGTTCCCCGGACCAGACCTCCTGAATTTTCCCCGTGCTCCAGAACCAGTCGTCCGGGAACATGGCCGCGCATTCCGCCAGGGAGACCGCGACCTGACGGGGCTGCTCCGTCAGATTGAAAAGCGCGATGTACCGCTCCCCTGTTCCGGGGTCCACCGCCGCCCACACGCACTCCGCGCTGCTGCGGAGCACCTGCCGGGAGAGGAAGCGCCCGTTCTCCAGGTGCAGCAGCGCCTCATTTTGCAGCATGGACAGCGTCCAGTCGTCCAGCAGCGTCAGCTCCGCGCCGATCATCAGCGGGGAGCCGAAAATGCACCACAGGGTCATCATGGTTTTCTGCTCATCCCGGGTGAAGCGGGTCTGGCGCTCCTGCCCAAAGCCCTTGCCCACCCGGCCCAGCGTCAGCATGTCGCAGTCCGGATAGCAGCCCTGGGACACATGGTCCTGCCATTTTTCACACCGTTCGAACATGGGCACCAGCGCGTCCCAGCTGTCCCAGAAATCGTCGGTCATCCGCCACATATTGGCGTACTTCCGGTAGTGCCAGCTCTGCTCGATCAGCGCGGGCCCGGGGGAAAGGCTCAGCACGATCGGCCGGCCGCAGCGCTCGATCGCCCGGTGGAGCATCTCGATCTCGTGCCGGGCGGAATACGGCCGGTCCCGGTACAGGTTCGTATTACAGATATCGTCGCATTTGATAAAATCCACGCCCCAGGAGGCGTACAGCTCCAGCAGGGAATCGTAGTATTTCTGCCCGGCCTGTGTGTCCCGCAGGCCGTACATATCCGGATTCCAGCCGCTGATGGAGGCAGGGTCCGCCGCCAGATCCGCGGTCACATCCGTCCCAAGGATGGGCAGATGCGCCTGCGCCGCCGCCCGGGGAATGCCCCGCATAATGTGGATGCCAAACTTCAGCCCCAGCGCATGGATCTGCGCAGCCAGGGGCGCAAAGCCCTTCCCGCCTACGCTGGACGGGAATTTATCCGGGCAGGGCAAGAGCCTGCCAAACGCATCCATCTCCACCCGGCCAAAGGGGATGTACTGGAACCGGTCCCGCATGGACGCCGTATCGTATGCGTACCACTGAATGTCCACCACCACATATTCCCAGCCGTATTGCTTCAGATTCTCTGCCATATACCGGGCATTTGCCAGCACCGCATCCTCCCGGACATCGGTGTCGTAATAGTCGTAGCTGTTCCACCCCATGGGCGGCCGCTTCGCGAATTGATTTTTATTCATATGCTTCACCTGCCGAAGTTCCGATTTCAGCCGGAATATCCCGGCCGTTCACCGATACAATACGGCATTTGCCGGAATCTGTCAAGTTCTGTTTTCCTCCGGGCGCTTACACCGGATTCACCTCATAATGGGTCATCCAGGCGTTGATCTGCAGAAGGTAAGCGATGGTCTGCGGGCGGCGCATCAGCTGCCCGTACCAGGGCCAGACCGGCTCCGCCTCCAGGATATGCTCCGCCGCCTGCCGGGAAACCAGGGCGAACAGCGGTGCGTCCTTCTGGGCCAGCAGCGCCCGCAGGCGGTCGGAAACCAGGCGCAGGTATTCCGGATCAAAGGTTTTCGGATACGGGCTTTTCTTCCGCCACAGGACCTCCTGAGGCAGAATGCCCTCCATGGCATAGCGCAGCAATCCCTTCTCCTTACCGCCATAGTCCTTGAATTCCCAGGGCACGCCGTACAGATACTCCGCGATCCGGTAGTCGCAGAAGGGCACCCGCACCTCCAGACCGGAAAACATGCTCATCCGGTCCTTCCTGTCCAGCAGCGTCTGCATGAACCAGCGGAAGTTCAGGTTCACCATCTGCTTCATACGCCTTTCCAGCGGCGGTGTGCCGGGGAGAATGTCGCTTTCCCGGCAGGTTTTTTCATAATGCTCCCGGACAAAGGCCGCCCCGTCCAGCTTCCACCGCAGCTCCGGCTGCATCAGTGCCAGGCGCTCAGCTGTATTCTGCGCCCAGGGAAAGCCATCCCGCTCCCGCACCTCCGGGTCCCGGTACCAGGGATAGCCGCCGAAAATTTCATCCGCGCATTCCCCGGACAGCGCCACAGTGACATGACGCTTGATCTGGCGGCAGAATGCCAGCAGGGAGAAATCCACGTCCGCCATGCCGGGCAGGTCCCGGGCATAGGTGGCGTTTTCCACTTCATCCACCAGCTCCTGCGCTGTCAGCACGCACAGATGATGCTCCGTCGGCACCGCCTCCTGCATCCTGCGGATATAATAACCGTCGGAATTTGGCTGGAATTTATTGGGGACAAAATATTTGTCGTTATCCGCGTAATCCACGGAGAAGGTGGGCAGGACTGTGCCCCGCTCAGCCATTTCCCGGGCGCAGATGGCTGTGATCAGGCTGGAATCCAGGCCGCCGGACAGAAACGTTCCGATCGGCACATCAGAAACCGTCTGCCGCAGGATGGCGTCGGTCACCAGCGCGCGGACATGCGCCGCTGTTTCCGGAAAATCTTCCCGATGCTCCCGGTCCGTCAGGCGCCAGTACCGGCTCAGGTGCAGTTTCCCCAGGGCATAGCTGCCATACCAGCCTGGCTCCACCTCCCGGACGCCCCGGAACACGCCGGAGCCGGGCACTCTGCCCGGCCCCATCAGCAGGATCTGCGCCGCGCCCTCCTCGTCCAGCTCCGCCCGCACCGTGGGATAAGCCAGAATGGTTTTGATTTCCGAGGCAAACAGCAGCCCGCCCTGGTGCAGCATATAGAACAGGGGCTTTACCCCGATCCGGTCCCGGGCAAAAAACAGCCTCTGCGCCGATTCCTCCCACACGGCAAAGGCAAAAATGCCGTTGAACCGCTCCACGCAGCCCTGCTTCCACTGCGCATAGGCGTGGAGCACCACCTCCGTATCTGAATGGCCGGTGAACCGGTGCCCCAGCGCTTCCAATTCCCGGCGTAGCGGCTGGGTATTATACAGCTCGCCGTTGTAAATCAGCGTGTACCGCTCCCCTGCCATCTCCAGGGACATGGGCTGTCTGCCGCCGTCCGGATCGATCACCGTCAGCCTGGCGTGGAGCAAGGTCGCGCCCCGCGCCCGCTGGATGCCCGATTCATCCGGCCCCCGCCGGGACATGGTGGCAAGCATCTTAGATAGCACCGGTTCCTCCCCGGCAAGTCCAATGATTCCCGCAATCGCACACATGGATGTATCCTCCTTCCCGCTGCGTATTCTATGCGGCGGCGGAAGAAAATGCGACGTATGAATTTCCCCGGATCCGGCATACTATCTGTGGTGATGAAAATGAAAACCAGTAAAGATATGCTCTCCTCCCTGCTGAAAACCACCCAGATGGGGCAGGTCGGCATCCGCAGCGTCCGCGGCGCAGCCACCGGCGCGCAAATGAAGCAGGCGCTGGACTCCCAGCTGCGGGAGTACAACGCCATTGAGAAGGAAGCCTATGCCATTGCCGCCCGCCGGGGCTGGAAGCTGAAGGAGCTTCCGGCCGGCGCCAGAAGCATGGCGAACCTGATGGCCCATGGCTCGCTGGGGATTTCCCCAAACGACTCCCGCATCGCCGGGATGATGATTCAGGGGAATACCCGCGGCGTGATCAAGAGCCTGAAAAATCTGCACCGCTACAGCCAGAACGACGGGAGCGTCAGTGTCCTGTCCCAGAAGCTGCTGGACTGCGAGAACAACAACATCCGGCAGATGGAAAATTTTCTGTGATCCCGTGAGGAACCTGCGGCACATTTGGAAGCATCCCTGCATATCATAATCTGAACCCAGAAAGGAGGGATTCTTCTGCCAGCCACAGGTTACATACAGGTACACGCCTTTGCCAGCTTTGCCCAGCTTCCGCTGGAGGGGGTCGCCATTACCGTAGCCGCCGGGGACGGGACAGCCATTGCCATGCGCGCAACGGATCGAAGCGGGCTAATCGCGCCCATTGAAATTCCGGTTCCGGAGCTGTCCGCCAGCCAGGCGCCGGACCCCGGGGAAATCCCCTTCACCACGGTAACGCTGTACGCGCGTCTGAGCGGCTACGAGCAGATCACCGTGGAGCGTTTGCAGGTTTTCGCCGGAATCACCACAGATCAGAACCTGGAAATGATTCCCCTGTCCGAATTTCCGGGCAGCTATAACAAGTCGGAAACCTTTGACACGCCGCCGCAGAATCTCTAGGGAGGAGCGCCATGCCAACTGTCATTCCCTATGTACCCCAGAGGATCACCGTTCACCTGGGCGTGCCCTCTTCCTACGCCGCCAACGTAACCGTTTCCTTTTCCGACTATGTGAAAAATGTGGCCTCCAGCGAAATCTATCCCACCTGGGAGGAAAGCGCGCTGCGCGCCAACATCCTGGCGATCATTTCCTACGCGCTGAACCGGGTGTATACGGAGTTTTACCGCAGCCGGGGATATGATTTTGAGATCACGAATTCCACCGCCTATGACCAGGCATTTGTAAATGGGCGGAGCTTTTTTGAGAACATTACCCGGATCGTGGACGAAATCTTCAACAGTTACCTGCGCCGTCCGGGCTTTGTAGAGCCGCTGGCAGCAAAATTCTGCAACGGCACCACCGTCACCTGCGAGGGGCTGAGCCAGTGGGGCAGCCAGAATCTGGCGCTGCAGGGCTACAATTCCACCCAGATCCTGCGCAATTACTACGGGAATGTGGAGATCGTTTCCAACGCCCCCATCCGCAATATCACCGCATCCTATCCGGGCACGCCCCTGCGCCTGGGCAGCTCCGGCGCAAATGTGGTGGTGATTCAGGTGGAGCTGAACCGGATTTCCCAGAATTACCCAGCCATACCCAAGCTGGCGGCGACGGATGGGATTTTTGGCAGCCGGACCGAGGCATCCGTCCGCGCGTTCCAGCAGATTTTCAGCCTGAGTGTGGATGGGATCGTTGGCCCGGCCACCTGGTATGCCCTGGTGCGGCTGTACACCGCCGTCACTGCCCTTTCCGAGCTGCGCAGCGAGGGGCAGCGCTATTATTCCATCAGCTGGGAATATCCCGACCCGCTCCAGGAGGGGGATTCCGGAGAGAAAATCCGCCATCTGCAATACATGCTGTCCGTGCTTTCGGCATATATCCCCAGCATAACGCCCATACAGATCGACGGCATTTTCGGCCCAGCTACAAAGGATGCCGTGATCGCCGCCCAGCGGTGGTTTGGCCTGCCGGAAACCGGGGAAGTGGACGATCCGACCTGGGAGGAAATCTATGACCAGTTCGCCGGGATCGAAAATACCAGCCTGCGGGACCCGGAGGACTTCCCCACGGCCCGCAGCAGCCGCGCCCAGGGTACGCAATCCACCACATTGACCCAGTTCCCAGGCGCGGACCTGCAGCTGGGCCAGCAGGACCCCATTCGCCAGGAGGTGATCCGATGAAACCCATGGAATCCTTTATCGGTCAGCCGGTGCGCAGTCTGCAGACCATGCTGCGGGTGATCGCCGAGAGCGACGACCTCCAGCCCAGCGTGGTGCCGGACGGCATTTATGGCCGCCAGACCATGACCGCGGTTTCCACGTTCCAGCGCCGGCACGGGATCCCGGTCACCGGCGTCACCGACCAGAATACCTGGGAGCAGATCGTAGCAGTGTTCGGCCCTGCGCTGATCGAGGTCGGCCCCGCGGAACCGCTGGAGCTGATCCTGGAGCCCCGCCAGGTGATCCGCAGCGGGCAGAGCGACCCGGCCGTATACCTTGTGCAGGCGGTGCTGGCCACGCTCTCCAAGGCGTACCGCTCCATCCCCGCCCCTTCCATGAGCGGAACCCTGGACATTCCCACTGCCGATGCCCTGTCCCAATTCCAGGCCATGAACGCACTGCCCGTGACTGGGAACCTGGATCGCCAGACCTGGCGGCAGATGGCGCTGCAATACCCCATGGCGCTGATCCAGATGCGGAAATAGGCATTATTCGTTTCAGCCGCAGTTAACTTTTCGTGAATTTTGTTTCTTCCGCTTGATTCCCGGCAAAAATTGCCTATAATAGATAGGAGAAAATGGGTTTGTGGTGCCCGGAGCCCGGAGGAAGCCATATGCTGATCAAAAACTGGAAAAAAGATATTCTGACCATCCCCAATTTGCTGAGCCTGTTCCGCCTGCTGCTGATCCCCGTGTATGTGGTGATCTACCTGAATGCGGAGGATTGGAGCGGCCACCTGATCGCGGCTGGAGTCCTGGCCGTGTCCTGCCTGACGGACATGATCGACGGGAAAATTGCCCGGCACTTCAACATGATCTCCAATGTAGGGAAAATTCTGGACCCCCTGGCAGACAAGGCAACACAGCTGACCCTGATCCTCTGCCTGGCGGTGAAATACCCTGTTCTGTGGAGCCTGGTGGCGCTGTTTGTGGTGAAAGAGGGATTCCAGGTCATCGCCGGGTTCCTGACCCTGCGCAAGGGGCGCATGCTCACCGGCGCACTGATGACCGGCAAGGTATGCACCACGATCCTGTTCGTCAGCCTGATCCTCATGGTGATGGTTCCGTCCATTCAGAAGACCTATATCCACCTGATCACCCTGGTGAATTTTATCGCTATGCTCGTTGCCTTCCTTGACTATGCGCGTACGTATTTCACCCACAGCCCCATGATCCAGGATCTGCCGGACAGTGAAACCGCCGAGCCGTAAGCTCCAAAATTCCACCAGCGCCGCCGGGATTTTTCCCGGCGCTGTTTTTTTGCCGGAATATGTCAATCGGGCTCAAAAAACAGTAGCCAAGCGGCAGCAAACATGATATACTGAGCAGGCTGGTATACAGCCATGTTGTATCCCAATTCTAACGAGTGAGGAAAAGACAATGCATCAGAATCAAGAAAATTTGGCCGAAAACAAGATGGGTACTCTTCCCGTCAACCGCCTGGTGTTCAGCGTATCCCTGCCAATGATGATATCCATGCTGGTACAGGCGCTGTACAACATCGTGGACAGTATCTTTGTGGCGCAGCTTTCGGAAAACGCGCTGACAGCGGTTTCCCTGGCCTTCCCGCTCCAGACGCTGCTGATCGCCGTAGGCTCGGGCACCGGCGTGGGCATCAACGCGCTGCTGTCCAAATCCCTGGGGGAGAAAAATTTCCGCCGGGCGGACGATACCGCCTCCAACGGCGCACTGCTCTACATTCTCAGCTATGCGCTGTTCCTGGTGCTGGGGCTTACCATTGTGAAGCCCTTTTATGCCGGGCAGGTTCAAAATGCCGACCCGGAGATCGGGACGCTGGGGGTGCAGTACCTGAGCATTGTCATGGTTTTCTCCTTCGGCCTGTTCGGTCAGTTTTTCTTTGAGCGGCTGCTGACCTCCACCGGCAAGACCATTTTCAGCATGGCCTCCCAGCTCAGCGGCGCAATCACCAACCTGATCCTCGATCCGATCCTGATTTTTGGACTGCTGGGAATGCCGGCGCTGGGAGTCGCCGGCGCCGCCATCGCCACGGTGATCGGGCAATGCGTAGCGGCAGCGGTAGCAGCATTTTGCCATTTCAAATGCAACCACGAGATCCACATGCGCCTGCGGGGCTTCCGCCCCAGCGGGCAGATCATCGGCACGATTTACCAGGTGGGCATCCCGTCCATCTGTATGCAGTCCATTGGCTCGGTGATGACCTACTGCATGAACCTGATCCTAATCGCCTACTCCTCCACGGCCACCGCCGTATTTGGCGTGTACTACAAGCTGCAGAGCTTCTTCTTCATGCCGGTTTTCGGACTGAACAACGGCATCACCCCCATTATTGCCTACAGCTACGGCGCCGGGCAGCGCAAGCGCATGGTCAAGACCATCCGGCTGAGCATGGTGGTCGCCTTCTGCCTGATGGCGGCGGGTTTCCTGGCGTTCGAGAGTATTCCAAGGTCACTGCTGGCGCTGTTCGACGCCTCGGAGGATATGATGGCCATCGGCATACCAGCGCTGCGGATCATAGGTCTGCATTTTCTGGTGGCCTGGTTCTGCATCGTGGCAGGTACCGTGTTCCAGGCGCTGGGCAAAGCTATGTTCAGTCTGATCGTGTCCGTAATGCGGCAGCTGGTTGTGCTGATTCCTGCGGCATATCTGCTGTCCAAGCTGTTCGGGCTGTCCGCCGTGTGGTGGGCGTTCCCCATTGCGGAGCTGATGTCCTGCGCCGTATCCACCATTTTCCTGGTGCGGATCAACCGGAGCATCATCCGCACGCTCCCGGACGGGAACGAATAAACGGAAAGCGAAAAAATACTTCCCTCCAAAGCAGCCAGCTTTGGAGGGAATTGTTTGCGCCGCAAAAAACGGGATTGCTGTCAGATCCGGCAGCAATCCCGCTTCTTTTGTCTTATCTTACCGCGTCATTTTCCGGCGTTCCACGACCAGGACCACCACAGCGGCCAGGGAAATGACCATCAGGGAAATTCCCATTGCCAGATGGCTGTCGTCGCCGGTGTTCCCAGAGCTGCCGCCGTCGACCGGGGCGTCAGTGCCCTCCGTTTCGGTGGCCGGAGCAGTGGTTTCCGTGCCCTCGGTAGCATTCGGCTCCAGAGCCGCTACCGCGGCAAGCAGCGCCTCCAAAGCGGCGTCCACCTGCTCCTGCGTGGCATTCTCATCGCCCAGGACAGCCTTGGCCTCGGTCATCGCATCGGCGAAATCCGCCCAGCTTTCCGGAGTGTAATCCGCTTCCGACAGGCCGCTGTTCTCGTCATACGCGGCCTGGAGGGCAGACTTGTCCACCGGAACGACCACCTCAGAGCCGGAAGCCGTCAGGCGGATACTACCCTCGCTCCCCTGGGCATCGGTCAGCAGATCGTCCCGGGTGCCGCTGCTCCACTCCCCCACGCTGTAGTCGAAGGAATAGCCCTCCGCCGGGGTTTCGCCCTGGGCGGTGAACACCGCTACCAGGACCTCCCCCGCCTGGCTGGCGGTCAAGGATGCAAAGCCGGCAGTGATCGTACCTGCATTTTCTGTATTGATGCTGGCGGCATAGTCATCGTCCTCGGTCAGGACAGCAGCAACCGCGTCGCCAAACTGGGCACTGACAAGGGTCAGCGCATCCGCATCATAGCTGAGCGTCAGCTGGCCGGAGGTCGCCCCGGCGTGATCCACGGTCATCACCACGGTGACGGTGTCGTCTACCCGCTCTGCCGTTCCGCTGAAGGTGGTAACATCCTCCGCGGCCGCAGCCGGGAGCACCATAGCCGCGATCATGCAGACGGAAAGCATCAGGCCTATGATCCATTTTCTCATATCCATATTACTCCTTTTCGTTGGCCTGCCGCACTCAGGACGCATAGTAGCCGATAAACGACTTCGTCTGTGCGGTCTGGGCGGAATCCTCCGTGCTGCCTGTGGGCAGACCCGTCACGGATGCGCTGGTAATGGTGGCGATCACGTTGTACGTTCCCGTGTCGCCCAGGGACAGGAACACCTCATCCATGGTCTCGCTCTGCGGGATGTACAGGTACAGCTCATTGGTGATGCCGTCATTCCAATAGTCGTACAGCGACATGAAGAACACATACTCCCCGGTTTCCTCGGACTTGGTCGCGTACAGGTCGGAGAAGTGGTAGGTGATCCCCAGCTCGTCATTCAGGAACATATCGGTCAGCGGGGTTTCTTCCACCGCGCGGATGACGAACACGCTGTAGGTTACATTGCCCGCGTCGTCCGTATAATCCACTGTCAGCACACCGTTGAAATCGGAGGCGATGGTGGAGCCGTCGCTGCTGACATAGTTCCCGCTGTCGTCCAGGGTCATGTTCATGACCTCGTCAATGTACCAGAGTCTGCCCACGTTGTCCAGCAGGACGATGGTCGTTGTGGGGGTGTAGCTGGCGCCGGTGGCGGCGTTGCCCTGGTAATCCTGGGTCAGGTTCTGGGCGGGCTCACCCTCCAATGTGGTGATGCCGGCAATGTTGATCTTGGAGTAGCCATCCTCCTCTGTGTTCCAGTTGCCCACCGAGTGCAGGTAGCTGTACAGGTTCAGGCGATGGTAGGTGTACTGGTACATGCCGTAGATGCTGTCATCCAGGTACACATATTCCAGCGTGTCAAACATCGCTTCGTACATATCGGACTCCATGGTCAGGTCCACGTAGAGATTGTAGTTCATCTCCATGGTGAACAGGTCCGTGGTTTCGGAGTAGGTCATGCCGAACATTACGTCGCCGTCGATCGGCTCGTAATATTTGCCGTCCAGGATCTCGCCGGTTTCCGGGTCGATCTTCCAGATCAGGCCGGTGTTGTTCCACTCGCTCGCCCACAGGTAGCCACGGGCCATCACCGCCGCGCCAATGTTGGTGCCGTAATTGGAGGCCGTTTCGCCATAAATTGCGGTATCCCAGGCGATGGTGTCGGATGTGGTGATGCTGGTCTGCCCATTCTCCAGGCTGTAGGAGTAGAATACGGAGCTGCCCACGTTGGTAATGCCGCTGCCCATCACGGACAGGGTACCGTTGATCTGCACATCCAGGGAGGTCACCGTGACCTGGCAGGTATCCGTCAGGGTGGGGTCGGCCACGGATGTGATGGTAACAGTGCATTCGCCGACGCTGACGGGGGTGACAAGGCCATTCTCGTCCACGGTGGCGATGCTCTCATCGCTGCTGCTCCACAGCACATCCTGATAATTGGAGTAGAAGGGGACCATATTATAGGTCAGCTGCGCCGTAAAGCCCAGGTTCAGCGTCAGGTTATGGGTGTCCAGCACAGGCGTTGCAGGCGTTTCCGCGTCGAATACCGTCACGTTCTGATGCTCCGGAGCGTTGGCTCTCACGCTGGTCAGAGGTGCCATCATACCGCTGATTTCGCCGGACAGCGTTCCCACCGCCTCCAGGTCGAAGCCGGTGATGTTGCCGTCCTCATCCTCTGTGAAGCTGAAGCGGTAAACCTCGCTGATGGTGGCGAAGACGGACAGTGCGTCAAACCGGGACCAGTACAGCGTCTCATCATTGTGGTTCCAGGTCATGGACTGCAGATAGTCCATGGTCACGCCGGTGTCGCCCAGCGCCTGATACGTATACGTGCCGTCGTCGGCCAAGGTCAGCACAGCCATCTGGGCATTGTCCGAATCATCCGTCAGGTACAGCGTGTACAGCGTGCCATTGTCGTCGCAGGCCAGGGTCAGGCCCGTGCCGCTGTAGGTGGTGACCACGGTTTCGGCATAGTCCCCCGTCAGCGCAATGCTGGAGATGGTAGAGGTGCCGTTGGATTCACTCAGCGCGTACAGTGTCCCGGTGGAATAGTCGTAGGCCATATCCTGGTAGACCAGGCCCAGATCACACAGCCGGTTCGCCTCGATGGAGAAGCTGTTGCTCAGCAGGTCCTCATAGAGGAAGCCATAGAACACGCCGTTGGCGTCCTCCGCGAAGATGTAGCCGCCCACAAACTCCGCGCAGACAACTTCCACGCTTCCGGAGAAGATCACCGTTTCGTTCTTATTCACATCGCTGTCGAAGCTGACCCAGTTATAGCTGCCGTAGCCGTCGTACTCGACGCCAATGAATTCGCCGTAGCTATTGCCCTCGCCGTTCAGGTTCACGGCGTAGTAGGTTTCGTTGCCGGCGTAGTCGCACACGGCGATGACGGCCTTATTGCCGTACTCGCTGCGGAAGCTGGACAGATCGATCTCAATCTGCGCGCTCTGCCCGGTCTCCCCTGTCATATCGGGGTAGTAGTAATCCACCGCGGTGGTCGCACCGCCGTCGCACAGGATGGCAGCCGCTACATACCGGTTGTCAGACACGGTGACGGTCAGGATGTCGCTTTCCTCATCCAGGGTCATGTCAGTGACCTCAGGGGCAGTGTTGTCGATGGTGAAGCTGTAGCTCAGCTCCGCACCGGTGCCCATCAGAGAATCCCAGTCGATGGTCCCATCCGCCTGGACGCTGTACTCCGTTGCGCTCAGCAGGGATACGGTGAAGGTCGTGCCCTCAGGCAGGGGGTTGCCGTCCAGATCGGTGTAATCCCAGTCCATCTCGCCGTACATGCTGTCCGCGGTGTTCAGCCAGCAGGCCAGGCTGGAGTAATAATAGCTGGCGACCACGGAATCGTTAAAGTCCACCCGGTAGTAAACCTCGCCGGTTTCTGCGTCCGTGACCACGATCATCATATCCGCGGCGTTCCGGATCAGCGCGGGGGTAATGGAGCTCAGGGAATACTGGGCATCATCGGTGCTGTTGATGGCGTTGCGGTACTCCAGGTAATCCACATCGCCGTAGCGCAGCTCATAGGCGATCTCCAGCGTGTCGCTGTAAATGCCCACTGCATACTGCCCGTAAATATTGCCGTTGTAGTAATAGGTGTAGGTATCGTCCCCCGCATAGGAAATCAGCAGGGTGTTTGCATAGTTATTGGAGAAAACCGTGTAATCGGAATTGTAATTAAAGCCATACTCATACAGGGAGTTGTACATATGGCTGGCGTCCAGCTTTTCCTTGTACGCCGCTGCCGCAGCATAGGCGGCCTCCTCATCCGTGTCGATGGCATTCTCAGCCGCTGTGCTGTAAACCACATCCAGATAATCCACATCGTCATACATTGACGGGTCGGTCCAGTCGCCATACCAGCCCAGCAGCGGGATGGAGTGGGTCACATCCTCCTCAGATGTCAGGTAGATGTAGCCCTCCACATAGAAGCCGTTGGTAAATCCTGCGGCCTCCATCTCGGCAGCGGTGCTTTCCGGCACGGAGATGGTCACGCAAACCTGCTGGCTGCCGCCGGCAGGCACGGTGATGGTGCTGCCCGTGCTGTAGGAAACAGCAACGGCCAGCTCCGCCATCTGATCGGAGGCCAATGCCACGCCGTCCTCTGTATACGCTACGGCAGTGGTCAGCATGGATTCGCTGAGGGTATAAGTCAGGGCTTCATCGGACAGATTGTACACCGTGAAGGTGAAGCTCCAGGCATCGGTGCCGTCGCCCAGCTCTGCCTTGATCTTGCCGTCGGTATCGCCATCCATCAGCAGGAAGCTCTTTGCGGTGGTCGCGCTGACTGCGTCAGCCATACCGGAGCCCTGTGCACGCACGGAATACTCCAGGCCCGTGGCCTCCTCGATCATAGGCGCGGCCGTGGACATGAGCAGCGACTGGATCAATGCGCGGCGGGTCAGACTGTCGTTGCCGGAGACTTCTCTGGCTGTGGTCAGCAGATCCGACTCCCGGATATACTGGCTGATCAGCGCGGAGATACCCGACACATGCGGCGTAGCCATGGAGGTACCGGACATAAGCTCGTAGCCCGTGCCGCTCTCATCCGCGCCATTGACGGAATAGATGCTGCCGCCAGGTGCTGTGATCTCCGGCTTGATGGTCAGGGCGCCGGTGGTTCCCCAGGAGGAGAAATCGCTGAGCACCGGGGAGGCATCCTCCGTATCGTTTGCGTCCCCCTTGGTGGTGAAGGTCTGGTTCAGGCGGCTGATGCCTGTGACCCGGTGCGTGACCATGGTACCTTCCTCGTCCATGACGAAGGTAATCACGTCCCCCACCTGTATATCC
>JAJQHS010000066.1 GCA_021199635.1 Bacillota bacterium
AAATTACAGATGTGCTGGATTATCCAGGGAATAAGGTCTACGTGGTCAGCGGGGAGCATGAATACCTGATCCCGGCGGTGCGCCAGTTCATTTTGTCCACCGATCTGGAGAAAAATGAGATGCATGTCACGCTTTTGGAAGGAATGCGCAGCGATGAGGATTGACATTCTGACCTTGTTCCCGGATACACTGGGGGATGTGCTGTCGGAGAGCATTCTGGGACGGGCGCAGGAGAGGGGCTATATCCGCATTGAGGCACACCAGATCCGGGATTATACCGCCAATAAGCAGAATCAGGTGGACGATTATCCCTACGGCGGAGGCCGGGGCGCCATCATGCAGGCCGATCCGCTGTACCGCTGCTGGGAGGCTGCCTGCGACGAGGCGGGTGCCCCTGTGCATACGATTTTCCTGTCCCCCTGCGGCCATACGTTTTGCCAGGCGGATGCCATCCGGCTCAGCCGGATGGAGAATCTGATCCTGGTCTGCGGGCATTACGAGGGAATTGACCAGCGCTTTATTGACGAGTGCGTGGACGAGGAGATTTCCCTGGGGGATTTTGTGCTGACCGGCGGGGAGATCGCCGCCATGGCGGTGACGGACGCGGTTTGCCGCATGGTCCCCGGCGTCCTGGCCGACCCGGAGTGCTTTGAGGACGAGAGCCACTATGCGGGGCTCCTGGAATACCCCCAGTACAGCCGCCCCGCGGTCTGGCACGGAAGGGAGGTGCCGGAGATCCTGCTCTCCGGGAACCATGAAAAGGTGCGCCAATGGCGGCGGAAGCAATCCCTGCGCCGCACCCGGGCACGCCGCCCGGATCTGTATGAAAAGCTGGACCTTTCTTCCAGGCAGGACCGGAAATTATTGAAGGAAATGGAGGCGGAGGACATTGCAGAACCTGGATACCCTGAAGCAATGGGTCAGGGAGAGTAGCCGCATTGTGTTCTTTGGCGGCGCCGGGGTGTCCACGGAATCCGGCATTCCGGATTTCCGCAGTGTGGACGGACTGTATAACCAGAAATTTGAATACCCACCGGAGACCATCATCAGCCACAGCTTTTACCAGCGCCGCCCGGAGTATTTCTTCCGCTTTTACCGGGAGAAAATGCTACCCCTGGGGTTTGAGCCCAATATTACCCACAGGACGCTCGCACGCTGGGAGGAAGCGGGGAAGCTCCTGGCAGTGGTCACCCAGAATATCGACGGGCTGCACCAGAAGGCAGGCTCCAAGCGGGTGTATGAGCTGCACGGCTCCGTGCTGCGGAATTATTGCACCCAGTGCGGGAAATTTTATCCGGCGGAGTTTATCCGGGACTGCCCGGGCATTCCCCGATGCAGTTGCGGCGGGATCGTGAAGCCGGATGTGGTATTGTACGAGGAGCCGCTGGATGCGCGGACGATGGAAAAGAGCGTGGAGGCCATCGGCAGCGCGGATATGCTCATCGTGGCGGGCACCAGCCTGACGGTGTACCCGGCAGCGTGGCTGATCCGCTATTACCCGGGAAATCGCCTGGTGCTGATCAACCGGGACGAAACGTCCTATGACAGCTATGCGGACCTGGTGCTGCATGAAAGCCTGGGGAACGTTTTCTCCCAGCTTTCGGATGCTACGTAAACGGATTCCCAATGCAAAATAAGTTGGCTGGGTCCCGCAAAGCGGAATCCAGCCATTTTTTGCGCGGATATTTATTTCTGGATGACCCAGAGGTTCCGGATCTGACTTTCGATTTGCTCGTAGCTCCAGAGGGCCTCGGAGTTTGCGATGCTGTTGGGGTCGTTGACCCGGAGCATGCCATTCTCCACGCCCACCAGCACGATGTAATGCCCGGAGGAGGTGAAATCCCCAGGCCCCATGGCGCAGATGATGGGATTGCCCGCCTCCAGGTTCGCCACGATCCGGGACTCGACCAAGGGGATCTCCGTCACCTGAAGCCCCAGCGTTACGCCGCCCTCGCTGATCAGCGTCCAGGCAGAGCCAGAGCCTTTGACATAGTAGCCGTTCTCCTCCGCGAATGCGGCTACCGCTGCCGGATTGAAGCTATCGTCTCCAGTCAGGTAATACCCCACCATCGCCAGGCATGTGGGGCCGCAGCCGGTAATGCCGATCACGTCGCTGCCGTAGATTTCATAGCCCCAGCGCTGATCCCATTGCAGGAACAGGGGAACGGAATCCGAATCGGCGTATTCGCTGAGGTCATATTCCGTTTCCTCGTAAAGCGGGTATTCCAGCACAAAGGTCTCCGTTTCCGGGTTCCGCTCCAGCAGGTCGATCAGGCTTTCCGGGTAATCGCTGTAGGACAGGCCGTGGGCGTCAGCGTATTCCTTGACAAGGATTTCTGCATCCGACCGCTCCTCCCAGTCGAAGGAGATGTCCCGGTAAAAGGCTTTGATCCTGGGCGCAAGGATAGCGGCGGCCACCGCCAGGAGCAGAAGCACAAGGATGGTCGTCCGAAGTTTTCTCTTTGTTTTCATGTGGCAATTGCCCTCCAATTCCTGCCATCCATTTTAGCAAATCAGATATCAGGAAACAATGGCCAAAGGGTTAAGAATTGCTTGCTGAAAAATTAAGGTTTGATTGCCGCCCTGGGCTGGGAGCAAAAATGCCGGGGCCTGTGGAATACTGGCCCCGACATAGATTGCAGGAAGGGAAGCGGATCATTTCCGCCTGTGCTTGCGCTTCCAGGTGTTCCAAAGGCGGAAGGTGGTGGAAACCAGCAGAATGCCTACGGCGATGATCCCGGCGATGGCGGCGGTATGCATCCCCTGGCTGGCAAAGGCATCCATCTGCCCCTGCACCGCGTAATTCATGGTGTAGTATACGCCAGCACCGGGAATCAGAGGGAATATGGATACCACCAGATAGGAGATGGCAGGATATTTCCGAAACCGCGCCATCAGCTCAGAGTACAGCGAGGCCAGCAGTGCCCCGGCAAGATACCCGGTCAGATCGCTGCCGGAGTATTGCGCGACGACCGTGTAGGCCAGCCATGCCAGCACACCGCCCACCACGCAAAGCATACCGCCAAAGCCATGAATGTTGAACAGAATGGAAAATCCTATCCCACCAATAATACAGGCCAGGCACTGCAGCCAGATCGGGTGCGCCACGGCAGATACCACCGACGGCGCGCCCCATAGCGCGCTGGCCAGGTTCCAGGCGACGGCGGTCCCCAGGGCGATGGCCAGGGCGATCAAAAGCACCTGCACAAAGCGGTTGATACCGGAGTTGGTATCGCCGAAGATGATATCCCGCATGGCATTGGTGAACAGCAGCCCGGGGACCAGGATCATCAGCGCGCCGATGATCACCGCGTCCACATGGTAGGCCAGCCCCACGGCGTCCATGGCATAGGCCAGCAGCGCCATGGGAAATGCGGCGGAAATGGTGCGGAAGAACTGGTTCGCGTCCAGATGCTTCATGAAATGGTTGACAAGCCCCACCAGAATGCCGCAGATCCCGGCGCAAAGGCCGTCGATCAGAACGCCGCCGAACAGCAGCGCAAATCCAAACGCGCCCAGGAAATTGCCCGCCAGATACATGGGCATGGCATAGCTGCGGCGGCTCTGCTTCGTTTCCTCCAGCCATTGCCGGGCGATCTCCGGGTCAGGGTGCGCCTCGCAGATGCGGCGGCTCAGCCCGGAGAAACGCTCCACAGCGTCCAGGTCGTTGCCGTGGCTGCCGATCCGGCGCATTCGGGTCAGCGGGCGGCCCAGCACCGGCTCAATGCTGATGTGCATGCAGTTGGGGATCACAAAGACCTCGGCTTCGATGTCGTAGGCCGCCAATACGCGGGAGATGCTCTCCTCCACGCGGAAGGTTTCCGCTCCGCACATGGCCAGCTGGTAGCCCAGCTCGGTCGCAAGGTCCAGCAGCTTTGAATACTCCATAAGGCACCTCTATCCTTCACGCAGATGGGAACAGTATAGCACATTCCCGGCGAAATACAAGGATTTTTCGGCAAAAAACTGCCCCGCGTTTCTGCGGGGCAGCAAGATATCCGGCTATAGCCGCTTTAGATTTTTTTGCGCTGTGACGATCATGGAGCCTGCCAGCCAGGTCACGATGGCACAGGCGCCTGCCCCTGTCCACGCGGTCATGGTCCGGAAGAACGCCTCATCCCCGCCAAACTGCCGCAGCATTGCGATTTCCAGCGAAAGCATGGAGATGATCGCTGCGGCCAGGCTGATGATTTTTGCGGCGGTCAGCCGGGGATTCCGGAACCTGCGGAGCTTGACCAGGTTCCGGATGGCCATGCCCACCCTGTAGAATGTGTACGCAGCCACAGCATAGATCAGATACCCGGCGTATCGCGCGCCCTGGCCCTCCAGCACGGCCAGCGCGATCATACCGGCAGGAATCAGATTCAGCAGCAGCAGAGCTGCGCCGCAGGCACGGTACCGCATCCACAGTGCGCGGACGGACTGCCGTTTGCCCCGCGGCGGCTGCAGCAGCATCCAGCGGGTCAGCGTCAGCAGCGCGTAATAAGCGCCCAGGGTGATGAACCAATACGAGTGATAATAGATGCCGCAGCCGATCTCCCATGCGGCATACAGCCCGTTGAGGGCGAAGGCGCCTGCCAGCGATAGGGAAGCCTTCTGCAAGTCGTCGGACAGCGCTCTGCGAACGGGGGAGATGCGCCGGTGAATCTCTTCCAGCTTTTTCATGCTTCACCGCCGGATGACTGTCATCATGATTTTCGCCACATCCTCAGCCGGGTCCTTGCAGTCGGATTCGAGCCAGCGCCGGACGATGCCCATCATGCCGTCGATATAAAACGAAAGCATATATGCCCGGTCCCGTTCCGGCACAGCATGCCGCTGGAGGATCTGGTCCAGAATATCCTCAAATACCATGGCATAGGTCTTGTCCGCCAGCATTACACCGGGGTTGTTCAGCACCACCCGGAACGCAGTTCGGTTCCGGGATATGAAGGACAGGTAGGGCATCAGGTATTCCGGTGTGATGAGGAACAGCTGATCCAGCGTTGCGGATTGAATGCTCTGCTGAAATTCCGAGGTGGACTGCTGGAAGGATTCTGCGAACCGCTGGTTCATGTGGTCCACACACTCCGTCAGCAGGTCGCCGACGGTTTCATAGTGCAGGTAGAAGGTGGAACGGTTTACGCCCGCCGCCTTGCAGATTTCCGTGACTGTGATGTAGGCAAAATCCTTCTTCTCCATAAGCGCGAGGAAGGCCTCCTCCATTCGCCTGGCTGTGTTGAAATATTTGCTTTCTGCCGGGGTCATTCTGCGTACCTCCTGCTTGCCTGGCCAAGGCTCAGCTTTCGCTGATTTCCTTTGCCAGAAGCATAATGTCATAGGCGTATTTTTTCTTGCCGTTTTCCAGCAGCTTCCGGTACAGGGGATAGTTGACCGAAACCATCAGCAGCCCGGCGAGGCCGATGATCACGCCGGCCACCATACTGCCCAGGCTGTCCGAGCCGATCACGTGCATGGACAGGCACAAACCTACGCCGAACACGAGCGTGCCGATGATCCCAAAGGTATAGGCGAAAACGTTTGCCGGCAGCTTTGCTTTACGGTCCAGCTTTTTCAGTGCGATGACCTTGGATGTGTCCTTGGGCGCGTACTCATTGGCCAGCGCCTCTGCGAAAAGTTTGTCTGTGTTCATTGGGGAACCTCCTTATTTGTGGTACTGCCATTATAGGATGTCCGCCAACGATATGGAACAACACGGATGGGAAAATCTGTTGTTTTTCGTCCAGAACCGGAATTTCCGGTTTTCTCTGCGAAAAAAGGGGGAGCGCCGACGCTCCCCCATCCGGATTCGGGATTACTTCCTCGCGAATACCAGACCCAGCGTGCCGGGCCCGCAGTGGCAGGATACGGTGCTGCCTACGATGGTCTCATAGACATGGTCAAAATGGCCGTACTGCTCGATGGCCTGGCGCACGGCGGACATTTCATTCTCCTTCACAGGGGAGTGGACCAGGAACAGGGTCGTGCGGTCAATTTCCTCCCGATTGTCCAAGCGGTCCTTCGTGTAGGCGACCAGGGACTTATCGTACCGCCCGCGGTATTTCTTCACCACGTTCAGCTTTCCGTCCTGAACCTCCAGGCAGGGCTTGATGTTCAGCAGGTTGGCGCCCAGGGCGGTGGCGGTGGAGCAGCGGCCGCCCTTGACCATGTAATCCAGGCGATCCAGCATGAAGCTGATCTCGACCTTGGGCGTATAGGCGTTGAGCTTCTCCACGATTTCGTCCAGGTCGTCGCAGGTTTCCGCCAGTCGGCAGGCCTCCAGCACGACCATGCCCTGGCCGGTGGACAGGTTCCGGGAATCTACCACCCGGACCTTGGGAAAATCCTCCGCGGCGAGGCAGGCATTCTGGTAGCAGGCGGAGAAGTCGGAGCCAATGTCGATCAGAATGATGCCGTCATATTCGTCATGGAAGCGAGAGAAAACCTCCTGAAATTCCCCAAAGCTGACGGCTGCGGTGGAGCAAAGCTCCCCGGTGGCATCCGCATGGGCGAAAATATCGGCAGGGGTGATGGTAACACCGTCCTTAAATTCTCCACTGCCCTTGATCACGGTCAGGGGGACCACGGTGATATTGTGCTGCTCCAGCAGAGCAGGGGTCAGGTCACAGGTGCTGTCTGAGATGATTTTAATTTTCATGGGAATAACTCCTTTGGGCAAATTGATGTGTCAGATTTTGTGCGCTGCAGGCTCCAGCCCGGTGGAGCCGCCTGCGTCCTGGGAATGGGCGCACATATATTCCGCGCCCCAGTCCCGCATGGCGGACAGGATCGGCAAAAGGCTGCGCCCAAGATCGGTCAGGGAATACTCCACCTTGGGCGGAACAATGGGGTACACCTCCCGGTGGATGAGCATCTGCGCCTCAAGCTCGCGCAGCTGCTGGGTCAACATTTTTGGTGTGACGTTTTTGACAAGCTTGCTCAACTCGGAAAAGCGGAGCTTACCGCTGGAAAGGCACCACAGGATCAGTGCCTTATATTTGCCGCCGATCATCCCCACCGTTGCGGCAACGGGGCTGCAATCCGGCTGCTTCATATTTTCCTCCTCCTTGGTATAAAATGGATAGTAATGCGCAAAATAGCATATACCGGCAAATTTGTAACGCATATGGGAATAGTAGCATAATTTTCGCCGTATGTCAACGCTTCCCGGATAATTTGCGGTTGATTTTTCGGGAGAAATAGAGGATAATAGAGACACAGGCACACTGAATTTCAATATTTATGAGGAGGATATGATCATGACAACTGTAATCCGAGTGGACGGTATGATGTGCACCCATTGCCAGGCGCGGGTGGAGAAGGCTTGCAAGGAAGTCCCCGGCACCACGGAGGCGGTAGTGGACCTGCAGGCGAAAACCGTTACGGTGACCGGTACCGCCGCGCCCGAAGCGCTGCAGAAAGCCATTACCGATGCCGGATATCAGGTGATCGGGTAATGCCTATGCGCACGGACCATTACTTTGACTCCAACGGAGAGGGAAAAATCCATTACTGCCGCTGGACACCGGATGGAGACGTGAAGGCGATCGTGCAGATCGTCCACGGCATTGCGGAGTATGCCCAGCGATACGACCATTTTGCCAATTATCTGAACGGGTTCGGTATCCTGGTGGTGGCGGAGGACCATATGGGTCACGGAAAATCCATGGAAACCGGGACCCGGGGCTATTTTGCCGGCGGCTGGTTCGCAGCGGTGGAGGATATCTGCCAGCTTTACCGGATGACCCGGGAGGAATTCCCGGATGTGCCGTATGTTCTGTTTGGTCATTCCATGGGCTCCTTCCTGGCCCGCACGATCCTGATCCGGCATCCGGAGATGGCGCTGTCCGCCGCGATCCTCTGCGGGACCGGCTGGATGCCCGCTCCGGTGCTGCAAGCGGGGCGGGCCGCTGGTGCGCAAATCTGTAAGAAGAACGGGGAGCGGGAACCCAGCGAATTTATGCAATCCCTCGCCTTCGGCAGCTATAACCGGAAGGTGGAGCATCCCCGTACTGCCTATGACTGGCTCAACCGGGACAACCGGGCGGTGGACGCCTACCTTGCCGATCCGGCCTGCGGCTTTACCGCTTCCGCCGGGCTGCTGCGGGACATGCTGGGCGGAATGCTGTACAATCAGGAGCAGAAAAACCTGGCAAGGATGAATCCGGCGCTCCCGGTATTCTTCATTGCCGGTGGCGACGACCCGGTGGGCAGCTACGGCAAGGGCGTCCGCCGCACTGCGGAGGCATTCCGCAAGGCTGGGATGCGGGACGTATCGGTGCGCATCTATCCGCTTTGCCGCCATGAAATTCTGAACGAGATCAACAAGCAGGAGATTTACGAGGACGTCGTCCAGTGGCTGGAGAAGTATGTGCCGGTCAGCCAGTGATGTGGAAGCCATGCGGAACATCCGCCTGGACATTTGCTATGACGGCACCCGGTACAAGGGCTGGCAGCGGCTCGCCGATACGCCGAATACCATCCAGGGCAGGCTGGAGCGGACGCTGACCGAAATCCTTGGCGAGGAGGTGACCGTATCCGGCAGCGGCCGCACGGACGCCGGGGCCCATGCCAAGGGGCAAGTGGCCAATTTCCACTGCCGCAGCGACATACCCTGCGGGGAGATTTTGTCCTGCCTGCGCAGGTATCTGCCGGAGGATATCGGCATATACTCCTGCAAGGAGGCCGCGCCCCGGTTCCATGCCAGGCTGAACTGCAAGCAGAAGACCTACTGCTACCGCATATGGAACAGCGACCAGCCCTGCATCTGGGAGCGGCGCTATGTCTATGTGCTTCCGGAAACACTGGACCTGGAGAAAATGCGGATCGCTGGGGCGTATATTTGCGGGGAGCATGATTTTTCCGCGTTCAGCACCAGTTCCGGCAGGAAGAAATCTACGGTTCGCCGGATCGACGCGCTGGACATCCGGAAGGTGGGCGGCGAGGTGCGCATCACCGTCACCGGCGATGGGTTCCTGTATAATATGGTGCGCATTCTGGTCGGCACGCTGATCGAGGTCGGCCGTGGGACGCGCGCGCCGGACAGTATCCCACCGCTGTTCGGCGGGAAGCGGGAGCAGGCCGGTTACCTGGTCCCCGCCAAGGGACTTTGCCTGATGGAGGTGTGCTATTGAACATCCAGATTTTCGGGAAATCCAAGTGCTTCGATACAAAGAAGGCGGAGCGCTGGTTCAAGGAGCGGCGCATCCGGTTCCAGTCGGTGGATATTCTCCGGTTCGGGCTTTCCGGCAGGGAGTTTGACAGCGTCCTCCGCGCAGTGGGCGGAATAGACCACCTGATCGACTGGGACAGCCGGGACCCGGAGATCACCCTGCTGAAGTACATGGACGACGCCAGGGCGAAGGAGGATAAGGTCTTCGACAATCCGGCGCTGATGAAAACACCCATCGTCCGCAACGGAAAGCAGGCGACCGTCGGCTATCAGCCGGAGGTATGGAGCGCCTGGGAATGATTACAAAAGCAGTTTCTCACCACGAGAAGCTGCTTTTTTTCGAAGATTTATCTTGCAACATGGGCGAAAAAGTGCTATGCTAGGAGGGCTTTATGACAAAAATCCTGGAACAGATCAACGGGATCGTCTGGGGCGCGCCTGCGCTGGTGGGTATTCTGGGGATCGGCGTATACCTGAGCCTGCGCACAGGCTTTGTGCAGCTCCGGTTTTTCCCTGCTGCGCTGAAGCGCTTCGCCGGAAGGCTTCACTCCCGCGGCGCCGATACGGGGACGGTTTCCCCTTTCCAGGCGCTGTGTACCGCGCTGGCGGCTACGGTGGGCACCGGGAATATCGCCGGTGTGGCCGGGGCCATCGCCATTGGCGGGCCAGGCGCGATCTTCTGGATGTGGGTCTGCGCTTTTTTCGGCATGGCAACCAAATATGCTGAGGCAGCGCTGGCTGTCCGCTACCGGGTGAAGGATGCCCACGGGGAATTCGTGGGCGGCCCGATGTACATGATCCGCCTGGGGATGGGCAAAAAATGGTCGCTCCTTGCCGGATGCTATAGCTTTTTCGGCGTGGTCGCCGCCTTCGGCGTAGGCAACGCCACCCAGGTCAACGCGGTGGTTTCCGCTGTGAACCAGGCAATGGTCGCCTTCGGTGGCAGGGAAACGGCGGCGGGGAACCTGGCAATGGGCGGGCTCCTGGCGGCGCTGATCGCCGTTATGCTTCTGGGCGGAATGTCCCGCATTGGGCGCTTTGCGGAGCGCTTGGTGCCGGCGGCTTCCGTATGCTATCTGCTGCTGGGCGTTGGCGTCCTGGCGGCCAGAGCTTCTGCCATTGGGAATGCGTTTTCCGCCATTTTCACCGGTGCGCTTTCCCCAAAAGCTGTGACCGGCGGAGCTGTCGGGTCCGCGTTCGTCTGCCTGCGCACAGGGGTTTCCCGCGGAGTGTTCACCAACGAGGCGGGCATGGGCACGGCGTCCATCGCCCATGCCGCGGCGCACGTTTCCCATCCTGCGGAGCAGGGGATGATGGGGATCATCGAGGTGTTCCTGGATACCATTGTGATTTGCACCATGACCGCGCTGGTCATCCTGGTCAGCGGCGTCCCCATTGCCTACGGGGAAGATGTGGGCGCTACCCTGACCAGCCAGGCCTTTTCCTCAGTGTACGGCGATTGGGTCAGCGTATTCCTGGCCGCGGCGCTGTGCTGCTTTGCAATCGCCACTGTACTGGGCTGGGGGCTGTACGGCGCCCGCTGCGCCCAATACCTGTTCGGTGCGGATGTGTGGAAAAAATTTGTGCTGCTGCAGGCGCTTATGGTCATTCTGGGCGCATTGCTGAAGACGGGAACGGTGTGGCTGCTGTCAGAAATGGTCAACGGCCTGATGGCCATTCCCAATCTGATCGCCCTGGCGGCGCTGTCGCCGGAGCTGATCCGGCTTACCAAAGAATATCAAACAAATCTGGCTCCCCAGGGAGCAGATGGAGGAATATATGAAAATTTCAATCAATGCCAATCGCTGCGAACCTTCCCCTATGCGAAAGTTCCATCCGCTGGCGATCAAGGCGCAGAGGGAAGGAAAGCGAATCTACCACCTGAACATCGGGCAGCCGGATCTGCCCACGCCAAAGGCCTATTTTGATGCGGTGCGGAATTTTGACCAGGCGACCCTGGCCTACGCCGACTCCCCGGGCATTCCGGAGCTGATCGATGCCATCCGCGGCTATTACGGCAAATTGGGTGTGCCGCTGGAGCCGGACGATGTACTGATCACCACCGGTGGCAGCGAGGCACTGCTGATGACGTGCCTGTGCATTCTGGACCCGTATACCGAGGTGATTATCCCAGAGCCGTACTATCCGAACTACACCACCTTTGTCCACGCGGCCGGAGGCCGTATCCGTGCGCTGCCCACTTGCCCGGAGGAGGGCTACCGCTATGCTGACCGCAAGCGGATCGAGCGGCTGATCACCAAGAACACCCGCGCCATCCTGGTCACCAACCCCGGGAACCCCACCGGCGTGGTGCTGGACGAAGCGGAGATGCGGATGATCGCGGACATCGCCAAGGAGCACGACCTGTTCCTGATCTGCGATGAAGTTTACCGGGAATTCTGCTATGACGATAAATTCGGTGTGCCTACTATGGGCCGCTTCACGGACATTCAGGACAATCTGGTGATCGTTGACTCGATCTCCAAGCGGTTCTCCGCCTGCGGCGCGCGCGTGGGCTGCGTGGTGACCAAGAATCGGGAGCTGCAGCAGGCACTGCTGAAATTCTGCCAGTCCCGGCTGTCCGTTGCTACCATCGACCAGGTGGGAGCAGCTGCGCTGTACAGCGTGGATGACGACTTTTACCGCCGCTCCAAGGAGGAATACCGCCGCCGCAGGGATACGGTGGTATCCGGGCTGCGCCGGATCCCTGGAGTAATGGTGGAGGAGCCCATGGGCGCGTTCTACGTGATGGCCAGCTTGCCGGTGGATGATGCGGATAAATTCCAGCGCTGGCTGCTGGAATGCTTTGAGGACAATCACGAAACGGTGATGTTTGCCCCCGGCGCGCCCTTCTACGAGACACCGGGCAAGGGCATCAATGAAGTGCGCATTGCCTATGTCCGCAAGCAGGAGGAGCTGGAGCGCGCGATGACGCTGTTGGCAGCGGGGATCGAGCAGTACCGCCGGGAGGTTATGGGAGAATAAAGGCGATACCTTAGGAATCTATCCGGTTTTTCGCCTTTTACTTGACAAACCGGTGGGGAAAGTGATACTATATTCCTGGTATCTGCTGCGAAGAACGGAAAGAGTAGCGGTGTCCATCCCTTTCAGAGAGTCGGCGGCACAGGCTGGAAACGCCGGCAGGGTGGCTCGTGAACGTGCGTCCGGGAGCGGCACAAGTGCATATCAAGCGATAAATGAGAGTGGAACCGCGAGTAAAGTATGTTGCCCGCCTCTTGTACTTATGGTGCAAGAGGCGGTTTTTTCAAATTATGGATCGGAGGCGCGTTATGTATCTTTATAATTCCCTTTCCCACAAGAAGGAGCTTTTTGTCCCAAATGACCCCAGCATGGTGCGGATGTACACCTGCGGCCCCACGGTGTACCATTATGCCCATATCGGCAACCTGCGCACCTATATCATGGAGGATGTGCTGGAAAAGGCGCTGCGCTATGAGGGATATCCTGTGAAGCGTGTGATGAATATCACGGATGTGGGGCACCTGGCCTCGGATGCGGACACCGGCGAGGATAAGATGCTCAAGGGCGCAAAGCGGGAGCATAAATCTGTCATGGAGATCGCGCAGTTTTATACTGATGCGTTCTTCGCCGACTGCGATCGGCTGAACATCAAGCGCCCGGAGGTGGTGGAGCCTGCCACAAACTGCATTTCGGAGTATATCCACATGGTGCAGACCCTGCTGGAGCAGGGACAGGCATATCTTGCCGGCGGGAACGTCTATTTCGACACCGCAACGCTGGAAAAATACTATGTGTTCAACGACCACGACGAGGAGAATCTGGCCGTCGGCGTCCGGGAGGGCGTGGAGGAGGACTTAAACAAGCGGAATAAGAATGACTTCGTCCTCGGGTTCACCAAAAGCAAGTTTGAGGATCAGGCGCTGATATGGGCTTCTGCCGGGGGAGAAGGCTATCCCG
>JAJQHS010000005.1 GCA_021199635.1 Bacillota bacterium
GCACATGTCCTTGGAGAGGGACTCTAATAACTACTACTTTTATTATACAAGGAGCGAATTTCCCATGCTGCACATCTCCTCCCTGGACGAGGGGCTGGACCTGTTCAAAGCCCTTGGCTCTGACATGCGCATCCAGATCCTCAAGCTCCTGCTGGAAAACAAGCAGATGAGCATGAACCAGATCGCCGCCCGGCTAGACATCACCAACGGCGCGCTCACCGGACACATCAAGAAGCTGGAAGCCTGCGGCCTGATCTCCACCTCCAGCGAATCCGCCAGCCACGGAAATCAGAAAATCTGCACCCTCTGCACCAACCGCATCCTTATCGACATTGAGAACGAAGCGGAAGCGAACCAGGTCTGCACCACCGAGCTGAAAGTCGGCCAATTCTCTGACCGCAGCGTCTATCCTACCTGCGGCCTGGCCAACAGCTACTCCCTGATCGGCGAAGTGGACGACGCGCGGTATTTCGACCATCCCGGCCGCTTCACCGCCGACATCCTGTGGTTCACCAAGGGATTTGTGGAATACACCGTGCCCAATTTCATCCCCCTGCGCCACCGGATCCTAAGCATCAGCATCTCCTGCGAGATCTCCTCGGAGGCGCCGGGCTGCAATGAAGACTGGCCGTCGGACATTCGCTTCTGCATCAACGGCACGCCGGTGGGCTGCTGGACCTGCCCGGGGGACTTCGGCGCGGAGCGGGGGATCCTGAACCCGGATTGGTGGCCCACCAACTGGAACCAGCACGGGCTTCTGAAGCTGCTGGTGATTAACAAGAGCGGCACCCACATCGACGGGCTGAAAATCTCCGATGTGACCATCGACGATCTGAACCTGCAGCCCGGCAAGCCCATCCGCTTCCGGATGGAGGTCAACGAGGAAATCCATCATCCCGGCGGGCTGACGATTTACGGCCGGTCCTTCGGGAATTACGGCCAGGACATCCGGGTCTCCCTGGCCTATGGGCCGATCGACCCGCAAAGCTGACCCCACGGAGCCGAAAACCGGCTCCGTATTTTTTTACCATTTTTTCCGGGGGCAGCGGGCGTTGGCCCGCAGGGCGCGCAGCTCCACATAGCAGCCGCAGGCCTGGCAGGTGGCGGAAACCAGCTGATCGCAGGCTTCACACGCCTGGATCCGTCCGGCGTAAACCGCATCGGACGCCCGGTCCCGCTGGGGGATCGCCGCCTTGCTCCGCTGGAGCATATTCCGGTAATCCTCCGCCTGCTGACCTATAAGGCATTTCTTGCAGATGACCGTCATTTTTTCAGCCGCAGCGCCACCACGGAGGCGGCGGGCTGGACGAAGTGCAGGCCGCCCCCCTCGGTGCTGTAGTCCAGGAAATCCTGCTCCGCGACCTGATGGGGATCGTCGAAGGTATTGTGGCTGTGGATATCCGCGCCGCAGACGATCTTCGCCTCCGCCACCTGGTAGCCCTCGCCATCCAGCGTAACCGCTACCGGCGCCGCCTCATCCGCGGACAGGTTGGCCACGGTGATGGTGATCACGCCGTCCGCATCCACGGAAACGGACTCAGTGAGCATGGGCACCGCGCCATCGCCGGTCCCGGCAGCCTTCACATCGCTGAGCTCGGAGCTGACCAGGTTGGCGTCCTGATGGTACCGGTACATGTGCATCACATGATAGGTGGGGGTGAGGAGCATCCGGTCCCCCTCGGTGAGGACAACCGACTGCAGTACATTGACCATCTGCGCCAGGCAGGCCATCTTCACCCGGTCGGAATGCTTGTTGAAAATGTTCAGGGTAATACCGGCGATCAGGGCATCCCTCATGGTGTTCTGCTGGTACAGGAACCCGGGGTTGGTATCCGGCTCCACGTCGTACCAGCCGCCCCACTCGTCCACGATCAGGCCCACCCGCTTCTTCGGGTCGTATTTATCCATAATCTTGCCGTGCTTGGTGATCAGCTCATCCATGTACAGCGCCTTGGCCAGCGTCGCGTACCAGCCGTCCACGGTGAACTGCGTGGCGCTGCCCTTATGCTTCCAGCCGTAGGGATGGACGTAATAGTGCAGGGACAGACCGTCCATGAAGCCGTGCTGCTCCGGCTCGCTGCGGGTGAAGGTGGTTTCCAGGACGGTTTTCGTCCACTCGTAATCGTCCACATTGGCGCCGCAGCAGATCTTCTTGATCTTCCGGCGGGGATTGTAATTCTTCACATAGGTCTGGAACTGGCGGTACAGGTTCCCATAGAATTCCGGGCGCATGTTGCCGCCGCAGCCCCAGTTCTCATTGCCCACGCCGAAATAATCCACTCGCCAGGGCTTGGCGCTGCCGTTGGCCTTCCGCTCCATGGTCAGGGGGGACTGGCCGGCGAAGGTCATATACTCCACCCATTCGCTCATCTCCCGGACGGTTCCGCTGCCCACGTTGCCGTTGATATAGGTCTTGCAGCCCAGCTGGCGGCACAGCTCCATATATTCGTGGGTGCCGAAGGCGTTGGATTCCACCACGCCGCCCCAGTTGGTATTGATCATGCGCTTGCGGGATTCCTTGGGGCCGATGCCGTCCCGCCAGTGGTACTCATCCGCGAAGCAGCCGCCGGGCCAGCGCAGGACGGGAACCTTCAGCTCCTTCAGCGCCTCCACCACGTCGGTGCGCATGCCGTTGACATTGGGGATTTCCGAATCCTCACCCACATACAGCCCGCCGTAAATGCAGCGGCCCAGGTGCTCAGAGAAGTGGCCATAAATTTCAGGCTCGATGTGACTTACTTTGTCATTTTCGTGAATTGTGAGTTTTGCCATAGTTTCCTCCAGAAAATTAAGCGATAGAATTGTCAAAGCTGAAAATTGGTCTGCCATTTTCCCAGCGGATCGGCTGGAGCATGGCGTGACGGTTGGGGTTGTACAGGGGATTTCCGGTTATTTCCGCCTCGGTGCGGGCGTGGAACACCAGCAGATCCCGACCCTCGCTGTCGGTGGTGAACGAATTGTGGCCGGGTCCGTAGACGCCCTTGGCCTCGTCCGTGGCCAGGACAGGCCAGCGCTCCTTATGCCAGGAGCGGGGGTCCAGCAGGTCGCTGTCCGCGTCGGCGGTGAGCATGCCCACGCAGTA
Organism: Bacillota bacterium; assembly: GCA_021199635.1. Classification (GTDB taxonomy): domain Bacteria; phylum Bacillota; class Clostridia; order Oscillospirales; family Oscillospiraceae; genus Faecousia. Next base: position 3,083 of record JAJQHS010000005.1, read on the forward strand.
GTGCACGCCGGTGTCGCTGGCGGAGTAGGTCAGGAACACCTTGCCCTCCCGCTGGATAACGGCGGGGCCCTCGTTGACCCAGAAGCCGTGCCGCTCCCAATCGTAATCCGGGGAGGACAGGAGCACCTGCTTCGTCTTCAATGTGTAGCCGTTTGCCATTTTGGCGATGTACAGGTTGGAGATTTGGGGGCCAACGCTGACCTTCTCCGCCCAGACATAGTACCATTCCCCCCGGTGCTCGAACACAGTGGCATCCAGCGAGAATGCCCGGAAGGAGAACACGTCCCCATCCGCCGCCTGCATTTTACCCTTCTCCACCCAGGGGTCGCGGAGCGGGTCGCTGCCCTGGCACTCCAGGACATAGGGTCGGATCTTCCAGATGTTGGTCTTTTCCCCTCCGGCAAAGTACAGGTACCATTTGCCGAACAGGAAGTGCAGCTCCGGCGCCCAGATATGCTTGCTCATGGGGCCGAGCTTGTGAGCTTTCCAGATGGTATGCTCGGGTGCGTCCGCCAGCGAGGCCAGGTCAGCTGCCTCCCGGAGGACAATGCGGTCGTAGGCAGGGACCGAAGCGGTAAAATAATATTTCCCGTCGGTATGCCGCAGCACATAGGGATCCGCCCGCTGTGGGATCCACGGTGTGTTGAATTGCAATTGCTGTTTCATGAACATCCTCTCTTAAATATTTTGATTGATAAAATGGGGTTTTATCAATATGGGTTCGCCGGAGCATTCCCATTTTCTGTAATTTTATGCGGGAATCATTACAGAACTATGTCGGATCGGAGTTTCTGTGAAATTTGTATGTATTTTTTCGCGATGAGAGACCCCGCCGCATATACAGTAGAAGCGCTGAATCCGTCTGCATGCGCGATGCCATTTCATTTTACGCTCTGCAAAGGAGAAAGCAGGCTTTCTCCTTTGCACAACGGTGAAGTCGGATTGCTCCGGCTTCACACATTGTGAGGATGGTGGGAACCTTACTCGACAGAGATGATATCCAGGCAGCAGCCATCGACCGTCAGGCACAGGTACACGTCGCCGGTAACGGCGATGCCGGTGTAGGTCTGGTGGTACACGGTGCCGGCCATGGTGGTGACCTCCGCGGCAATGTCAGCGGTGGTGCCATTGTTGGTGACGGTCAGGACAACCGTAGCGCCGTCCAGATCGGCGGCATAGGTGCTCCAGTCCCAGTCACACTCGGCAGTGGCGATCTCCTCGTAGCCGGAGCCCCAGCCGAAGTTATCCGCACGGACGACCGCGTACTCGGCATAGGTGGCATCGTCCTCCACGCTGTGACCGGCGGCCACATTCTGCAGGATCGCTACGAAGTTATTCCAGTTGGAGGCGTTCTCCACATCGTGGAAGTTGCGGAAGGTGACCGTGACGCTCTCGCCGGAGGGAACTGCCCACACATCAGAGAACTCGCTCCAGAAGCCGGTGGAGTAGTCGGTAGCGCCCAGGGCGGTGCCGGTGATTTCCACAGTCACGGAGGTGGGATCGGTTTCAGCGGTGGAGCCGGTTTCCGGAACGGCGGATTCCACGGTCGCGTCGCCCATCTGCCACAGGGTCTGCACCTGGCCGGCGGTCAGAGCCACGTCGTAAACGTACAGGTCATCCAGGAAGCCCTTGAACACGGTATCCCAGTAGTTGATGCCGAAGTAAGCCTCGAAGTTGTCATGGGCCTGCATGATGTTGGGGGCCAGGGTGGCGTCCCAGGTGTACTCGAAGTAGGTGCCATAGCTGTAGTTGGCGGCGGAGTCATAGACCAGGGTGCCGTTGATGTACAGCTGGGCGCCGACAGTGGTGCTGCCCAGGGGGCTGGCCTGCTCCTCGCCGGTGCAGACGATGGTGAACATTGCCCACTCCTTCTTGCCGTAGATGGATTCCTCAACGGCGAAGTCGGACATCCAGGGCCAGCAGTCGGTGCCGTCAGCGGCATCGGAGGCCTCGTTACGGGACCAGATGGTGGGGAAGTACTTCACGGAGAACTCGGTCTGGGTGACGTTCATCCAAGTGACATCATTGCCGGAGTTATCCGCCATGCCGATGTTGTGGCCGATCTGCAGCGTGGGGCCGTAGGAGGCCAGGCGGGAGGCGTTCACCCAGAAGGACACGGTGTAGGCGGTGGTATCGGTGGCGTCAAAGCCCAGATCCAGGCCGTAGGTGCCGTCCAGGTAGATGCACTGGTCCACAGGGCCATCGGAATAAGCGAAGGTGACGTTGGTCTCAGCCAGGCCATAGGTGGCGCCGGTGTTGTCGCCCACATCATCGGTCTGGACCAGGGCGGTGTAGCCCTCGTCGTCGCCGTCGAAGGTCAGGTGTGCGAAGGCATCGGGCAGCGCCTCAGCCTCTACGACAGGGGCCTCGGTGGCTTCCGCAGTCGCCTCGGTGGAGGGCTCGGTATTCTCGGTGGAGGGATCGGTTTCTTCTGTGTCGCCGGAGCAGGCAGCGAACAGGGAAACTACCATAACCAGGCTCAGCAGAATTGCTAACAGTTTTTTCATGGTTTTGCGTTCTCCTTTCATTTTATCCGCATTGCGGGGAACTACAGATCAAGAATTGTCCGCAACCATCTGGGTGTAGAACTCGATCTCCTCATCCGTCAGGTAGGTGACGCCAATGGTCAGCGCATAGGCGCTGTCCGGCCCAAAGTAATCCAGCATGGCCTGGGCGTGGTAATAGTTGGCCATACGGGTCGCCTCGTCAATGTAGTCGGCCGCCTGCTTGGTGCCGGCGTCTACCAGGTCATGGATGCCGATGTCATTGAAGTACTCATCGCAGAAGTTCCAGTAGCCGGCGATGCTGGTCCAGCCGAAGCTGATGGGCTGCATGCAGGAGGCGAAATACTCGGTCCAGTGCTCCACATGCTCCTCATCCATACCGGCACAGTACATGTCGATGTAGGCATTCCACACGGTTTCGTCGGTGGTGATGGGGGCGGGCATGACGTCATACTTCAGCGCCAGGCCGGAGGAATTGGTGATGGTCTCATCGTTATAGGCCTCGATCCGAGTCATCCAGCCGTCGATGCCGAAGGAAACGAACTTCAGCAGCTCGTAAGCCTCACGGGGATACTGGCAGGAAACGGTGATCCCGCCGTAGTCGATGGTGGCGATGGAGTGATGGTCAGAACCGGCGTCCTCGCTGGAGACGGCAGGGATGACGTAGGGGACGATGTCCATGTCATAGTTGGACTGGTAGCTCTCGGTGTTCCAGGTGCCCTGGAAGGTCCAGAAAGCGTCGGTGAGGATGGCCACATGGCCGGAGCTGCCGTACCATTCCTCCCAGTCGCCCATCCAGTCTTCCATCTCCTGGGTCTCGGTCTGGGGGGCGATGTAGCCGCCGATCTTCAGGTCGGCGAATTCCTGCTCGCCGATGGCCCAGGCGGACAGGTTGAACTCAGTGCCGTTGAAGCCGAACTCACCGATGACGTCCTGGCTGGAGGCGATGCCATAGTAGGAGTCCAGGCGGTTGTAGTAGCCCAGGCCGTAGTAAGCCATGCCGTCAGAGGAATCCAGGACGGTGGCGCTCTTCACCAGGGCGATCATCTCGCTCCAGGTCCAGTTCTGGCTGGGCGCCTCCAGGTTCAGGGTCTCCAGCACGTTCAGGTCCACATAGATCACGCCGGGGAAGAACTTCACCGGCACGCCGAAGCGGTAGCCGCTGGTGTTGAAGGTGCCAAGGCCGGCGTCATTGACGGTGGAGGCCAGGTTGGCGGTTTCCTCATCGGAATTCCAGTAGCTGGAGATGTCCGCGAGCAGGCCGTTGCTCAGGGCGAAATCGCAGTCGGAATACATGATGATGTCCGGCGCGGTACCGGTAGAGGTCTTGGCCAGAAGGGTGTCGTTGTAGGTAGAAACGTTTTCATAGGTGGCGGTGACATGGATATTCGGGTAAATCTCCATGAACCGCTCCACCAGGTACTGAACGGTTTCGTCCTGGTCGAAGTGGAAGTAGGTCAGCTCGATCTCTTCCTCGGTGATGTCAGTGGCTTTCTTGTAATCGTAGCCGTTGATGGTGACGATCTCGTACTCGTTGCTGACGGTGTCTGTGCCGACATAGTTGCCGGAGCCCTCGGAGCCGCCGCTGCAGCCGGCCAGAAGACCGACCACCATACAGGCGACCAGAAGCGCTGCGAGAAGTTTCTTTTTCATAGCATCCTCCAAATCTTGATTATGGTTTCCTGATTTTGTCAGGCAAAATGCCTGATGAATCACGCTGATTATATCACAGCCCGGGAAAATTGTACACTTTTTTGTAAAGTATTTTTGCTTAACGTAAACGATTTCCACCTTTTCCACAAAGCCCGGCGCATGAAATTGACAAAAATCACAAAACCATGTGCCGGGCTATGCCGGACTGCGACGGTGGGAGGCCGATCATTCGCCGGTGATACCGGTGCGGTCGATGCTCTCCACAAAGTGGCGCTGGAGCACGAGGTACAGCAGCAGCAGCGGCAGGATGCTGAGCATCGTGCCCGCCATGCTGATGGACTCGTTCAGGCTGGTGGCGCCGCTGACTGCGGTGCTGGCGTAGCTGGAATAGTTATCGGCGAAGTTGTCCAGCTGAATGACCAGCGTGGTCCAGCTGGAGGTGGTCATCACGCCGTGGACGTACAGCTCCGTCAGGTAGGATTCGTTCCAGTACCACACGAAGGAGAACAGCGACACGGTGATGAACGCGGGCTTCGCGCTGGGCAGCGCCACCCGGACGAAGGACTTGAAATGTCCGGCGCCGTCGATCTTTGCGGCCTCAATCAGGACCTTGGGGATCTGCCTGAAGAACTGCATGAAGATCAGGATGAAAATCGGGGAGTTGATGCCCATGCCCAGGGCGGAGGGAAGGATGAACGTCCACAGGCTGTTCAGGATGCCCATATTGCTGTAAAGCACATAGGTGGGGATCATGGTCACCTGGGAGGGGAGGACGAAATTCAGCAGGATCACGCCCATGACCACCATCTTGCCCTTGAAGTCGAACCGGGCCAGGCCATAGCCCGCCAGGGCGCAGGACACCAGGTTCAGCAGCGTGGGCACGCCCGCGATGACGATGCTCTTCCACAGGGACTGGAAGAAGTCCATGCTCTGCGCCGCCTGGGTGTAGTTGGAGATGTTGAAGCTGCTGGGCAGCCACTTGATGGAGGAGTCCAGAAGGTCGTCCAGGCTCATGAAGCTGCTGCTGATCATGTACAGGATGGGGTACAGGTAGATGAAGCCGATGCAGATGAGCAGTGCATAGATGCACAGCGGCTTCAGCAGGCCCTGCCGGTCCTTGGAGCCGAGAAGGAACCGGCGGACCTTCTCCTTGGTGATGGACTTGTACCAGGGCTTAGTATCCCGTGCTGTCCGTCTTGCGGGTGATGATTTTACCCCTTGCGCGCTGGCGCTCGATGCGTTTCGCATTGCGGCGGTTCCTCCTTTCGATCTTCTTACGCTGTCTGGCTTCTGTCTTGACTGCTTTCTTCGCCCGCTTGACCTGCTTCTCATACGCGCCCTTCCGGGTGGTGAGCATCAGTGCGAACAGGCCGACCAGGATCAGTACGATCAACGCGTACAGCCAGGCCATTGCGGAGGCGTAGCCGTAGCCCTTCTCCTTGGTGCCGGAGAACATGGAGGACTTGATCAGCCCGATGATGGCGTTCTGGTCGTTATTGGAGATGAACACCACGGTGTACACGGCATTGAGCAGGATCATGGATTTCAGGTTGGGCAATGTGATTTTCCAGAAGCATTCCCAGCCGGAGCCGCCGTCGATCTTGGCCGCCTCGTACATGGATTTGTCGATTTTCTGCAATCCGGAGAGGAAGATCAGAATCTGCACACCGGAGTACCACAGGATGGTGATCATATTCTCGAACAAATCGGAGATGGGGTCCGCGATGATGGAGGGCAGCACCCCTTTGATGGCGGAGCCGATGGCCTGGGTATCGATGGCGGAGATGCTCCCCGCGCCCTGCTCCGTCAGCATGCTCAGGATGGGGCCGCTGACGATGATCACCGGCAGGAAGAACACCGCCCGGAAGAAGCCCTTGCCGTGGATGGGCTGGTTGAGCATCATGGCGATCACCAGGGCGAACACCACGATGATGGGGACGGAGATCACCGTTGACAGGATGTAATCCACCAGCTGCACCGGGAAATCCGCGTCGGACAGGAGGATCTGGGTAAAGTTGCCGTAGCCCACGAAGGTGAACACCTTGCCCATGGTGGTGATGCGGATGTTGTTCAGGGCGTAGTAGAAGGATGCGCCCAGGGGATACGCCAGGAACATCGCCGCACCGATGATCCAGGGGAGCATGAACAGGTAGCCCACGCGGGCTTCCCGCCGCTCCAGGTTGCCGGGTTTGATCTTTTTCAGTTCCTTTTTCCTGGCACGCTTGGCCTTGCGGTCCAGGTCTTCCATCGCTACATATTCACTCATGCGTACTCACCTACCTTATAAGACAGTGCCTCAACGGTCACGCCGTCGGCAGTCAGTGCGTTTTCCGTGTAGTTCACGAACACCGCGATGCCATTGCTGTAGCTGACCTTGACCAGGCCGTTCTCCAGGGTCTCGTGGGCGACGATGTATGCGCCCTCCACCTGCTCGGCCAGTGCCCGCAGCTGCGCATCATAATCGATGATGGTGTCGCTGTAGCTGCTGTACTTCAGGCTGTACAGGTCCTTGGAATTGGTGTAGATCAGCTGGGAGGAATCCTCCCATGTCACGTAGAAGGACGGATAGATGCCGGACTCTACCATTTGCAGGAAATTCTCGGTCTTATTGGCCTCGAAGTTCACATATTCGGAGTACATCGGGAGGATCCCCTTCAGCACCATGGACAGGAACGGGATCTCCGCGTCCACGTACAGGTAATCCGAGGAGCCGAGGGGCATATCCAGGAACGCGCTGGCATACTGCCACAGGAACGCGTTGGGGGTTTCCAGCGCCAGGGTGGTGCTGCCCGTCAGGGCGGCCACGGTGTCAGCGAAGGTGCCCATGGTGTCGGTGCGGGAATAATAGGAGCCCTTGGAGCTGTAGGAGAACAGCGTGGTGGTGATGCCCGCCAGCGCCAGGGTGCTGACGCCCTCGTCGGTGTAATCCTGGGCAAATTTCGTCAGGTACGCATTGGTGACGGAGGGCAGCAGGTAATAGAACGTGTCGTAAACCTCGCCGTTGACCTCCAGCTCGAAGGTGCGCTTGTTCACCATCTTCATCACGTTGTAGGTGGTGGCGTTGGTGTCGTGGTTGACCAGCAGCGCATCGTTGTACAGGTAAATGCTGTAGCCCTCCTCGGCCGAATCCTGGATCAGGTCCGTCAGCGCGGAGGTGCCGCCGATGCTGCTGTCCGCCTTATAGCTGGTGATGGGCAGGTCGTACAGTCCGCCGGACTGCCAGCCCTTGTACACGGTGAGCACGTTCTGCACGCCTGCGGCCTGCAGCTCCGCATAGATGTCCCGGACATTGTCCACCGTGGTCATGGTGACGGCGGTGGTGCCCATCAGGAACTCCTCCCGCTCGGAGCCGAGGAAGTCCACCCGGGTCTGGTAGCTGCAATCCTGGGGCGTAACCAGTTCGTTCTCCAGCAGGTACTCCCGGTAGGCGTTGGCCATGCCGGAGTAATTGGCCTCATCGCCGGAGAGCAGGCAGTAGCGCACCTGCAGGTCGGTGTGCATCCGGTCGGATTCCACGGTCTTCACCGAGCCGGAGTTGGAATTGTTCAGCGGCTGGGTGTAAACATCCCGCAGCAGGAACCTGGCGAAGCACCGGTTGTAATCCACCATGACGCCGTTGGGCTGCACCTCAATGCTGCACCGCTCGTCGCCGGATTCCACGATGGCCAGGTAGGCCAGCTCGTCATCCGTATGCGCCATGCCGAAGATAGGGGCGATCACGTTATTGGGGTCGGTGACCATTTCCAGCTTATCCCACAGATAGGAGGTGGTGGTGGAGGTGGTCAGGCCGGCGTCCGTGCCGTAAATCATCCGGGAGAAGCCGGTGGAATAGCGGCCCTCCTTATCGTCCAGGTAGATCAGCGCACCGTTGCCGTCGGGGATCAGCATATAGCCGTTTTCCTCGCCCAGGTGGGTGTAGCCCAGGAAGGGGAACAGGCCGATGGTATAGATGTAGGTGCCCTCGGTTTGCTCCTCAATGGTGTACTCGGGGACCCGGACCACCAGGTCATCGCCGTCCAGCCGGACCTCCACGCCCAGCTTGAAGCCGTAATCAGGGAACTCTATCTCGGCGAAAATGCCGTTTTCCGTGTACCAGGTGGTGATGGTATTCTCGCTGTTGAGCATATCCACCTGGTAGGTGTTGATGGTGCCGATGATGGCGTAGATGACGATGCCGCTCTTCATGTAGCCCGTCCAGCTCTTGTTGTTCTTGCCGTCGTCCTTCTCCTCGCTGAGGGTGGACTCCATGATCGCGCCGGTGGTCTTATCCTCCAGCTTGATGGAGAAGGTGGGCTCGTAGTAGTACAGCCGGAAGCCGTCGCTCTCCGCCACCAGGACGTAATCCTCGGATGCCTCCACCTGCTCGCCGGTGGTCACGACCGTTTCGCTGGTCTGTTCATCGTGCTGCTCCGTCGGAGTGCTGCTGCACCCGGCCAGGATGCCCAGCACCATGCAGGCGATCAGCAGCAGCAGGATCGGCCTTCTGATTCTCTTAGTATCCAAGTCTGTACACCGCCTCTCCAAAGATTGCCGATACGAACTCAAATACCTGCGCCCACAGCACATACACGATGAAGATCAGCAGCGCCAGGATCAGAGCCGTAAATGCGGTAAGCAAGATCACCTTCGCGGTTTCACTTGTCTTAAAGTTGTTGACTTCCTTCAGTCCTACCACCGCCAGGAGGATGACCCAGCCGTAGATGACGATGTTCAGCATCTCGATCAGGAACACTTCGTTATTGGTCAGCACATGGCTCATCAGGTAGACGAGGGGGGTCAGGACGATGTATGGGGTCAGAGAGTAGCAGAAGAAGGTGTAGATTTTCTTGACGGTGCCTTCGCCGTCGTTGATGGTACACATCAGGTAGGTACAGGCCGTCAGCGCCACGGCCACCACCAGCACGGTGCCCACATCGCTGAGGATGTCGTAGCGGCCATCCATCACGGTCTTGACCAGGAAGCCGCAGGTGTACTTATTGACAACATACTCGACGATGAAGATCACCAGCATCAGCGTGGACACCAGGTAATTGGCGCGTCCTTCCTTAGCGATGCCGTATGCGCCGTCCACCGGGTGCTTCAGATAGTAGAAGGCGTAGCTGATATCCGTCAGCACCGGTTTTTCCGAAAGGCCGTAGTACCAATCCCTGGGCTTATCCAGGAAATGCTTCTTGTTATCCAGGCGCTTAATGATCTTGTACACGATCCAGATGGCCACCAGCGCCAGGATCACCGTGACGATGTACTGCTTCAGCCACACGTTCCGGATCTCCCAGAAGGCGTCGGAATAGCCGGACCAGTCCTTGGCCAGCCGGGCGTAGTACATGGCCATCTCGTAATCCTCTTCCTGGTAATAGGCTCTGCCCATGGCCTTGTTGGCGTAGTCGAACATGGAGTTCATTTCCAGGACCTGGGAAAGCGGCTCCTTGCTCTCGGTGTAGCGCCCCTTGGAGTACAGGTACAGCGCCTCATGGAGCAGGTTGGTGAACTCTGTGGGCTCGTAAATCTGAATGGCGCCCTTGTCAGAGTCCAGGACGTAAATGCGGTCCTCCGTATCCACGGCAATGCCGCTGACCATGGAGCTCAGGCCCACGCGCTGGGTTCCGTCGTCCGGGCCGCCGAATACGAAGAGCATCTCGCCCTCGTTATTGTACTCGAAAATGTAGCCCTGCTGGTCCGCCACGTACACGTTGTCGTGGTTGCCCGCCACCACCGCCACCGGGGTATCGGCGTAGGTGCCGTCGGTATTGCTGATCAGGTTGGTGCCGGCAATGTTCAGCAGCTTCAGGGTATCGTCCCCGTCGCCGCGGGTGACGGTGTAGATCAGGCCCTTGGCGTTGATGCCCAGATTGGTGGGCGTGGAGGGGATGTTGCTGACCATTTTCGCCCGCTGGGCATCCGTCAGGATGGCGCGGTAGATGATGGTCATCAGGCTTGTGGAGGCGTAGTTGGTGCCGAAGTAGCCCAGGAAGGTGCCGCCGTCGGTGGGTGAGATCTCCACAATGCCGTTGGTGTTGGATTCGCAGATGATGTACATAATGCCTGCATCGTTCACCACGATCTTAATGGGCAGGAAGCTGGTGGTATCGCCGTACAGGGGGCTGTCCGGCTTGCCGTAGGTGTTCACCAGCTCGCCATCCTCATTGAAGATGAAGATGGACTCGGCGTCCCTGTCCGCCACATAGATCAGCTTATCATCGGTGACGAACACGCCCTTGGGGTTGACCAGGGTGCCCTCGCCGATGATGCTCACCAGCTCGCCATCCATTGTGCCCACCAGGACCCGGGGGCTGATGTCGTTGTTGGTGTCGCCGGAGTCCACCACGTAGATCAGGCCGTCGTCGGTCACCTGGATGTCGCTGGGCGCGCCCATGGCCACATCGTCGAATTTGGTGATGGTGGCGTAGGCCAGGTAAGCCGTCTGGGTCTGGGTGATGTTCTTATAGCCGTCGATGGTGTAGGTGACGTAGGGGGTTTCCGCAGACGCGGGGATCGCGCCGATGACCACAACCAGGAGGGTGAGCAGCAGGAACATGGCGGCGAAGCGCTTGAACTTTCGTTTCATTGCATGTTCCTCCTTCTTACTTAATGCCCGAGCTGGCCATGGTATTCATAACGGACCTCTGCAGGATGATAAACAGGATCAGGTTCGGCAGGAACATGATCAGGGATGCGGCGGCGGCCATACCTTGGCCGGCCACAGTATTGTTGGCGTTTGCCAGGGAGTTCATGTAGAAGGTCAGGGTCTTCATGCCGTCCTCGTTGATGAAGTAGTTGGAGGTCTCCGTGTTCGTCCACACCTGCTGGAATACCAGGATGGACGCGGTGGCCACGGCCGGCTTGATCATGGGCAGGATCACCTTGCGGTACACCTGGAAATCCGTTGCGCCGTCCATATAGGCGGCCTCCAGCAGGGAATCCGGCACCTGCTCCACAAACTGCTTCACCAGGAACAGCGCCACAGGCACCGCCACCAGCGGCAGCACGTGGGCCAGGATGGAATCGATCAGACCCAGCTCGCAGATCACCAGGTACCGGGGGATCAGTACCGCGGTGCCCACGAACATAATGGCGACCTGGTTGATATTGACCAGCATGTTGCGCCCCTTGAACTTGATCTTCGCCAGGGCGAAGGCCGCCATGGTGGTCAGCAGCAGGGCCAGGCCCATGGTCAGCGCCGTCACCGCCACGCTATTGAAGACATAGCGGCTGAGGGGGATGCTGCTGGTGCGGCTGAATTTCATCAGCTTGGTAAAGTTCTCCATGGTCGCGTTCCGGACGAAGAAGGTGGGAGGAAACGCGAACAATTCTTCCATGGGCTTGAAGGCATGGTTGATAATGAAGATGATGGGCATTGCCATGAAGATCACCAGCGGGAGGATGATCAGCAGAATTTTGATCTGCCCACGCTCAAATTTTCTCGGGTTAATCCGCTTTCCTTTGTACGCCATGTTTTCCTCCTTTCCGGACAGGCTCCTTGTCCGCCAAAATCGCATTCGCGCCCTTGCTGAACAGCTGCACAATCAGCAGCAGCACCACGGACACGGCAGCCGCATAGCCCATTTCATACCGCAGGAAGCCGTAGTCCTCGATATGGTTCACGATCAGCTGGGAGGCGTAGCCGGGGGAGGGGTTGCCTACCAGCATGGAGGAAATCACGCCGTTCTGGAAGGCACCCACAATGGCCATGACCGCGGCGAACAGCATCTGGGGCTTCATCTGGGGGATGGTGATGTAGATCATCTCCTGGAAGCGGTTGCTGATGCCGTCGATGGAGGAGGCTTCGTACAGCGTTTCGTCGGTGTTCAGGATGCCGGCGATCATGGACAGGAAGCCGATGCCCATGCTGGACCACAGCCCGATGATGATGACGATCGGCAGGACGTAATCCGCGCTGGTCAGCCAGATGATCGGCTCGGTGATGATGCCCAGCTCCATCAGCCAGCTGTTGAGCAGGCCGGATTGGTCGCCGGAGAAGATGACCTTCCACAATACCGTCATGGCCACGCCGGTGGTCATGCTGGGGGAGTAGAGGATCAGCGCGCAGATGGTGCGGGGCACGCTGGACAGGTTGCACAGCGCCCACGCCAGGATGAAGGACAGGATGTAGCCGCCGACACCCACGATCACGGCGTACACCACCGTGTTGGGCAGGACGTATTTCATGAACACGTCGTCATTGGTCAGCAGGGTTATGTAGTTCAGGAAGCCCACCCAATCCGGCATCTCAATGGCGTTGAAGTTGGTAAAGGACAGGAATGCGGCCAGGACGACCGGGACCAGGATGAAAATGGTGAAAATAACTGCGTAGGGTCCAACGAACAGCCAGCCGTGCCAGTTATTTTCCCGGCGGGAAATCTTATTTCTGCGCTTTTTCGGCTTCTTGACTTCCGCTGCGGCATCCGGGGTCTGCTCCGGTTTGGTTTTCAGTTTGCTTTTACTCAATGCTGCTCACCCCCCTTAATCTTCGATGCCAAGGATTTCCTTGACGCTTTCAATGGTCGGAATCTTGTATTCCTCCAGCACGTTGCCCTCGCTGTCAATGAAGCCGAACTCCTCCAGCTTCCGGGTGATCTCCCGGTTGATGGTCTTAACCGCTTCATCGATCCGGGTCTGGGCGGTTTCGCCATTGTTCACGATATCGTTGAAGGCGTTGCTGATCTCCCGCTCCACCATATAGGTGCCGGGGATCCGGGCCACGTCCACCACGTTCTCCGCGAACTCCAGGAATACCTGCAGGTCGCTGTACTCAATAGGCAGCTGGGCCAGCGCCTCCACATTGGCAGTGGGCCAGAAGTATTCGTCGCCATAGGTGATCTGGATGGTCTGGCCGAATTCCGCCTGGACCTCGGCGGAGGACCACCACTTTACGAACTCCCAGGCCATAGCCTCCCGCTCGGAGTCGCTGGAGAAAATTACGGTGCTCTCCGCGCAGCCGCAGGAGCTGCGGTCAATGGTGCCGTCCTCCTGCAGGGTGCCGGGCATCAGGGCGATCTCCCAGGAGCCGTCCAGCTCCGGCGCGGCGTTCTTCACCAGGTTGTAGGCGCTGTAATCGGCAATGCCGATGGGGATGTCACCGTTGCGGAAATGCTGGTAGAAGTTGTCGATATCCACCGGCAGGTCGTACACCGTGAACAGGTCGGTGAGCTGGGTGAAGCCGGTGACAGAATTCTCGCTGCCGAAGGCCGTGCCCAGGTCGGCGGTGCCGTAGTACAGTGAGCCGCCGTTCTGAACGATCAGCGGGGTGGTGCCATGGAAGTTACGCATGGCGCGCATACCGGCGGTGGGATAATAGAAGTTCAGGCCGCGCATCTGCAGCTCCGGCAGCATGTCGATCACATCGTCGATGGTCTGCGGGACCTCCAGCCCCAGCTTTTCCAGCACGTCCGTGCGGTAGAGCAGGACCCAGAAGTTCATCGTCTCCGGCATGGAGTAGACATTGTCGCCGATGGTGCCCGTCAGGAAGAAGCCCGGCTCATAGGCGGAGGCCACCTCCTGGAAATCCTCGAACTGGGTCATATCCACCAGGGCGCCCCGGATGGCCAGCTCGTAGGGGATGGTATAGTTGATGCCTGTGGCCACATCCGGCGTATTGCCGGAGGAGTTGGCCAGCACCAGCTTGTACTGGTCCGGCATGATGCTGATGTCCACCTCGATCCCGGTTTCCGGGGTGAAGTACTCGTCGATCAGCTTCTGCATGATCTGCACGTACTGGTTGGAGCGGTTGACCCACACCTGCAGGTGATCTTCGTTGGTATTGCTGGTGGAGTAGGACTGCTCGGTGAAGGAGGCCACAAACCGCTGGATGCTCATCCAGATGGAGGAGAAGAAGCCGGCGCTCTCCGGCAGCTCCGCATCCTCCTGGTAGAAGTAGATCCGGTCGATGGCCAGGCCATTCTCCAGCAGGTTGTCGATGGTGTTGGCCAGGTACTGGTTGACGGAGTTGGTGCTGGTGGACAGCTCGTCGATCCGGTAGGGGATCTCGCTGGGATTCTCCGCCAGGGAGATCAGCTGCTCCGCCGCGATGATCATGGAGGACATCACCGCCACGTTGCTGTCGCTGCCGGAATAGACCAGCGCGCTGTTCTCCAGTGCGTACAGCCAGTAGGCGTAATTATAGAGGTTCTCCTCCAGGTCGGGCATATAGCGGGTCAGGTCCAGGTCCCGGTACTTATCGGAGTTGGTGCCGGCGACCTTGGTGATCTCCAGGGACAGGTCGTTGACGGCAGCCATGATCTCCTCCACACCCTCCAGGATGTAGCAGATGGGATCCAGGCTGATGGTATACGAAACAGTATGGGTGCCTTCCTCCAGGTAAACGGACAGGTACTCCCCGTCGGAATCCGTCAGGGTATGGGTCTTATACTTGGTGGTGTAGGCCATCTGGTAGGCCTGGAAGGCGGTGTTGGGGATCTCGCCGTCGATGCGGATGTCCAGGAACACAGGGAAATCCGTCTTGTCGGACTGGCGGTAATTCATGGCCATGTAATAGTAGCCCGCCTGGGTCACCTCGAAGGTATAGGTGATGGTCTGCCCGGCGGCGTCATAGGCGTCGGAATCGATGGTATTCAGCCGGGTGTCGGATACATTGTAGGGCGTCACCGCGGAATCATACTCCGCCACCGCGTGGATGGAGGAATCGTTGGTGGAGCTGTAGTCCTCGCCCTGGATATCGATCAGGGCGCTGCCTGTAGCGGTCTCAGAGCCGGTGTACTCCGGAATCTCCTCCGGGGCGCTGAAGGTCAGGTTGCCCAGCAGGAAGGTGCCGCCGCTGACCGTAAGGCGGATGGTATGCTCCCCGGCGGTCAGCTCCAGCAGCAATGGCGTGGAATGGCGGTAGCTGCTGTCGACAAAGTAGGTGCTCTCCCACTGGATCGCCTTATCCGGAACGGTGACCACTTCATCGCCGTACCGGTCCACAGACGTTTCCGCCTTGGGGATCCATGTGGCTGCCAGTTCCACATTGCGGCACTCGTAGAAGGGGTAAGCCTCGTCGATTTCCATGGCAAATTCCGCGGGCAGGACCGTGTTGTCATAGGAGAGATAGTCAAAGGACAGGGCATACAGGCCATCCTCGGGAATGGTCACGGTAAGCTCCACCACATCGTCCACCGTCAGGTCCAGCACCGAACTGCCCCCCGTGTAATCCATGGTATCGGAGGTCAGATACTCCGACCCCTGCGCGCCGATGGAGGCGACGATGTCCTCCCCCTGGTATTCGGCGTACTGGTAATTGGCACTGACCTTGCTGTAGTTATTGGATATGCGCTCGCTGACAAAATCGCCGCCGGCGTAGCTGTAATCCGAATAATCGTATTCGGACGCGCTGGCGCTGGCGCAGCCTCCCATCGTGGATGCCAGCAGGAATGCCGACAGCACGACGGCCAGGACTTTTTTCGTGGTTTTCGCTGCTTTCCTGTGCCTCATGGTATCCTCCTTGTACAACTTTGATCTTGGCAGCTGGCACTGCCGGGGTGCGGTTCTTCCGGAAATCGCGACGGATGAGGCCCGCATCGCCTCTGCGCGGGATATTCTGAAAGTTCTAAAATAATTCACATTTTTATAATACTCTTTCCCGTGGCAAAAGTCAATGCTTGGAGAGTCAAATTTTTTGTGCGGTTTTTCCATTCGGCGGGGGTACTTCCGCACTGTGATTTGTGTATTATGCTGTATTTTCAGCTGCTATTTTTGTTGAAAAACACGATTTTCTAAATTATTTTGAGAAATTTCAAACCAATCCGGGTAATTGTTAACAAATTTTGACGGGATTTTTTGGTAAAAAAACTTGGAGACGCCCGGGGTGAGTGTCTCCAAGTTTGTTATCCGGAATCAACGGACGGCGTACTTTTTCACCACAACGATCATCGCTGCGGCAGATGCCATCAGGATCACGGGGAGGATCAGGTTCATCTCGTCGCCATCCTTGGGGGAGGTGTCCGCCATGCTGGTGTAGGAGATGTTGGTCAGGGTGGTCAGCTCGCCGGAAACGGCCAGGTAAACCGTGTCAGAGGTCACCGGGATGGTGACGGTGCTGCTCTCACCGGCCAGGCTCATGGTGATGGTGACATTGTCGCCCTCACGGATGGCGGTGATGGTGACGGTGCAGCCGGACTTCAGGGTAGCCAGGTAATCGTCATTTCCCCAGGTGGTGCTGTAAGAGATGCCCAGCGCCTCGATCTCGTCCAGGTTCTCGGCGGTGTTGATGAAGTTCGCCCACTCGCCGGTCCAGCCGTAGTTGTCGCCGCGCTGCACCCAATACTCGTAGTAGCCGCTGCCGTTGACAACCGGCTCATCGGCGCTGAACAGCACCCAGAGCGGGCCGTTCCACAGGTTCTCAGCGGATTCATAGGTGGTGTTGGTGAAGGTGATCTTCACGCCTTCGGTAGTGATCTCAATGCCGGAGGAATGTGCCGCCCACCAGCCGGTGCAGTCCACATCGTCCAGTGTCACGGTGGTGGAGGCAGCCTCGGTAGCCTCGGTGGTGGGGGTTTCGGTAGCCTCAGTGGTAGGTGCTTCGGTGGCCTCAGTGGTCGGCTCCTCGGTCTGCTCGGTGGGATCGGTCTCCGGCTCCTCGGTAGTCTGGGTTTCATAAGTGATGTTGGTCAGGGTGGTCAGCTCGCCGGTCAGGGAGAGGTAAGCCGCTTCACCGGTGGCGACCGGCACGGAAACCGTGGTGGTGACGTCCGCAATGCTCATGGTGACGGTGACGGTGTCGCCGCTGCGGGAGGCAGTGATCTTGCCATCACAGCCGGTCTTCAGGGTGCCCAGGTAATCCTCCGTCTCCCAGGAGCAAGCATATGTAACACCCATGGCAGCCAGTCCATCTGGGTCGCTGGTATTGATAGAGGTTTCCGTGTCATTGTCCAGAGCATTACCGGTCCAGCCCCAGTTGTCGCCGCGCTGCACCCAGTACTCGGCGTAACCCTCGCCGTTGACCGTAGTGCTGCCAGTATACAGTACCCAAAGGGGGCCATTCCAGTTGTTCTCAGCAGAGTCATAGGTGGTATTGGTGAAGGTGATTTCCACGCCGCCCTCGGTGATCTCCACGCCGGGTGTGTGGGCCGTCCACCAGCCGGTGCAGTCCAGGTCGTCCATCGTCGCGGCGGAGGCGGCGCCTGCGCAGGCGAACACCATGACCGCGGCCAGAACAAATACGATCCATTTTTTCATGATTGATTTTCCTCCAATTTTACAGGCATAAGCCTGATATTTACTGTTATCGTAACACGGGTGCATAAATCTGTCAATCTTTTTCCCGATTTTTTCGGGAAATTTATGAATAATTTCCAAAAATTCTTAGTAATAGAACTTCCGATGCACCAGCATAAGTGCATAAACAACCGATGTGACCGCGCACAGGATGCCCGCGTACAGGAACAGGCTGGCCAGCTCCACCCGCCAAACATTCAGCAGGAAAATGGATGCCAGCAGCAGCATCACCAGCCAGTACACGTAGGACAGCACCGTCACCACCAGCCATCTGGCCGTGGTTTTCGCCACATCCTCGGCGATCTGGCGGCGGTTCATGCCCCCGTAGTAGGGGTTCACCCGGCGGCGGAAGCCCTCCCGGGGCAGCTTTTTGGATTTAGTCCTCCGCAGATTCCACATATTTTACGCCCCAAACGCTCTGGTTGCTTCCCACCGCGGAGAAGGTCATCACAGCCGCGCCGGCCTCATCCGTCATGGCGCAGAACACGCCGCTGTAGGTCTGATCATCGATGGTGATGGTCATGTAATAGGTGCCCTTCTCCTGGGTCCAGGTGCCGGAGACACTCTCCCCGGTGACCTTGCCGCTCTTCTCCAGGTAGAGGATCACCGGCTCGGCGATCTCCGCGCTGATGTCCGTGCCCTGGTTGATCACATAGTAGCGGCCGACGATCTCATCCGTATCGTAGCCGGTTTCGGATACCGTCTCCCCCTGGGTCTGGTAGGGCAGCATGCACGGCCAGCCCTCCTGGTTCAGCAGGAACTGGTGCACCCGGGGGGAATGGTACTCGGTGCCGTTGTCGAACCGGGTATGGTGGACGATGTAGAGCTTGCCGTCGTCATCCTCCAGGGCGGAATTGTGCCCGGTGGCCATATAGGCGTACTCCTGGCTGGGCAGGTAATAGTTGCCGGAGAGCTTCAGGCCGTAATACTCATTGTTCCCGGCGGAGTGATTGAAGCCGTTCATATCCACGTAGGTGCCATCCACCGTTTCGCTGCGGTACACCCGGATCTGGTAGCCGCCCTCCCGGTTCAGGGAGCCGTAGGACACGAACAGGAAATAGTAGCCGCCGGTGTAGAGAATGTACGGGCCCTCGATAGACTTGTGGGTGCCGCCCACCAGCCGCTTGCCGAAGTAGGGGTCCACATTATTTTCTTCGTCCGCCTCGGGGTGGATGCATTCGCCGGTGGCCGGGTCCAGCTCCAACAGGAAGATGCCGCCGCTCCAGGAGCCGTAGACCATCCACATCCGCCCGTCCTCATCATAGAAGACGGAGGGGTCGATGGCGTTGGGGCAGGACTCATAGTTATAGGAGCCGCTCTTGATGTAGTTGGCCTGGACGTAATCCTCGGACACATAGTCCAGCACGTTGGTGGCCGACAGGGTATCCATGTCGAAGCCGGAGTAGATCAGCGCGCCCTTCCACTCGAACGGGCCCTCCGGGCTCTCGGATACGCCGTAGCACAGGTTGGAGGCGATCCAGGTGGAGGTGGTGCAGTAATACATATAATACAGGCCGGTGGTTTCGTTATAGATCACGTCCGGCGCCCAGACGTGAACACCGCCGTCATCCGTGGGGATCAGGCTGGTGTTGCTGCCGGCGTAGGCGAAGGCCTCGTCCCGGACGGAATAGATCTGGCCGTAGACGGAGTTGCTGGTGGAATAGCCGTCGGCGAGCTTCGTCCAGTTCAGCAGGTCGGTGCTTGTGGCGGCGGTCATGTGGGAGCCGTAAATGTAATAGGTATCCCCCACCTTCAGGATGGACGGGTCGTGCACGGATACGCCGGAGGAGATGTTGGCGGTCTCGATCTGGTCGTAGCTGACGGTGAAATCGTAGTCGATCACTTCCTCCTTGGTACAGCCCACGGCGCCAAGAAGCATGGCGGAGGGCAGCACCAGTGCCAGGAACTTTCTGAGGGAATGCTTCTTCATAAAGAATCTCCTTTCGGTTATCCGGACTTGGGGTATTCTAAACTATTTTATCTTTTCCTCAATTATATAAGTAAATCTGCCCAATGTCAATATCCTTTCGTGAAAAGTCTATAGGTATTTTGCCCGCATATGCGGTTTTTTCCGGAAAATAATTCAGGGAGGGCGGTGCCCTCCCTGATGGAAAATATGGTAAAACAGGCCATCATGCCTCGTCCAGCATGATCTCCAGGATGGTTTTCTCCGTCTCCCGCATCCCTTCCCGTGCCAGGCGCCCCACATTGGACACCGTCTTGTCCGCGCAGTCGGTGACGATCCCGTCGCCGCAGCAGAACTGCTGATGCTCCAGGTACATATCGCAGCCCAGGATCCCTGCGTCCACCGCCGCCGCGATCTTCGCCGCGCAGGACGGCTTGGCGCCGTCGCAGATGGTGCCGGACAGAATGGCGATGGCGTTGACCACCGTATGCGCCACCGCATCCGCGCCGCCGCCCCGGAGGTAGATGATCCCCGCGCCCGCGCCGCAGCCCGCGCTGATGGCGCCGCAGTAGGCGGAGAGCCGCCCAATGCCGGTTTTCTGGTGCACCGTCACCAGGTCGCTGAGTGCCACTGCCCGCAGCAGCGCATCCTCGTCCTTGCCCAGCGCCCGGGCGTACACCACTACCGGAACGCTGGCGGTAATGCCCTGGTTCCCGCTACCGGAAAGGATGACCACCGGCAGATTGCAGCCGCTCATCCGGGCATCCGAGCCTGCGGCGGCATAGGCCGCGGCCCGCTTGCACAGCAGCGACCCCTGGTGATTCAGCAGCACCCGGCCGATATTCGCGCCCCAGTCCCCCCGCAGGCCCTCCTCGGCGATGGCCATATTGTACGCAATCTGCCGCCCTACGCAGGGGCGGACGTCCTCCGGCTCCAGGATGTCCGCGAATTCCACAATGCGCTGGATATTCAGGCAGGATTTGTCCGTCAGCTGATCCTCCGAGGCCTCCGTAATGGGGCGGGAGAGGAGGATCTCCCCGTTGCGCTCCATGTAGGCGACGTTGGTGTGGTTATTGACGATCCGCAGGCGCACGGAATCCGGCCCCCGGGAAATGCGCAGGTCAATGTCAAAGGCCAGCGGGGATTCCGCCGGGTGGATCTCCACCGGCGTGGTCTGAAGATACGTCTCCAGCGCCTGCACCTGATCCTCGGACACCTGGCTGATCACCTCCAGCTCCTTATCCGGGTCGCCGGCCACGATCCCGGCGCACACCGCCGGGCCGATCCCGTGCAGCGCGCCGATATTGGGCACCCGCACGCTTTTCACGTTCTTGATGATGTTTCCGCTGACATAGACTGTCACCCGATCCGGCAGCGCCCCCAGCAGCTGCCGTGCCTTTGCCCCGGCATAGGCCAGCGCGATCGGCTCCGTGCAGCCCATGGCCGGGCGCAGCTCCTCCTGCAAAATATTCAGAAACTGGCGGTAAAGCGCGTCTCCCCGTTCCATTTCCAAGCGGCTCCTTTCGTGCATTTTCGATTATTCTACCATGACTCCGGCATAATGTAAAGCCTACGGCCGCAGGGCGCGGCAGACATCCATGGGTACCGCCAGGTTCCCCCGGCCGACGCCCAGGCGGATATCCGGCTTATTTTCCCCGTGGAAATCGCTGCCGCCGCTGATTTTCAGGCCAAAGTCCCCGGCCACCGCCAGAGCGGCCCGGGTGGTTTCCGGGGTGTAGGTGGCATAGAGCGCCTCCATGCCGTCCAGCCCCAAGGGGACCGCCTGGGTCAGAAATTCCCGCAGTGCCGGCTCCGACAGGTTCAGGAACGGATGTGCCAGCACCGCCGCGGCGCCCATGGAGCGGATGAACTCGATCGCCGCGAACGGGGACATCCGCCGCGGCGGCGTGTAGAAGCCCTGCCCCACCGCCAGCAGACGGTCAAAAGCCTCCTTGACGGAGCCGGTGTAGCCCCGGCGCGTCAGCTCCGCGGCGATGTGGGCGCGGTTGATCTGGCCGTTGGGCGTGGAATCCCGCAGGGCATCGTAATCGAAATGGTACCCCGCCCGGTTCAGCGCGTCCGCCAGGTCCCGGTTGCTCTGCTCCTTCTCCCGGATGTACTGCGCCAGCAGCGCGGTGATCTGGGGGAAATACGACGGCTTCAGGAAAAGCCCCAGCATATGCAGCTCGGTGCCGCGGTAATCGGTGGAAAATTCGATCCCGGCCACCGCCTCCACCGGCCTGCCCTCCGCCGCCGCCAGAAATTCCGGCAGCCCGGCCACGGTGTTGTGATCCGTCAGGGCGATGGCGGACAGCCCCAGCGCCTCCGCCTGGTCCAGCAGCTCGGCGGGGGTGCAGGTCCCATCGGAATACACGGAATGGGTGTGCAGGTCGCAGACCTCCATAAAATTCCTCCTTTTTCCGGGAAAAGCCCCGGATACATCCATGTTCTCCCTTATTTTACCCGGAAATCCCACCGCTGTCAAGCCGGGGGCGCGGGGCATGGCAGGCACGGATCGCCGCAGGCGGCATAGAATATCCGGAGGTGATGACATTGTCGATTGTGAAAACGGATGTGCCCACGACGTCCGCCCTGTGCACGCAGACGATCCGGGATCTCACGGAGCGTTACCCATTCTGCCGCAGCGAGGTGCTGACCGCCACCGCATTCGGGCGGGAGGTGCATACCCTGGTCATCGGACAGGGGCCCCGGCGGGTGGTTTACTCCGCCGCCCACCATGCCAACGAATGGATCACGGCCCCGGTGCTGCTGAAATTCTGTGAGGAGTTGGCGGAGGCCATAGCGTCCGGCGGCCAGATTTTCGGTGTGGACGGTGAGGCGCTGGCGCAGGCGGCCACCATCTACATGGTGCCCATGGTGGACCCGGACGGCGTGGACCTGGTGACCGGGGAAATACCGCCCGGCTCCGCCCAATTCGCAGCGGCGGAAGCGCTGGCGGAGAATTACCCGTCCATACCGTTCCCGGAGGGCTGGAAGGCGAACCTGCTGGGCGTGGACCTGAACCTGAATTACCCCGCCGGGTGGCTCCAGGCCCGGGAAATCAAATTCTCCCAGGGCTACACCCGCCCCAGCCCCCGGGATTATGTGGGGCGCGCGCCGCTGAACCAGCTGGAAACCCGGGCGCTGGCGGGATACACGGAATTTCTGGACCCGGCGCTGGTGCTTGCCCTCCACACCCAGGGGCAGGTGATCTACTGGCAGTTCTCGGACATCGAGGTGCCCGGCGCCCAGGCGCTGGGGGAAGAATTCGCCCGGGTCAGCGGCTACGCTCTGGAGGAAACGCCGTTTGCCTCCGCCTTCGCCGGGTATAAGGATTGGTTCATACAGCAGTTCCGCCGCCCGGGTTACACCATCGAGGCGGGCATTGGGGAGAATCCGCTGCCCCTGAGCCAGTTCGACGAGATCTACCGGCGGTGCCTGGGCATTCTGGTCACCGCCGCCATGCCCGCCGTCTGAGAGGCAGATATTAAGGGATGTTAAGATAAATGTAGATATTTCCGCCCGGATGTGATACAATGGTCTGTGTCACATCCGGGCGCATTGCCGCGAAAGGAATGGAGAAAAATGCCGAAAATACTGTTCGTCTGCCACGGCAATATCTGCCGCAGCCCCATGGCGGAATACGTCATGAAGTCGCTGGCGGCAAAAGCCGGGGTGTCCGGGGATTGGGAGATTGCCTCCGCGGCCGTCAGCCGGGAGGAGCTGGGCAATCCAGTGTACCCGCCCGCCCGGCGGGAGCTGGCCAGCCACGGCATTTCCTGCGCCGGACATGCCGCCCGGCAGATCACCGCCCGGGACCTGCAATATTACGACCGCATCTACTATATGGACAGCAGCAATTACCGGGCGCTGTGCCGGATGTTCGGCAGCCGTGCGGAGAAATGCCGCCCGCTGCTGCCCTACAGCGTGGCTGACCCCTGGTACACCGGGGATTTCTCCCAAACCTGGGAGGACATCTGGGCGGGCTGCACCGCGATTATGGAGGAATTGACATGCTGAACTGGGAACTGCTGGAAGCGCAGCTGGCGGAGCTGCCGCTGTACACCTACCATGCCATCGACCCGGCGGTGCTGGAATTTTCGCCCCGGGTAAGGTGGATCTGCCAGCATGAGTGCCCCATGTACGGGAAAAGCTGGGCGTGCCCGCCGGGGGTGGGCACGGTGGAGCAGTGCCGTGCCCGGTGCCGCCGGTACGAAAAATGCCTGATGATCTCCACCATTACGGAGGTTTCCGACATTGCGGACACGGTGGAATCCCTGGCCACCCGGCCCGCCCATGAGCGTGTCACCAACCAGGTGCGGGACCTGATGCGCGCGCAGGGCGTGGAGCCCTACGTGCTGTCCACCGAGGCCTGCGCAATCTGCCCCCGGTGCGCCATTCTGGACGGGCAGAGCTGCCGCTTCCCGGACAAAATGCACCCCTGCGTGGAGAGCCACGGTATCAATCTGCTGCCGCTGCTGGAGGGGCTGGGGCTGGCGTTCCAGTATGGGGAGAATGTGGTTACCTGGTTCTCCCTGCTGTTCTATTCGGATACCTGACCTTTCGCATGGCCACATTCCTGAAAAACCGGAGGCAGCTATGAAGCAGATCGGATCGCGGCAGGACCTTGCCGACATTATGCTGGGGCTGATCGAGCCCCTGAAGAAATATTACAGCCCCACCCATTCCTGGCTGAACCTGGGCGCCACCAGCGCCCACTACCCGGATACGGCCGCGTGGATGGAGGGCTTTTCCCGCCCCCTGTGGGGGCTTGGCTCCTACTGGGCCGGCGGCAGCCGGGATGAAGCGTGGGAGGAAATTTACATCCGCGGCCTGATCTCCGGCAGCGACCCGGAATCCCCGGAATACTGGACGGACTGCGTGCCCTACGACCAGAAGCTGGTGGAAATGGCGGCCATCGCCTACACCCTCCTGTGGAACGGGGACTGGCTCCTGGGCCGGATGCCCCGGCAGGCGCAGCAAAACCTGCTGCGCTGGCTGTCGCAAATCAACCGGAACCCCTGCCACAGCTGCAACTGGCGCTTCTTCCACGTGCTGGTGAACATGGCGCTGAAGAAGTTGGGCGCGGAATACGACGCCCAGGGCATGGAGGACAGCCTGGTCTTCCTGGAAAGCTGCTACGTGGGCGACGGCTGGTACCTGGACGGCGTGAACGGCCCGGCGGACTATTATGTGCCCTTCGCCATGCATTTCTATGGCCTGGCATACGCCACTTTCATGCAGGACAGTGACCCGGAGCGCTGCCAGCGCTTCCGGGACAGGGCCATGGTATTCGGCAAAAATTTTGCCTATTGGTTCGCGGAAAACGGCGCGGCCATCCCCTACGGGCGCTCCCAGACCTACCGCTTCGCCCAGGCCTCCTTTTACGCCGCCTGCGTCATGGCAAAAATCGAGCCGATCCCCCTGGCGCAGATGAAGGGGATCCTGCTGCGCCACCTGGAATACTGGCTGTCAAAGCCGATCTTCGACCATGACGGCGTGCTGACCATCGGCTATGAATATCCCAATCTGACCATGGCGGAGAGCTACAATGCGCCCGGCTCCCCCTACTGGGGGCTGAAGCTGTTCACCTGCCTGGTGCTGCCGGATTCCGACCGGTTCTGGCAGATCGCGCCGGAGCCGCTGCCGCCTATGGAGCCGGTCCGGACCTTTGAAAAGGGGCGCCTGATCGTCCAGCGCACGGCCGACGGCCATGCGGTCTCCTTCCCGCTGGGGCTGCAGATCGGCCACGTCCACCAGCATATGGAGGAAAAATATTCCAAATTCGCTTACTCCACCCGCTACGGCTTCTCCGTGATGCACGCGCCGTTCACCTTTTCAGAGGCCGCGCCGGACAGCGTGCTGGCCTTTGAGATGGGCGGGTACATCTTCGTGCGCCGGACCATCGACGGCGGCCGGGTGGAGGACGGGCGGGTGCTGTCGGACTGGTCGCCCTTCCCGGGGATTCAGGTGCATTCCGAAATCATTCCCTGCCCGGACGGCCATATCCGGCGGCACACAGTGCAAAGCGACTACGACTGCGCGGCATATGACTCCGGCTTCGCCGTGGAGATCGGCAATCCCTCCTGCACAGTGCAGTGTATCCGGGGCGGGGGCGAGGCGATGCGCCTGCGCGCGGAGCCGAACACCAACCTGCTGCACCCCAGGACGGACATCCCTACTATAAAATACACCATCCACCGCGGGCAGAACCACCTGGAAACCCTGGTGCGCTACTGACCCCGCATTCTGCCCGGCCGGGAGATTAACCGGCTCGGTTTCTGCATAAGCTATCAGGAAAACGGAAGGAGGCGGCAAATATGAAATTACCGGAGGGCGGGTTCCTCGGGCGCTGCGCCGCGCAGCTGCGGAAGCTACAGCACATGCAGATCGGCCTGCACGCGGCCCATGCCGGATATTTTATCGTGCTGTCCGTGCTTCCTTCCCTGGTGCTGATCCTCAGCCTGCTGCGCTACACCAATCTGGACGCCAGCGACCTGCTGGCGCTGGTATCGGGGATGCTGCCGGCGGCGCTGCTCCCGGCAGTGGAGAAGCTAATCGTCAGTGCCTACGCCTACGCCTCCACGGCGGTGGTATCCGTGTCCGCGGTGGGCGCCCTGTGGTCGGCCAGCCGGGGCATCTACGGCCTGCTCACCGGGCTGAACGCCATCTACGGGGTGAAGGAGGACCGGGGCTGGCTGTACACCCGGACGATCAGCGTGCTGTACACCTTCCTGTTCCTGGTGGTGGTGATCCTGACGCTGGTGCTGAACGTGTTCGGGGAAACCATCCTGTCCCATCTGCCGGAGGCCAACGGCGGGCTGCTGCAATTCCTGTATGACGTGGTGGACCTGCGGTTCCTGCTGATGCTGCTGCAGACGGCGCTGTTCACTGCCATGTTCATGGCGCTGCCCAACCGGAAGAATTCCCTGCGGGATTCCCTGCCCGGGGCGGTGCTGTCCTCGGTGGGGTGGCTGGTGTACTCGAACCTGTTCTCCGTTTACGTGACCCGGTATTCCGGCTATTCCGGCCTTTACGGGTCGGTGTATACGGTGGCGCTGGCCATGCTGTGGCTGTACTTCTGCCTGTCCATCCTGTTTTTCGGGGGCGCGCTGAACCGGCTGCTGATGGACCATCGGAAGGAAGGGTCGCCTTCCGCCTGAAAATGGACATAGAAAAGGTGGACCGCATCGGCGGTCCACCTTTTTTGCGGAATTCTGGAATTATACGATGCCCTGAGCGGTCATGGCCGCGGCGACCTTCAGGAAGCCGGCGATGTTTGCGCCCACGACGTAATTGCCCTCCGCGCCGTACTCCCGGGCGGCGGAATCCACATTGTGGAAAATGTTCACCATGATCTGCTGCAGCCTGCTGTCCACTTCCTCGAAGCTCCATCTCAGGCGCTGGGAATTCTGGCTCATCTCCAGCGCGGAGGTGGCCACGCCGCCGGCGTTGGACGCCTTGCCCGGGCAGAACAGGACCCCGTGGGTCTGCAGGTATTCGGTGGCATCCAGGGTGGTGGGCATATTGGCGCCCTCCGCCACGGCGATGCAGCCGTTGGCCACCAGCTGCTGCGCGTCCTCCAGGAAAAGCTCGTTCTGGGTGGCGCAGGGCAGCGCCACATCGCACGGCACGCTCCACACGCCCTTGCCCGGATGGTACTGGGCGCCGGGCCTTGCCTGGGCATAGGCCGTGAGCCGCTCCCGGCGCACCTCCTTGACCTGCTTCAGCAGCGCCACATCGATGCCCTCCGGGTCGTAGACCCAGCCGGTGGAATCGGAGCAGGTGACCGGCTTGGCACCCAGCTGCCAGGCCTTCTCAATGGCGTAGATGGCCACGTTGCCCGCGCCGGATACCACCAGGGTCTTGCCCGCCAGGGCATGGCCGTTGCACTTGAGCATTTCCTCCGTCAGGTACAGCAGGCCGTAGCCGGTGGCTTCCGTCCGCGCCAGGCTGCCGCCAAAGCTCAGGCCCTTCCCGGTGAGCACGCCCTCATAGGTGCCGCGGATGCGCTTATACTGGCCGTACAGGTAGCCGATCTCCCGGCCGCCCACGCCGATGTCCCCGGCGGGGACGTCGATATCCGCGCCCACATACTTGTAAAGCTCCGTCATGAAGCTCTGGCAGAAGGCCATAATCTCCCGGTCGGACTTGCCCTTGGGGTCGAAGTCCGCGCCGCCCTTGGCGCCGCCGATGGGCAATCCGGTCAGGCTGTTCTTGAAAATCTGCTCAAAGCCCAGGAATTTGATCACGCTCTGGTTCACGCTGGGATGCAGCCGCAGGCCGCCCTTGTACGGGCCGATGGCATTGTTATACTGCACGCGGTAGCCGTTGTTCACCTGCACCTGACCCTGGTCGTCCACCCAGGACACGCGGAACTGGATCATCCGGTCCGGGGTGGTCAGCCGCTCCAGCAGGGCCTCCCGGCGGTAGGCTTCCTCGTTGCGCTCGATGGCGGGGCGCAGGGACTCCAGCACCTCCTTCACGGCCTGATGGAATTCCGGCTGGGCGGGATTCTGGCGGATCACGCGCTCCAGCACCTCATCTACATAGCTCATTTTGAAAATTCCTCCATTCCAAAATTCATGGGGTTCCGAAATAACAGGTTCATTTTACCATATTCCCGGCGCAAACACAAGGGAAAATGCATTTTTCTTTTCCCCGCACTGCAAATTTTGGCAAAAGCGATCGGCACAGCCCCTGTGAGCCGTGCCGATCCTGTCATTCTGATGAAAAAATCACTTGCCCGCGATGGACAGCCCCTTGACCAGCACGCTGGGGGAGCCGAACCGCCCCATACCGGGCATCTCCAGATTGGAGGCGATGTCCGTGATGTTCAGCAGCAGGTCGTAGAAGTTGCCGGCCACGGTGAAGGACTTCACATGGGCGGTCTTCTTCCCGTTCTCGATCAGGAAGCCTGCGCTCTGCAGGGAGAAGTCGCCGCTGATGGGGTTCGCCCCGGCGTGGAGCCCGCCCAGGGAGTTGATGTATACGCCGGTGCCCGCTTTGGCCAGCAGGTCCTCCTCGGTGCAGTCCCCCGGCGCCAGGTACATGGTGAAGGGCCGCACGCCCACGGCGGCGTCATAGCCGCCCTTGAAGGCGTTGCCGGTGGTCTTCTTCCCGGCCACGGCGGCGGTTTTCAGGTTGTACAGCAGGGTCATCAGCTGGCCGTTTTCGATCACGTTCTTGCAGTAGGTGGGGCATCCCTCCGCGTCGAAGGGGCGCATGGCGCCGTCCTTATAGAACGGGTCGTCCACCAACGTGACGATGGGCGCGGCGATGGTCTTGCCCTCCTGGTCCCCCAGGCGGGACAGGCCCTTCTGCGTATTCTCCGAAGAGAAAATGGAGCAGAAGGTGGAGATCAGGCTGCTCATGGCATCCGGGTCGAACACCACCGGGTACTGGCCCGTGGGCGCCGGCTCGCCGCCCAGCTTTGCCTTGGCGGAGGCTACGGCCTTCTGCACCATGGCGTCGGTGTCGATTTCGGGCAGCGCGCCCATCTTGATCTGGTAATCGTTCTCCATTTCCTTGCCGTCGGTGACCACGGCGGCGGTGATCAGCGCCACGCGCTTGCTCGCATGGTGCAGGTCCAGCCCCTTGGAATTGCAGATGGCGATCTCGCTGCTCTCCACAACGCCCTCGGCCTGGCAGCCGTCGATCACGGCGGGGTCCGCCGCGTACAGCTTCTCCTGGGTCTCCAGGATGGTGTGGATCAGGGTCTCCGTGGTGGGCAGGGGGATGTCCTTCTTCTCCGGGGCGGCATACTCCAGGCCGCCGGGGCAGAGGAACTCCTGCTCCTCGGATTCCAGGGAGGAGGCATTGTCCGCCGCCCGTATGACCACCTGCTTCGCCTGCGCCTCGCTCAGCTCCTGGGTGGAGGCGTAGCCCATGTGCCCGTCCACGATGCAGCGGAAGCACACGCCGCCATCGGTGGCGGAGGAGAATTCATTGATCTCGTGCTGGAAGGCGGAGACGCTGGTGCTGGCGCTCCCCTCGTAGTAAAGCTCGTATTCGCCGATGCCCATCTGCTGCGCCTGGGCGATGGCGATTTCCTTAAAGGCATTAAAATCCATAGTCCATTCCTCCTTATCTGCCGCCGACGGTGATGCTGGATACCCGAATCAGGGGCTGGCCCACATTGGTGGGGATGGAGCCGCTGGAGGAGCCGCACATACCCTGGCCCATGTCCATGTCCGTGCCCACCATGTCGATGTTCTGGATGATCTCCGAGCCCTTGCCCACCAGGCTGGCGCCCCGGACCGGCTCGCAGATCTTGCCGTTCCGGATCATGTAGCCCTCGTTCACGGCGAAGTTGAATTCGCCGGTGACGGGATTGACGGAGCCGCCGCCCATCTGCTTGGCGTACAGGCCGTACTCGATGGAGGCGATGATGTCCTCGTTCTTGTCGTCGCCCGCGGCGATGTAGGTGTTGGTCATCCGGGAGGTGGGGGTGAAGGAATAGCTCTGGCGGCGGGCGCTGCCGGTGGAGGGCATCCCCATCCGGCGGCCGTTGAACTTATCGATCATGTAGGTTTTCAGCACGCCCTTCTCGATCAGCACGTTCTTCTGGGCGGGGGTGCCCTCGTCGTCGATATTGATGGAGCCCCAGGCGTTGGGGATGGTGCCGTCGTCAATGGCGGTGACCTTCTCGTTGGCGATCTTCTGCCCCAGCTTGCCGGTGAACTGGCTCAGGCCGTAGGCGACGCTGCTGGCCTCCAGGGAGTGGCCGCAGGCCTCGTGGAAGATCACGCCGCCGAAGCCATTCTCGATGGCCACGGGCATGACCCCGGCGGGGCAGTAGCCTGCGCCGGCCATGGTGACCGCCTGGGCGGCGGCGCGGGTGCCCACATCCTTGGGGTCGATGAATTCAAACATCTCCATGCCCATGCGGCGGCCGGGATTGGAGGCGCCGGTCTGGGTCTCGCCGTTCTTCTCCGCCACGGCGGTAATCATCAGCCGGGTGCGGATCTGGCGGTCCTGGGCGTAGACGCCCTCGGTATTGGCGATGAGGATCTTGTGGTCCACATCCAGCATCCCGCCGGAGACCTGGACGATGGAGCTGTCGTACTCCTTCGCGGCAAAGCAGCCCTGCTTTACCAGGTCGATCTTCTCCTTGTTGGGCACGGAGTCCGGGGCGATGCGCACGGGGTGGATGTCCCCGAACAGCCGCTCCCGCAGGACGATGTCGATCTGCGCCTCGCCCTGGCCCAGCGCTTCCGCCGCCTGCTCCGCGCAGCGCAGCAGCCCGGCCTCGGAGGTGTCCACAGTGGAGGCCATCACGCTGCGCAGCCCCTTGTACACCCGCACGGCGGCGCCGGCCACCACGGTATCGGTGATGTCGTCCACCTTGCCGCCGATCATGGAGATTCGGTGGTTTCCGGTGTTCTCTGCAAACAGCTCGGCGTAATCCGCGCCGGTGGAAACGGCTTTGCGGAGTACCCGTTGGCAAATTTCTCTGGGAATCATTGCAAAATCTCTCCTTCATAGCAAATTAGCGTGTACATTGTATCACAGCTTTGTTGCAAATGCAACTGTTTTCTTTGCGCGGACAAACAGGCCGGATTTGCCCTCACTCCGTGTAATACTGCGCCTGTTCCCCGCATGCGATGCCTCCGGAAAGGATCTGGTGGGCGCGGCGCAGGATCGGCATCTCCCGCTGGGCGATGAGCCTGCCCAGCTTCGTATCGGTGCGGCGCTGGTACTCCAGGACGGCCTGGTCATAGTCCAGCTTCAGGGTGGACAGGTGGAAGTCGTTGATCTCATCGGCGGTCAGGTGCTTCTGCCCGAACGAGATCGCCCGGCACAGGTAATAATGGTTGAGATTATGGCGGTGGATCAGGTTATAGTAATCGCTGACCGTGCCCAGCGG
Source organism: Bacillota bacterium (assembly GCA_021199635.1). GTDB lineage: Bacteria > Bacillota > Clostridia > Oscillospirales > Oscillospiraceae > Faecousia. Next base: position 34,224 of record JAJQHS010000005.1, read on the forward strand.
GCACACGATCTCCACCTCCGCGCCCAGCTCCTCCCGCAGCTCCCGGCGGAGCGCGTCGGGGAATTCTTCCCCCGGCTCCACGCCGCCGCCGGAGGTTTCGATCAGCGTCGCCCGGCCAAAATCGTCGTCCCGGCAGGCGCGCATGAAATAGAATAGCCCCTGCGCGTCAAATACAATCGCCCGGACGATCTGCCGGTCGTGGTCGATATAGTCCAGCGGCCATTCCCCGTCCGTCAGCTCCAGCTCCAGAATCGGCTCCATATCCGTTTCCTCCTCATATATTATTATATAATGTATCCGGTGGCCCCGGCATTGCTTCCGCGTTCCTCTTAAGCTTTCGCTCCCCCGGAAAGCATCGCCACCGTCTCCACATGCTTTGTTCTTGGGAAGAGGTCGAAGGCCTGGGCGGAGCGGAGGGTGAAGCCCTGGGACTTCAAAAGGGAAATGTCCCGGGCCAGGGTGCCGGGGTCGCAGGAGACGTACACCAGCCGCTCCGGGCACATCCGGGCGATGGCGGCAATGGCGTCCGCGCTCAGCCCCTTCCGGGGCGGGTCCACCACGATCACCTGGGGGCGCAGGCCCTGCTTTTCCAATTCCAGCGCCGTCTGCCCGGCATCCGCGCAATAAAATTCCGCGTTTTCAATGCCGTTGCGCGCTCCATTCTCCCGGGCATCCGCCACCGCCTGGGGCACCACCTCCACGCCGATCACACGCCCGGCGGATCTTGCCATAGCAAGAGTGATGGTCCCCACGCCGCAGTACAGGTCCAGCACCGTGTCCTGCTCCGTCAGCCCCGCCAGGGAAATGGCGGCGCAGTACAGCGCCTGCGCCTGGGGATGGTTCACCTGGTAAAAGGATTTGGGGCTTAAGCGGAAATCCAGACCGCAGAGCGTATCCCGGATGCTGCCCGCGCCAAACAGCACAATTTCCTCCTCCCCCAGCACCACGTTCCCCGGCTTGGTATTGACGGACAGGGACAACGCCGCAAAGCCGGGCACGACTTGCAGCGCCCCGATCAGCGCCTCCGGCGACGGGATGTTGCGCCCGTTGACCGCAAGGCACACCAGGATCTCCCCGGAAATCCAGCCCTTCCGGATAAAAATATGCCGCAGCAGACCCGTTTGGGAGGATTCCCGGTAGGCGGAAACCTTATTTTGGTTTACATAACTTATAACAATGTCCTTGATCCGGTCAAATTCCGGGGGCAGAATCCGGCAGCGCGCCTGCTCCACGATCTGGTGGCTCCCCGCCCGGTAGAACCCGGCGATGACCTGCCCGTCCCGCTCCCCCACGGGGTAAATGGCCTTGTTCCGGTAGCCATAGATGGAGGGGGCGGGGACAATGGGCACTTCCTCCAGGTTCTCCCCGCCGATGCGGTTCAGCGCCTCCCGCACCCGCGCCGATTTCAGGCGGCACTCCTCCGCGTAGTCCATGTGCCAGAAGTCGCAGCCCCCGCAGGCGGCGGAAATGGGGCACTCCCGCTGCACGCGGTGGGGGGATTTTTCCAGAATCTCCACGATTTTCCCCGCCGCCCAGGTTTTCCGCACCTTCTCGATGTGGATGCGGCAGCGCTCCCCCACGATGGCGTTGGGCACGAATACGGCGCAGCCCTCGATCTTTGCCACGCCCTGCCCCTCCGCGGTATAATCGGCGATGACCGCCGGGTAAATTTCATTCTGCTTCAGCATTGAGCCGATCCTCCATAATGATGCGCTGCTGGGTCATGCCCAGGGAGGCATAAAATTCCATGGCAGCGGTATTGAACGCCCACACGTTCAGCGTCACGCTGTCCAGCTTCTGCGCGGCGGCATATTCCCGGGCATGGCGGTACAACGCCCGGCCGACGCCCCGCCGGCGGCAGACCTCGTCCACGCACAAATCATCGATGTACAGGCTGGAATGGGCCGCCATATTGCCGCAGGGGGCATGGCGGACAATCTTGCAGAAGCAGTGCCCCACCACGCGTCCCTCCAACTCCGCCACAAATACCGTCCCTTTCAGTTCCTCCGCCAACTCCTGGACCGTGAATTTCGTGCCGGGACGATAAATGTCCGGGCGGCCCATGGCGTGGACCCTGGCCACCTGCTCCAGCAGATGGGCAACGGCGGGGATATCCCGCTCCTCTGCCCGACGAATCACCATATACGCTTCCTCCCTTTCCCCGGAAAACCGGTGCGGCATTTTCTCCGGCCTATTGTAGCACAAAAAAGCCGGGCGGTAAAGATAGGCTTGTGAAATCGCAGGAAACGTGCTATGATTTCCCAAAAGGCGGTGGATTTTTGTGAATTACGAAAATTGCACCCTGTGCCCCCGGGAATGCGGCGTGAACCGGGCCGCGGGGGAACGGGGATTCTGCCGGTGCCCCGCCGGGGCGCTGGTGGCGAAAGCCATGCTCCACAAATGGGAGGAGCCTGCGCTGGCCGGAAGCGGCGGCAGCGGGGCAATCTTCTTCGGCGGCTGCACCCTGGGGTGCCGGTACTGCCAGAACGCGGCCATCAGCGCCGCGCCGGTGGGGACCGCCACGGACAGCGCCGGGCTCCGGCGCCTGATGGAATCGCTGATCGCCCGGGGGGCGGAGAATATCGACCTGGTGACCCCGACCCAGTACCTGCCCACCATCCTGCCCGCGCTGGAAAAGCCGCTCCCCGTGCCGGTGGTTTACAACTGCGGCGGCTACGAGCGGGCGGAAACCATCCGCGCCATCGCCGGGAAGGTGGACATTTACCTGCCCGACCTGAAATACGCGGACGGGGCGCTGGCACAGTCCCTCTCCGGGGCGGCGGATTATTTCCCCGTTGCCGCGGACGCCATCCGGGAGATGGTGCGCCAGGCCGGCCCCATCCGGCGGCAGGGGGAGCGGGTCGTGGGCGGCGTGATCATCCGGCACCTGATCCTGCCGGGGCAGGTGGAAAATTCCCTGCGGGTCCTGGACTGGATCGGGGAGAATTTCCGCCCCGGCCAGGTGCTTGTGAGCCTGATGCGCCAGTACACCCCCATGGGCGGCCTGCCCGCGCCTATGGACCGCCGGGTGAGCCAGCAGGAATATGAGGCGGTTCTCAGCTGGATGTACCTGAACCGCCTGGACGGCTTCACCCAGGAGGCCTCCGCCGCCGACCGGGCGTTCATTCCGGATTTTTAGAGCGGCAATGGCAATGTTCATGGTAATTTCATAGTAAATTTAAGGCTCGGTTAAGAATCCGGTGCTATGATAAGTGCGCAAACAACCTGAGAAGGAGGAATTTACTATGAATGAATCGGAATATCCCGAATCCGGCACATGGCAGGAGGAAACCTCCCAGTCCGAGCCGATTTGTGAACCTACGCCCGAACCCACGGCAGAGGCGGCAGCGGAGCCTTCAGCAGAACCTGCGGCGGAGCCTCAGGCGGAACCCACGGCAGAACCCACGGCAGAGACGGCCTATCCCACCGCGCCGCCCCAGGCGGCGGAGCCTGCGGGGAATCCGCCCAAGAAGCATAAGAAGAAGCATACCGGCCTGTGGATCCTGGTGGGCGCCCTGTGCTGCTCCCTGCTGGGCGGTGCGCTGGGCGCGGGCGGCGTGCTGCTGTACCAGTCCGCGAATGATTCCGGCTCCAGCTCCGGCGGCAGCAGCTCCACCGCTGTGCTGGTGGGCTACCGGGAGAGCATCGTCCTGGATACGGTGGAGGTCGACACCAGCAGCGTCATGACCGCCGCGGAGGTTTACGCCGCCAATGTGAACGCCACCGTGGGCGTGACCACATCCGTCACTACCACCAACATCTGGGGCCAGCAGACCACCTCTGCCGCCTCCGGCTCCGGCTTTATCATCACCGCCGACGGCTACATCGTGACCAATTACCACGTCATTGAGGACGCCACCTCCATCACCGTATCCATGTACAATGGCGACAGCTACTCCGCCATCGTGGTGGGCTACGACGAGAGCAACGACATTGCCGTGCTGAAGGTGGAGGCCGAGGGGCTTTCCGCGGTGATCCTGGGCGACTCCGACAACCTGAATGTGGGCGACTCCGTGGTCGCCATCGGCAACCCCCTGGGTGAGCTGACCTATACCCTGACCGCCGGCATAATCAGCGCCAAGGACCGGGAGGTCACCATGTCCACCGGCATCACCATGAACCTGCTGCAGACCGACTGCGCCATCAACTCCGGCAACTCCGGCGGCCCGCTGTTCAACATGTACGGTGAGGTCATCGGCATTACCAACGCCAAGTATTCCAGCTCCTCCAGCAGCGAGGCGTCCATCGACAACATTGGCTTCGCCATCCCTATCAACAGCGTGATGGACATTATCGAGAGCATTATCGAGAAGGGCTACGTTTCCACACCGTATATCGGCGTCAGCGTCTATGACGTCAGCGCCCAGTACCAGATGTTCGGCCTGCCCCAGGGCGCCGCTGTGGTTTCCGTCACCGAGGGCAGCCCGGCGGAGGAAGCGGGGCTGCAGGCCAACGACATCATCACCCATGTCAATGGCACCGAAATCACCGGCAGCAGCGATCTGAAGGCCTTCATCACCGACGCGGAGATCGGGGACGAGCTGGTCCTGACCGTGTACCGCCAGGGCGAAACGCTGGAGATCACCGTCACGGTGGGCGAGCAGATCCAGTCCGCCACATCCAGCAGCAGCGAAAGCAGCAGTAGCAGCAGCGGGAGCGGCTCCTCCCACAGCGGCCCTTGGGGCTGATGGATTCGCCCGCAAAACCAAATTTACCCCGCACTTCAGGGCGGCTCACGCATCCGTGAGCCGCCCCTTTTCGCGCCAGTGGGGCACGCGGCCCTGCGGAATGGGACTCGCGGGGGCGAGGGCGCGGCACAAAAAAAGGAGGGGAGGGCGCGAGGCCCTCCCCTGGGAATGTGGAAATGAACGGCTCGGCTCAGCCCTGCTGGGTGCGGAGCTTCTCCAGCTCCTCCTCCTCCAGCACCCGGTAGGCCACCTTGCCCACCAGCGTCTTGGGCATGTCCTCCCGGAACTCAATGTCATACGGCATGGCGTACTTGGCCACATACTTGCGGCAGTGCGCCAGAATGGCCTGCTTGGTCTCCTCCGTGGGCTGCACCCCCGGCGCCAGCTTGACGAAGGCCTTCACCTTCTGCATTTTGTAGGAATCCGGCACGCCGATCACGCAGCTCATCTGCACCATGTCCATGGCGTCCAGAACATTCTCCAGCTGCGCCGGGTACACATTGTAGCCGGAGGTGACGATCATCCGCTTGGCGCGCCCCTTGAAGTACACGAAGCCCTGCTCATCCATGGTGCCCAGGTCGCCGGTATACACCCAGGTCAGGCCGTCGTCGTGCTTCCACAAGGTTTTTGCGGTCTCCTCCGGGTGGTGCATGTACTCCTTCATCACTGTGGGGCCTGCCAGCAGGATCTCACCCTCCTGCCCGTAGGGCAGCTCGTGATCCGTGCCCGGCTCCACGATCTTGATGTAGGTATCCGAGAAGGGCAGGCCGATGGAGCCCTCCTTCGCCATATGGCTGGGGGTCAGGCAGCAGGCGGTGACGGTTTCCGTGGTGCCGTAGCCCTCCCGCACCTGGATGGTAGCGTTGTGGTCGGCCAGGAATTTGTCGAATTTCTTCTTCAGCTCCACGGACAGGCTGTCGCCGCCGGAGAACACGCCCTTCAGGCAGCTCAGGTCCGCCCCGTCCATATCCGGCAGGCGCAGCAGCGCCTCGTACAGCGTAGGCACGCCGGCGATGAAATTGCACCGGTTCTTCACCAGGTCCTTGGCGTAGCTCTTGGGCGTGAACCGGGGCACCAGGATGCACCGGCCGCCCTGGGTGAGCATGGTGTGGATGCACACGCCCAGGCCGAACCCGTGGAAGATGGGCATGGCCGCCAGCATTTTATCCCCCGGCTCGAACATGGAGTTGGCCGCGACCACCTGCTGGCCCAGGGCGTTGAAATTCTTGTTTGTCAGCACGATGCCCTTGGTGGTGCCGGTGGTGCCGCCGGAGTACAGGATCACCGCCGGGTCCTCCCCGGTGCGCTTCACCTTGTAATCGTAGAAGCAATGGCGGCTGAGCTTCATGAAATCCTTCCAGCGGATGACCGGCGCATCCTCGGGGATCTTCTGGATCTTCCGCCCCTCGGTGAGCATATAGCCCGCCTTGATGGGCTGGGACAGCGCGTCCCGGATGCTGGCGATGACGATGTTCACCACATGGGTATTCTTCCGGATGGCCTCAAACTTGTGGTAGAACTGGTCCAGCGTGATAGCGGTGACGCTCCCGGATTCGTTCAGGTAGAATTCGATCTCCTTCTCCGCGGAGAGGGGATGGATCATGTTGGCGATGCCGCCCACCAGGTTCACCGCGTAGAACAGGTAAATGGCCTGGGGGCAGTTGGGCATGGCGATGGTGACCTTGTCCCCCTGGCGGATGCCGATGGTCTTCAGTGCCTTGGCGCAGGTTTCGATCTCCTGGATCATGGTCTTGTAGGTGGTGGACTTGCCCATGAAGTCGAAGGCCACATAATTGGGGTACTTCTGCGCGACGGCCTCCACCGCCTCGAACATGGAGCCTTCAAAGTACTCCAGGTGCATAGGCACGTCGCCCATATAGTCCTTCCACGGTGTTTTTGCGGTTATCATTCGAAATTGACCTCCTCATTCAAGGGTTTTTCCAAAAGCTCCGGCTTCTCCAGGAGCGTTTTCAGCAGCTGAACAGTGCGGGAATAATAGTAGCCGTCGGCGATGCGCTCGTCAATGGTCAGGCCGATGTCCACGCAGTCCTTCATATGCACCGTGCCGTCGTCGTCATAGAAGGGGCGCTTCTTCGCCTCCCCGATGGCGCAGAATACGGAGGTAGTGCCCCAGTTGGTCAGGTGGTGGTACCCGGCGTGGAGCTTGATAGAGCCCAGGTTGGACAGCACCACCGAGCAATAGTAGGGGTCGCCGTCGATGACGGACTGGGGCATCCAGCCGTGGCGGTCCAGGAAGCGGGCCCCGGCACCCACCATCCGCGCCAGACCGCCGGGGATGCTGGCCACGGCGTTCAGGCTCTCCGTCCCCGGGTCCACCGCGTCGCTGCGGCAGAGCTGGAGCTGGCGGTAGATCTCGTTGTGGATATCGTCGATGGTTTCGCTGCCGGTGGTGCGGATCTGCGCCAGCGCCTCCGCCCCGTCGTCGGCAAAGAGTTTCTTCACGGTGAAGGCGGCGGACACCTCGTTGCGCAGGTACATGGTCTTGTTGGCGATGAAGCGGTTCATCTTCGGCCGCAGGGTGATGGTTTTCAGCACCGCCGTCACCAGAACCTGGAACAGGTTGTAGCGGTACTCCGGATCATCTGCGTTTTTCCGCTCCAGGTAGGCGTTGATATTCGTCAGGTCGATGCGCTGGGCAATGAACGCCTCGTTATCGCACCGGTTGGGGTACATCAGCGGCATGACAAAGTGCATGGCGTGGATGTCCCGCAGCTTGACGGCATCCTTTCTGTCTCCGTGTTTCATTGGTTTCTCTCCTTTTTCCTTCGCTTCGGCCACCAGAATACGATCCCCTCCGCCAGCGCGCACACTGGCAGGGCGGCAAAGAAATCCATCGCCGAATGCTGTTTGATAAACATAGTGGCCAGGCAGATCAGCGCCACCAAGATGACCAGCAGCACCTTCCAGACGGCCCTCACATCCTTCTGCTTCAGCCACACCGAAGCGATGCCCATGGAGTAGGCCACGTGCAGGGACGGGCAGACGCCGGTATTGGTGTCAAAGCTGTACAGCAGCCCGATGCAGCGGGTCAGGAAATTGTCCCTGGGGAACACCTCCGGGCGCAGGTCCTGACGGCTGGGGAACAGAATGTAGATGGCCATTGCCACCAGCTGGGTGATGATGATGTACTTGGACAGGTCCCGGAAGCTCTGGATGTTGTACAGTCCGAAATACACCAGCGAAAACACGATCAGCAGGTACCAGGACACATAGGGCAGCAGGAACCATTCGCAGAACGGGATCACATCGTCCAGCCATATATGCACGCTGGTGCAGCGCTCCGCCGGGATCAGATTCTCCGTGAGAAAATACAGGATAAAGTAAACGATCCAGCCGCCCAGCAGCTTCAGATGGGAAAATTCCGGATCATTCAGCTTGCGCAGGCGGAACTGCCGGTAATCGACCACAGGTTTTTTCATAAATTGGCTCACTCCCCGGGCTTATTATAGACGTATTGCTTCTTCGGCAGGTTCAGGTAGGGGACGACCCGGTGCCGCGGCAGGGCCTGGGCGGTTCCGCTGATCTGTTCCATCAGGTAATCGCAGACCCTTTTTCGCTCCTGCTTGATGGGCACGTCCGGGTCATAGGTGATGGGCTTGCCCAGGTACATGCTGTGCAGCGCAGGCGCCAGGTACATGGGCACGAATTGCAGGCATTCCCCCGTCTGATGGTAGTAGCTCTTGGCCACGTCTACGAAGCCGGTCTGGAAGTCCCAGAGGATATGGTCATGGGGCGCATCATGCTCCGGGAAGATGATCACAGTGCTGCCCTCCTGCAGCCGGCGCAGGGTATCCCGGAAGGTGGACACGATCCGCTTATCCCGGTACACCGGAATGGTGTGGGCGCAGTTGAAAATGCACACGGAAAACGGCGCGATCACATAAGACAGGAGCTTGTACAGCCAGCGGATGCGCCGGGGCTTATAGCTCCAGAAATCCCGGTACGCATAGGCCGGGACCTCCTTCAGGTGCATCATCTCCGCCGTGCACCATAGGTAGTGACTGCCAGGAAAATACAGCTCCCCGGCAATGGGCCCGTTCATCTGGCAGTGGTTGGCCACCACAATGCACGGCGCCTCCGGTAGATTTTCCAGGCCGACCACCTCGGTTTTCGGGTAGATCAGTTTGACCCAGAAGCGGACAAAGCGGTAAACGCCGTTTTTCAGTCTGTTCATTCCGTGTTATGCACCTACTTGATTTCCAACTTCCCTTATTTTATTCCGCAAAAGCCAAATCGTCAACACCGCGGAAGAAAAAAGCTGCTCACAATTCGAACAAATTATTTTACTTCGCCTTTTTCAACGGAATATCAACCGAAGCTCAACAATCGTTGAAAATTCCCCACAGGGGCAAATTCGCCGAAAATCGGGGAAAATTCCTTTACAAGGTTGGAGAAATATGGTAAAATCATCCTATAATCCCGCATGAGAGGAGGCATCCCCATGTCCGACATCATCCGCGACATCACCGAAATTTCCCGCTGCGGCTCCCAGTACAAGGGCGAGCAGCTGGCGCAGCTGGGCCTGAAAACCTGCCACGCCAGCTACCTGATGGAGATCTGCCACTGCCCGGGCATCTCCCAGGATAAGCTGTCCCAGCGCATCTGCATCAACAAGAGCAATGTGGCCCGGCAGGCAGCCATTCTGGAGGAGGCGGGATTCATCCTCCGCAAGCCGTCCCCCGGGGATAAGCGGGTGATGGAGCTGTACCCCACGGAGAAGACCCTGGCGCTGCTGCCCCAGGTGCACCAGATCCTCCAGAGCTGGGAGAGCCTGGTCACGGCAGGGCTGAGCCAGGAGGAGATGGACTGCATCTGCGCCGTTTTGCAGCGGATGAAGCGCAACGCCGTCGCCGGCCTGTCCGCCGACTGAGCGGGGCCAATTTCATATGGGAAACGCGCTCCGCAGAGGGGCAGTTACATCAGCGGCTCCAGGCCCAGAACGGGATGGCCCTTCTCCGTCAGCCAATCCAGCAGCTCCTCGCAGTCGGTGGTGACCGTTTCGTCCGCGATCATGTCGGTGAAATTCTCAATGCCGTACATCTCCAGCGCGGTCTTGTTCAGCCGCTCGCCCACATCGTCCTTCAGCTCCTTGGGCATCCACACGATCCGCTCCACGCCGCCCTCGGCGGAAACGAATTTCTTGGAGGAGATGAAGTGGCGGCCGTGGCCCATATAGCCCGGGGTCTGGACGCCGCCGCCGGTGCAGGACGCCAGCTCGCCGAAGGTCATGCCGGCGGGGGTCATGCCCTTGTACTCCCGGTTGACCACGATCACGCCGTTGGACATCGGCTCAATGCCGCAGATACACTCGAAGCAGCCGCAGGAGGTCATCGGGTCCTCCAGGATGGAGTACAGCGTCACATTCTCCACCGCGCCGTGGGTGGCGTTTGCCACCGCCTGGTTCACGGATTCGAAGCGGCCGGTGTGCTCGTCGATGCAGCCCTCCTTGAAGATCGGCTGGCAGGGGCCGTTGGGGTCCAGCTCATTGGTGGCCTTGGCATCCAGCCAGGAAACCGCGCCGCACAGGCCCAGCCGCTCCGGGGTGACCACGCAGCAGTGCGCCGGGGCAAAGGACTGGCACAGGATGCAGGTGTAGTAGCGGTCCACGGACTCGTCGGTCATGGAGGCCAGGCGATCGTCCCGCTGGTTGTAGCGGGGCATTGCCATGGTATCCCGGAACTGGCCGGCCTGCTCCGGGTCGGTGATCAGGGTGATCTGGCACTTATCCACCACGGCGTCAAACTCGTTCATGATCATCACGTACAGGACCTCGGCGAAATCCTTCAGCCGCAGGCCCGCGTCGTAGGCGGCGTTGGAGACCCGGACCCGCACCTGGTTCCGCTGGCCGGTGTGCATGACGCCCTCCATGTAGTTGAACCAGGCGTGGAATTTCCGCTCGATCACGGACTCGAAATCCACCTGCATCTTCTTACCGGCGACCTCCACATAGGTGGCCAGCGCCAGGTCCTTCTGCTGATCGAAATCCGGGCCGATCAGGGTGATCTTATGGTCCTCGATCTCGGAAAGCTCCCGCATGACGACCAGCTCCGCGGTGGGATTCTTGGACGACCAGCACTCGTTGTGCATATCCGCCTTACGGATGATCTCGCCCTCGAACGCGGCGGCGAACGCCACGGGGATGGGCAGCTCGGTGACCTTGATCTTGATGTTCCGCAGCTCCAGGGACTTCTTCACGGTTTCGCTGTGGTCGCACACGGACTCCAGCGCGCCGGGGACCTGGTTCTCGCCCAGGTCGATGTCCACCACCACGGGGAAGCCCAGGGCGATCGCGCCGGCGCCGGCGGAAACCACCACGGAGTCGATGGCGCCGAAGGTATTCACGAATGCGGGCACGCGCTCCTTGGTGTAGGCCAGCAGGCCCGCCAGGTCGCCGGGCTTCACATTGCCGAAGATCAGCGCCGCGCGGATGGCCACGGTGACCACATGGATCACGGCGGTCACATCATGCCCCAGGGGGATGACCCGCAGCTCCAGGCCCATCTTCACGCCGCCCTCAGCACACTGCTCGATGACGTCGCCCACCAGGAAGGTCATAATGCCCTTGGACTGGTAATCCTTCACGATCTTCACCACGTCGGCGGCATTGTCCGCCTTGCCCAGCACCGCGGCCACGCCGGGGATATCGCCGGTAACCAGCGGCACGCCCAGGGAGCGGATGATGGGGTCCGGCACGAAGCCGATGCCGGAATCGTTGGCGTAGGGGTCGCCGCCGTCCACATACTTCAGGCCCTCCAGGATCTCCGCGCCCACGGCTGTGGCCAGGCCGGCGTTCAGCGCCTGACCCAGATCCTCCTGGTTGGTGATCAGGCTTTTCAGCACGCCCACACAGGCGGTCAGATCGCCCAGGGTTTTGACCTTCACGCCGGTGGCCGCATAGATGGTGGGGAAGAAATATGCGGTGTCAGGGAAGGCGATTTCCTTATCCGCGCCATACTTGGCAATGGCATCGTTGACCGCACCCTCGGTCAGACCGGCCACGGCGTTGGAACCGCCATAAATCAGATCGGTTAATACACTCATGTAAATTCCTCCCATAAATAGTTTGTTGACAGGTTTCTATTAAGCCCGAAGGCTGAATATTAAAAGGCTTACCCACCAGGGACTTCATCCGCCCCGGTAGGGCCGCGTGCCCACACGCGGCCAGCAGCACGATCGATTCCGGTAGAATCCAGATCGTGACAGCGGGGCGTGGCTGCATGGCCTCATGCGGTCCTGCGGAGATGATGCGGTTATCACGCCATGGCCGCAGCGTCAAGCAAAATTGGGGTCAGACGCCCACCTTGCGGGATTCTCGTCAATATACTTCCAAAACCGGAGCGCCGTTTCCCGATTGCGTGCGGTATGCTCGTAAAACGACCTTTGCCAAACGGAGCTGCCCCACTGCTTGGTTACTATGGTCTTCGTGGAACGGATGACCGTTAACAGCGACACAGGGTTTTCTGCCGAAATCTGCAAAAGCATATGCACATGATTTGGCATGACCACATAGTTCAGCACCGTTACCCCGGAGTACACCACGGGAATTCGCAAAATGGAAGCGTCTACCAATTTGCCCAGCGGCGTAAGGCAGACATGTTTTTCCTGCCCGCCGCAGACGGCGCCCAAAGTTTTTGCCTTGTTTTTTGTACAGACCGTTACGCAATACGTGCCGCCTGCAGCATAATCATAGTCATCCAGGCGCGGGTGCTTCCTACCAGATTGTGGCATATTATCACCAAATTGGATTATTTTGCAGAAAAGAGGCCGGGTAGTGGCTCGGTTGTTACGCCACAGGTACCGCGTTGGTGGGCGGTGGCCGCATGTGGGCATGCGGCCCTACGGAGATGGTGCAGTTAGATGCCGCGTCGGGGGACCCTCACTGGTTTGCAGTATGGAAACATGCCGGGAGGGAGGGCCCTCCCGGCAGGCGCCGAATCTTACAGCTCCAGGTAGGAGTCGGAGTACAAAACGTGATTCTTGAAAATGTCGCAGGACTTGATGGTCTCCATCAGCCGCAGGTCGCAGGGGTTGACGATGGCGGAGGTCAGGCCCTGCATCATCGCCATGGCCACCAGCGCGGAGTCCATGATCGGGCGGACCAGCTTGGGCGCGCCGTTGGAGTTGTTGGACAGGCCGCCGGTGGACTTCAGGCCCTCGTCGGCGAACATCTTGATGGCGTTCAGCACGTCCATCTGCTTGTCCTGCATGCCCTTGACCACCAGGAACAGCGGATCGAACCACAGATCGTCGGAGGTCATGCCCAGGGACAGGCCGCGCTCGAGCATATTGTGGCAGTGCTTCATCCGCTCCTCGTTGTCCTTGGCGATGCCGTCAGCGGAGCAAAGGGCGATACAGATGGCATCGTTGGCGGCGGCCAGGTCAATGTTGGAGATCCGGGAGCCGGCATCGGCAGAGTTGACGATGGGCTTGCCGTTGGTGCGGTTGTAGACCTTGATACCGGCCTCGATGGCCTTCTTGTTGGCGGTATCCAGCGCCAGGGGCACATTGTCGAAGTTCTCCTGCAGCAGCTTGACCGCCCACATCATCCGCTCCGGGCCGTCCTTCTCCGCAGGCCCGATGTTCACATCCAGGTAGGTGGCGCCGGCAGCGATCTGCTCGGCGGCGCGCTTCAGGATGGGCGCGGGGTCCCGCTCGTCCATAGCCTTGCGGATGGAGGGGGAGATGCAGTGGATCCGCTCGCCAATGGTGACGAAGGTCTTGCTCTCCGGGTTGTGGCCCTTGTAATGCACGCCCATGTCCACCACTTCGATCTTGGGGACCTTGGTCTCCAGAAGCTCCTCAAAGGTAAGCTCCTTGACCTCCTCCTTGGGCGCGGTGGCAGCCTTGGCGGCGGCCTCGGCAGCGGCGGCCTTGGCGGCGGCCTCATACTCCTTATCCTTCATGTACTTGGGGATCTGCACAGCCTCCATGGTGCCGACCACCACGTTCCAGTTGGGCAGCTTCTCCTGGATCTCGCCCTTCATCACGGCTACCTTGCCGGGGATGATCAGGGTGCGGTTCTTGATCTTATTCTCCACATCCAGCTCCTCGATGGTCTTCTTGATGGAGGTGGAGGAGAACTTGCCGGCGGCCCAGGCGGTCAGCACGGACATGCCGGAGGCGTCGGAGATGATCAGGTTCACCGGCTCATTGGAGCGCTCCAGCTCGCCGGAAACCAGGAAGTAGGTCAGCGCGAAATCCACCGTCAGGCAGCAGGGGCTATTCTCGTCCGCGCCGTTGAGGGGATAGATTTTGGACTCCACCTTCATGGGCTTCTGGGGATCGGTGAAGATGTTCTGGCGCAGGCCGTACAGCGGCAGCGCCTGGGAATAATGCATCTGCTCCAGGACGATGATGGAGCCGTACTTCTCCACGAACATGGAAGCGTAAGCGGTCTGCAGATGGGAATCGCCCTTGGCGATCCTGCCCACGTTGACGATGGAGGGGTAGCCCATGGTGCGGTCGCCGTCCTTCAGCGCGGTACGGCGGACGAATACGGCGTTGGCCAGGGTCTCCTTGGCGGTCTTGCCGGTGACATCCAGCACCAGGTTCTTATTGCCCGCGCCCTCCAGCTTCTTCACCGTGTCGTACAGGTCGGACAGGTTCTCCGCCCACACGCCCAGGGTCACACCGGCGGCGGTGGCGGCGGCGTTCATCGCCTCCCAGTTGTCGGGGGTCGCGCCGTCCAGGATCACGCCCTTGCCGGCCACGGCCAGCGCGGCCTTGGCGCACTCCACGTCCCAGCACTCCAGGATCAGGTCGCGGCCGGAGGCAGCGGCCTTCTCCACCAGCTTGGTGTACACTGCGGGGTCGCTCTGGGTGTTGGCGCAGAGGATGAACTCCACGTACATCCGCTCGCCGATACGCTCGTAGTCGATCTTTGCCATCTCGGACAGCTGCGCGTCCACCTGCGCCTGTGTCATGTCGGTGCTGAGGGTGATGGCGAACAGGTTCTTATTCACCAGGGTCTTCTCGTGGCGGAACAGCACGGTTTCGCCGCCCAGCTTATGCTCGCCCACGGTGATGGTTTTCATGGGAGGCGCGGTCTGCTCGTTGAGCATGGCCTTCGCTTCGTCAGAGAAATAGGGGCACTTGTCGATGGGCAGCGCGCCCTGCGCTACCTTCATGCAGAATGCCATACAGGTGGGGCTGCCGCACTCCTTGCAGTTCTTCTTGGGGGACAGCTTAAAAATGTCAAGACCTTTCAAAGCCATTGTATATATCCTCCTTCCAATCAGACCAGCGCCGTGATGAATCGCTTCACGGCGGCGACAGCGGCGGGGTGCCGCAGGATCACGGCGTCAGCGCCGCCGGTCAGGTCGGCAGCGGCGGTGGAAACCTCCATGTCCACAGCGCGCTCCTCCACATTGCCCCAGGCGGGCTCGTCCTCCTCGGAGGCGGTGGATTCCTTCACGCCCCAGGTATCCGGGGACACAGGCGCGATAATGGGCATCTGCAGGTCGGCATCGGACTGAGCCAGCGCGGCGGCCCGCACCCGGTCCAGCGTGGAGGCCACGTACTCATAGCCGTAGCCCACGGCGGCGGTGCCGATGTTCATGATGATGGACTGGGAAGGAACGGTCAGGCCCTTGAGCATGATGTTCAGCTGCTTGGCCAGGTTGATGTCGTCGGCGGTTTCCGCGCCCACCTTCTGGCCGTAGGCCAGCGCCACGGACGCGCCCACGGTCTTATAATCCTCCGCGCGGGCGGAGAGCACCAGGATATTCTTGCCCTGGAGCGCCTCGGCGATCTTGCTGAACAGCTCGCCGTCCTTCTCGATGTTCTTGCAGCCCATGATGACGATGGGCATGCTGACGGCGTCGGCCACTGCCTTGGCATCGGCCACGCAGTCCTCCACGGAGCGGTTGGCGCCGTTAGGGTCCGCGGATTCAAAGTGCAGGCACAGGAAATCCGCGCCCTCCATGGTTTCCGCCCGCTGGGCGTAATCGGCCATGGTGGTGCATCCGGCGTAGAAATCCTTCAGCCCGGCGGAGGTCCATTCACCGGCGGCGTCGGAAATTTCCACACCGATTTTCGGCGCGTTCTCGATCGGCGCGTCGAAGGTGTAGAAGGGCAGCACATTCTGGCCGCCGATGACGATTGCCTTGTCACCGGTGCCCAGGGTAACGGCATTGATCTTGCCGTTGAAGGGCTGCTTCTTGGGAACGAAAGACATAGTTGAAATCCCCCTTGTTTCTTATGAATATAAAATTAAATACCAATGGATTGCAGGATGCCCCGCAGGGCGGACTTGACCGGGTTGCTGTCCGGCAGCTTGGCCGAAGGCTCCCCATCGCAGTCGCAGCGGTAAACCGCCTCGTCCTGGGGCAGCACGCCGAACAGCGTCAGGCCATGCTTGTCGATCTCCGCCCGGACGCCGTCGTCCAGCACCCCGCCGGGGGCGCGGTTGACGATCAGCCCGATCTGGCCGGGATTGAGCTGCATCTGCCCGATCATTTCCGCGATCCGCGCCACCGCCTGGATGCCCCGGCGGGAGCAATCGGAGATCAGCAGCATGGTGTCCACATGGGGCAGCGTGCCCCTGGCCACATGCTCCAGCCCGGCTTCATTGTCCATCACCAGGTAGCGGTAGTTCTTTGCGTACTTATCGATCTGGGTCTTCAGCACGCCGTTGACGTAGCAGTAGCAGCCCTTGCCCTGGGTGCGACCCATGACGAGCATATCGAAATCGTCCTCCTCGATCAACGCGGAGCTGAATTTCATCTCGGCATAGTCTGCCTTCGTCATACCGGCGGGGATGCCGCCGCGCAGCTCGGCCTGCGCCATTTCCTCCCGGATCTCGCCCAGGGAGGTTTCCACCTCCACGCCCAGAACCTCGTTCAGGTTGGAGTTGGCATCCGCATCCACCACCAGCACGGGGCCCTGCCCCTTCTTGCACAGGTAGTCGATGATCATGCCGCAGGTGGTGGTTTTTCCCACGCCGCCCTTTCCGGCTACGGCGATGGAATGGGGTGTAGTCATAGAGATTGCTCCTTTGCCCCCATCCGCGCCGCCCCCCGGCGGCACGGATGGGATTTGGGTAAGGTGATCAGATCAGGTCCACGATGCCGGAATTCTTCACGATGTAGGCCACATCCTCGTACTTATTCAGGGCGTACAGGTGAATGCCGGCGATGTCGCAGGCGCGGTACTGATCCACCAGTCCGATGGTGTAGTCCAGGCCGGCCTTGTGGAAGTCTTCCTTCTTCTTCTCGGCGTCGGCATCGTAGGGAGCCGGATCGTAGGGGTTGGGGAAGATCCAGTACTTGGAGATGATCTCGCACAGCTCCCGCGGCATCACGCAGGCGTTGCGGCTCAGGGCATTGGTCAGCGTGCCGGAGATGGTGGTGATGGGCATGATGCCCACGTCCACAGGCAGCCAGATCCCGGCGGCGCGGATGGCGTCCAGCCAGTAGCGGAACTGGTCCATATCCCAGCACAGCTGAGAGATGATGTAGTTGGCGCCGTTATCCTGCTTCTGCTTCAGGAAGGAGATGTCCGCCTCCAGGCTGCGGCACTGGATATGGCCCTCGGGGGAGCCGGCCACGGCGATGGTGAACTGATCGTCAAACTCCTGACGGATGAACTTCACCAGCTCGGTGGCGTAATGCAGGTCGCCGTTGGTGCCGGTCCAGCCGAAGGGCAGGTCGCCCCGCAGCGCCAGGATGTGGTTGATGCCGTGGTCCAGGTAATTTTGCAGCTTCTCGCGGATGTCGTCCTTGGTGTTGCCGATGCAGGTGAAGTGGGTCACCGGGGTGGCTTTGCCATCGGCCTTGATCTTGTCCAGGACCTCCAGGTTCTTGCCAACGTTGGAGCCGCCGGCGCCGTAGGTGCAGGAAATATAGTCCGGGTGCATGGTGTACAGCTGCTCCAGCACGCCGCCTTCCCCACACAGCTTTTCCATGCCCACATCCGTTTTCGGGGGGAAGACCTCGAAGGAGAAGGTATTGCGGGTTTTCATGATGTCTGCTACGCTCATTGTGTTTGACCTCCTAAGTATAGTGCAGTTTGACTGCGGATATTTTGGATGAGGGCGCACTGCGCCCATATCGATACGACTATATCGTATCACATACCGCGCACAAATTCAACCCGTAATTTCTAACAAACCCGCAGTTTTCGAAAAAAAAGAGGCCGCCCCGGCGGGGGCGGCGGTATCCGGCTCAGGTACGGCTGTCCGCCTGCCTGACATGGTTCTGGATCGCGGCGAAGGTTTCGTCGCTGATGACGTGCTCCATCCGGCAGGCATCCTCCGCGGCCACCTGCGGGTCCACACCCAGGCGGATGAGCAGGTCGGTAAGCACCTGGTGGCGGCTGAAGATCTTCTCCGCCACGGCGCGGCCTGCTTCCGTCAGGCGCAGGTTTCCGTCCTCCTCCACGGTCAGGAAGCCGCCCTTCTTCAGCACCCCCACGGCGCGGGACACGCTGGGGCGGGAGAAGCCCATATATTCCCCCACGTCCACCGCCCGAACCAGGCTGCTGCGCTGGGACAGGATGAGGATCGTCTCCAGATACATCTCCCCGGATTCCTGCAATGCCATGTGGAATTCCTCCTCCCTTGGATTTTATATAGCATACCACGGATTCGGGCATTTTGCAAGATGTTGCGGAAAAGATTTTTGCCATATTCTGGCAAATTCTACAAATTTCCCGTTGCAAAGATGGGCCGGATATGCTACAATGATCCCGCGATCGAATCAGGGGCCCCGGGTCCGGCGCAGCCGCGCCGCGCATCCCGGGGAAACCACAAAGGAGGAATTTTTTATGGCAAACAAGTACGCCGGCACGCAGACCGAAAAGAACCTGGCCGCCGCCTTTGCGGGGGAATCCGAAGCACGCAACAAGTACACCTTCTTCGCATCCACAGCCAAGAAGCAGGGCTACGAGCAGATCGCCGCTCTGTTCCTGAAAACCGCCGAAAATGAGAAGGAGCATGCCAAGCTCTGGTTCAAGGAGCTGGGCGGCATCGGCGACACCGCCGAAAACCTGCTCCACGCCGCCGAGGGCGAGAACTATGAATGGACCGACATGTACGAGGGCTTTGCCAAAACCGCCGAGGCCGAGGGCTTCCCGGAGCTGGCCGCCCGGTTCCGCCTGGTAGCCGAGGTGGAGCGCCACCACGAGGAGCGCTACCGCGCCCTGCTGCAGAATGTGGAAACCGCCGCCGTATTTGAAAAGAGCGAGGTCAAGGTATGGGAGTGCCGCAACTGCGGGCACATCATGGTGGGCACCAAGGCGCCGGAGGTTTGCCCCGTCTGCGCCCATCCTCAGAGCTACTTTGAGCTCCACGCAGAAAATTACTGATCATTCCCGCCGTTTTCCCCGGGTGGATTGCCGCTTTTTCGGCAATCCACCCATTTTTTTGCGGAAAATGACCCCGCCGTGTGTGGCGCACGGCGCTGCAGGAGCAGGAATCGCGGGGTGGGGGAAAGCGGAAAATGCAATGTGGTGTCGGATAAAATCGGGTTGACATAAATTCTGAAAAATTCCGTTATGTCGCCCGGTGGCGCCACAGGAGTTTTCCACATTTTCCACAGCTTTTTCCACAGGCCAAACGGAAAAACCCTCTGCAAATTCAAGGGTTTGCAGAGGGCTTTGAAAATTTCTCCACAGCTTTTGGCCCGTCTGTGGATTGGGAACATCGGTTTACAGAACAACCATTTCACAGCAGCAGCTGGGCGGAAAAAACCCGCATATGCCCGTTCTGGCCCGCCGGCTCCTCCCGTCCGCCGTCCACACGCAGCACGCCGTCGGCGGACAGCTCCCAGTGCAGCTGGATCGTCTGCCCCTCCCGCGCCTCGGACAGGTAGCACACCGTAAATTCCTTCACCGGGTGGCTGCTGTGGAATTCGCTGGGCAGCAGATTGGAGATCCAGTCCATGTAGCTGCAGTTGTTCATATGCCCGTTCCGGTCCAGCTCGGTGAAAGCCACCGTGCAGACCCGCTCGTTGCTCAGCGTCCTGGGGGTCAGGGAATTGGGCACCGCCAGCTCGCTGCCCCGGAGCAGGCCCGTCACCTCCACGCCGCTCTTGCCCGGCAGCACCAGTGCCCGGGTGTTGATGTCCATCAGCACCCAAAGGCTGATGGAGCGGAACAGCTCGTGCCCGTCCGCGTCATAGGCCACCGTGGAGCGGGGATAGGCCACCCGGGTGGTGGGCAGTGGCCAGGTTTCCAGAGTGATGGTTTCCCCCCGCATGGGCAGGCGGGTGATCTGCACTTTGTGCCGGGTGACCGCCCAGAACAGGCCCCGCCCGGCCAGGATGTCGTGCCCCAGCGCCAGCTGGTCGCAGTGGAAGCCCGCCGCGTCCTGGGCAAAGTACAGGATCGCAGAGGGCTTCAGCCGTCCGAAGCGGTCCACCTCGTGATCACGGATCTCATAGGAACGCCGGAAAATTGGTTGCATGATTCAAAACCTCTTATTCGTATTCAGATATGGTACTCCCCCAGCACCAGGGATGCGGTGTAAGTGGCGCCGGAACGGTAATAGGTGATCTCCACCGTGTCCCCCGCCTGATGGGCATACAGCACGGACTCCAGATCGTCCTCATCGGTGAGGCGCACCCCGTCCAAGGTGAGCAGAATGTCCCCGGTGGTCAGGCCGATCTGCGCGGCGCTGCTGTCCTCCGGCACGCCGGTGATATAGAAGCCCGCGGGCAGGCGGCGGAAATGCTGGTCAAACTCGCTGATCCATTCCCCCTCCAGCTCCAGGCTGGCGCGGCTGGACACATAGCCCTGCTCCAGCAGCTGGTCCACCACCTCTTTCACGGTGGCGGAGGGGATGGCAAAGCCCAGTCCTTCCACCCCGGCGCTGTCCGCCAGGGTGCTGATCTTCATGGTGTTGATGCCGATGACCTGGCCATAGCAATTGATCAGCGGGCCGCCGGAATTGCCGGAATTCAGCGCCGCATTGGTCTGGATCAGGGTCATGGTGCGCCCGTCGGTGACCACGTCCCGGTTGATGGCGGAAATGATGCCGTCGGTCATGGTGCCCCGGAACTCCACGCCCAGGGGATCGCCGATGGCCACCACCACGTCCCCCACCTGCAGCAGGCTGGAATCGCCGAATTCCGCGGGAGTCAGATCGTCCGTGGCCACGTACAGCACCGCCAGGTCGGAGGCGCCGTCCGAGCCCACCACCTGGGCGGAAAATGTCCGCGTATCGGTGAGCAGGACGGAGATGGCCTGGGCGTCCTCGATGACGTGGGCGTTGGTGACGATATAGCCATTCTCCGACAGCACCACGCCGGTGCCGCTGGCCGCGCCGTCACTGAGGGTGCAGGTGATGGACACCACGGAGGGGATGTTCTTCAGATAAATTTCCTGCAGGCTCAGCCCACCCTCCTGGGGGACGTTCTCCTGCCCCTCCGGGGCGGGAGATAGCACCATCTCCCCGACGGCACTGGGCAGGGACTGGGGCTGCGTGGCATCGGTGGATGCGTCCGGCTCGGTCCCGGCGGTGGAGGCCGCGATGTCCTCGGTCCCCGTATCGTGGAAGATCACCGGGCTGGAGCTGTCCGGCGTGTCCGTCAGTCGGCTGAACAGCCGTACATTCAGCACGCTCAGCGCCACGGTAATGCCGCCCAGGAAAATCACCACGCCCAGCAGCAGCGCGATCAGGCCGCCGCGGTTCTTCGGCGGCCTGGTGGAGCCGTTTCCATAAGAGTCCCATGGCTCCCAGGGATATTTGTCATTGGATTCAGCCATAGCTCTCCCTCACAATTCAGTTCACCAGCGGCAGGGTAAAGGTAAAGGTAGTGCGGTCATCCCGGCTGGTGACGGATATGTTCTCCCCGTGGGAGTCCACGATGGTTTTCACGATATAGAGCCCCAGGCCCCAGCTGTCCCGGTTCTTCGAGCGGCTCTTGTCGATTTTGTGGAAGCGGTCAAACACCAGCTCCAGCTGGTCCGGCGGGATGGTCTCCCCGTCGTTGCTGACGCTGACGTAGATCTTGCTGCCGCCTTCCCGCAGTGTCAGCGCCAGGGTGCCGCCCTCCGGGCTGAACTTCACCGCGTTGTCCACCAGATTGTACACCACCTGGGTGATGGCATCCTGGTCCGCACGGGTATACACCGGATGCTCCGGCATGTCCACCTGTACATCCAGCTTCTTCTCGTTGATCTTCTGCTCGAAGGAGATCAGCACCTGCCCGGCCAGCTCTGTGGCATCGAAGCGGACCTTCTGCTCCTCCTGGATGCCGCCCCGGTCCTGCAGCCGGGAGATGTCCAGCATGCTGCGCACCAGGCGGCTGAGCCGCTTGGTCTCCTCGGACACCAGCGTCAGGTACTGCCGGGTCTTCTCCGGCGGGATGGTGCCGTCCAGGATGCCGTCCACATAGCCGGAAATGGTGGTCATGGGGGTTTTCAGCTCGTGGGACACATTGGCCACGAATTCCTGGCGCCGGTCCTCGCTCTTTTGCAGGGAGGAGGCCATATTGTTGAAGGCCAGCGCCAGCGCCTCCACCTCCTCGGCGTTGCGGCCGTCCGTGTGCACCCGGGCGTTCAGGTCCCCGTGGCCGAAAGCGGTGGCGGTCCTGGCCATATCCCGCAGGGGATAGCTCTGCCGCCGGATGGACACAGTCATGAACACCAGCGCCACAACGATGGCCAGCACCGAAACGAGGGTGAACATATTGGTGACATTATTGAGGATGATCAGCGCCTCGGAAATCGGCGCGGAGACCATAACGATGCCCATCCGCGCGCCGGTATCCGGGTCCGTCACCGGCACGGAGATCACGTACCGCACATCGGTGTACAGCCCCTCCACAATGCCCGTATCCACAACGGTGCCCTCCGTAAATACCCGCTCCAGGTACTCCGTGCTGCTCAGGACCATGCCGGTATGCTCGCAGCCCAGGGGCTCGTTGGCACACATGAGCAATGTGCCCTCCGCGTCACAGATCACCGCGTCCGCGCCGGACACGGAGGCCGCCACCGTCAGCGCCAGGTGGAAATCCGTGCTGTTCATATCCGGGTCGGAGTAGCAGGCCTGGATGACCTGGGCGATCACCTCAGCGTCGCTTTCCAGGCTGGCCACCGCTTCCTCCGTCAGATAGTCCTTCACCAGCAGGCGAAAGGATACGCCCACTGCCAGCAGCACCACCAGAAGCACCAGACAGACGGTGGAGAAGGTGCGGCTGAAGGTGGTTTTCATTGGGCGGTGACCTCAAACTTGTAGCCCACGCCCCAGACGGTTTTCAGCCCCCAGCTGTCGGATACGCCCTCCAGCTTCTCCCGCAGGCGCTTCACATGGACGTCCACCGTCCGGGAGTCGCCAAAGTAATCGAAGCCCCAGACCTCATCCAGCAGCTGATTGCGGGTATAGACCCGGTTGGGGGAGGAGGCCAGGTAGAACAGCAGCTCCATCTCCTTGGGCGGGGTGTCCACCTTTTTCCCGTTCACAGTCAGCTCGAAGGCGTCCATGTCGATGATTAGCTTGTCGAACACCAGGCGGCGCGCCTTCTTCTCCGCGGTAATGCCGGAGCTGCGGCGCAGCACCGCCTCGATCCGCGCCAGAACCTCCTTCATCTCGAAGGGCTTGGTGATATAGTCATCCGCGCCGGTGCGCAGGCCCTGCACCTTATCGTCCGTCTCGCCCTTGGCGGTGAGCATGATCACCGGCACCTGGGACTCAGCGCGGATGGCCTTGCATACGGCCCAGCCGTCCATCACCGGCATCATCACGTCCAGCAGCACCAGATCCGGGTGGATCGCCCGGAATTTGGACAGCCCCTGGCCGCCGTCGTAGGCGGTGGTCACGGCGTAGCCCTCCTTCTCCAGGTACATCTGCAGCAGCTCCGCGATGTTCCGGTCGTCCTCTACGATCAATACAGATACAGCCATGGTAATTCCCTCCATTTTTCGAGTCTTTCCTGTCTGCTATTATTATAGTTCCTTTGGTGAAATTGTCATGAACTTTTTATAAAAACTTGGGCCGAAAAATATGAATGGGTAAGTTTTTCTTGCTTTTGCCCCGGGATGGATGTATGATAGATATCAGAGAATTTATAGATTAGAGAGGTGCAATCTTATGCTGGAGATCCTGAAGGCCATACTGTTCGGCATTGTGGAGGGCGTTACGGAGTGGCTGCCCATTTCCTCCACCGGCCACCTGATCCTGCTGAACGAATTCGTGAGCCTGGACGTTTCCTCTGAATTCATGTCCATGTTCGAGGTGGTCATTCAGCTGGGGGCGATCCTGGCGGTGATCGTGCTGTTTTTCCATAAGCTCAACCCCTTCTCCCGCCGCAAATCCCCGGCGCAGAAGCGGCGCACCTGGTCGCTGTGGGCCAAGGTAATCGTGGCGGTGGTGCCCTCCGGCGTTCTGGGCGTGCTGCTCAACGACTGGATGGACACGCACCTGTACAATGCGCTGGTGGTTTCCCTGATGCTGATCCTGTACGGCATTGCCTTCATCCTGGTGGAGCGCCGGAACGCGGACCGGAAGCCCACCATTTCCAAGGTGTACGCCATCGACTATAAAACCGCGCTGCTGATCGGCGCGTTCCAGTGCCTGAGCCTGATTCCGGGCACCTCCCGCTCCGGCTCCACCATCCTGGGGGCGATCCTGCTGGGGGTCAGCCGCAGCGCCGGCGCGGAATTCTCCTTCTACATGGCCATCCCGACAATGGTGGGCGCCAGCGGTGTGAAGGTGCTGAAATTTATCCAGTCCGGCGTGGCGATCTCCGGCCTGGAGGTGGGCGTGCTGATCGTGGGGTGCTTTGTGTCCTTCGTGGTCAGCCTGGCGGTCATCCGGGGGCTGATGGACTATGTGCGCAGGCATTCCTTCAGCGCGTTCGGCGTGTACCGGATCGTCCTCGGCCTGGTGGTGCTGACCTATTTCACCATCCAGGCGCTGCTGGCCTGATCCCGGCGGCGGCAGCGATCCGCTATCACGCAGCGCAAATCATCTTCCAACAATCAGCAATCCCCACCCGGGTGACCGGGTGGGGATTTTTACATCTGAAATTGGGGGTCTTACTTCTTCAGATACGCGTCGATGGCGGCCGCGCCCTTCTTCCCGGCGCCCATGGCCAGGATCACCGTGGCAGCGCCGGTGACGGCGTCGCCGCCGGCGAACACGCCCTCGCGGGTGGTCATCTCGTTCTCATTGACGATCAGGCAGCCCTTCCGGTTGGTATCCAGCCCGGGGGTGGTGGAGCGGATCAGCGGGTTCGGGCTGGTGCCCAGGGCCATGATCACCGTATCCACGTCCAGGGTGAATTCGCTGCCGGGGATCTCCACCGGGCGGCGGCGGCCGGAGGCGTCCGGCTCACCCAGCTCCATGCGGATGCAGCGGATGCCGCAGACGCGGCCATTTTCGTCCCCCAGGATCTCCACAGGATTGCACAGGGTCTTGAACTCGATGCCCTCCTCCTTGGCGTGGTGCTGCTCCTCCTTCCGGGCGGGCATTTCCGCCTCGCCGCGGCGATAGACGATGTACACATGCTCCGCGCCCAGGCGCATGGCGCAGCGGGCGCCGTCCATGGCCACGTTGCCGCCGCCGACCACGGCGACCGCCTTGCTCTTGATGATGGGCGTATCGGCGTTCTCGTCATAAGCCTTCATCAGATTGGTACGGGTCAGGTATTCATTGGCGGACAGCACGCCCTTCAGGCTCTCGCCGGGGATGTTCATGAACATGGGGAGCCCGGCGCCGGAGCCGACGAAAATCGCCTTAAAGCCCATCTCAAACAGCTCGTCAATGGTCAGCACCCGGCCGATGACCATATTGGTCATCACCTTCACGCCCTGAGCCTGGAGCTTATCCACCTCGTTGGCCACGATCTTCTTGGGCAGACGGAACTCCGGAATGCCGTAAACCAGCACGCCGCCGGCGGTGTGCAGCGCCTCAAAAATGGTCACCTCATACCCCAGCTTGGCCAGGTCGCTGGCGCAGGTCAGGCCCGCAGGGCCGGAGCCTACCACCGCCACGGGGATGCCGTTGGATGTGGGCTTTTCCGGCATGGCGTTCACGTTTTCCCGGTACCAGTCCGCCACGAACCGCTCCAGGCGGCCGATGGCCACCGGCTCGCCCTTGACGCCCCGGACGCACTTGCTCTCGCACTGGCTCTCCTGGGGGCACACCCGTCCGCTCAGTGCGGGCAGGGCGTTGGTGGAGGTGATGATCTCATAGGCTGCCTTGAAATCGCCCTCGGCGACCTTGGAAATAAACTCCGGAATGCGCACATTCACGGGGCAGCCCTCCACGCATTTGGGATGCTTGCAGTTCAGGCAGCGCCCTGCCTCCTCCATCGCCATTTCGGCGGTGTAGCCCAGGGCGACCTCCTGGAAATTCCGGGCGCGGACCTGGGGGTCCTGCTCGGGCATGGGCGTCTTTGTCAGGGTCATATTAGCCATTTGTATTCCCTCCTCACTTGATCAGGGCCTTGCCCATGGCGTCAATGCGGCAGGTGTGGGTCTTGCCGACCTCTGCTTCCCGCTCCACATAGATGCCGTTGCGGCTCATCAGCTCCGCGAAATCCACCTTCTGGCCGTCAAACTCCGGCCCGTCCACGCAGGCGAACTTGGTTTCGCCGCCCACGGTGACCCGGCAGCCGCCGCACATGCCCGTGCCGTCCACCATAATCGGGTTCAGGGACACCACGGTATGCACGCCGAAGGGCTCGGTGGTTTTACACACGAACTTCATCATAGGCACCGGCCCGATTGCCAGCACCTCGTCGTATTCGATGCCGCTTTCCAGAAGCGCCTGGAGCTTGACGGTGCCGAAGCCCTTCTCGCCGTAGGAGCCGTCGTCGGTCATCAGGTACAGATTATCGCAGCTCTGGCGGAACTCGTCCTCCAGGATGACCAGGTCCTTATTCCGGAAGCCGATGATCACGTCCACGATGGCGCCGGCCTCATGGAAGCCCCGGGCAGCCGGCAGCGCGATAGCGCAGCCCACACCGCCGCCGACGACGCAGACCCGCTTTTTCCCCTCCACATCCGTGGGGCGGCCCAGGGGGCCGACGAAGTCCTGGATATAGTCGCCCTCGTTCAATTCGCCCAGCGCCTTGGTGGAGAAGCCGACTTTCTGGAAAATAATGGTAACTGTGCCCTTTTCCTTGTCACAGCCTGCGATGGTCAGCGGGATGCGCTCCCCCATGTCGTCGATGCGGTAGATGATGAACTGGCCGGCCTTGGCCTTATTGGCGACGTAGGGAGCCTCGATGTCCATCAGGGTGACGGTGGGGTTCAGCTCCTTCTTGCGAACGATTTTATACATATATTGGAACCTTCCTTCCTAGATTACTTGTCCTTCAGCAGATCCCGGATCTCGGTGAGCAGAACTTCCTCAGCGGAGGGCGCGGGAGGCGCAGCAGGGGCCTCCTCTTCCTTCTTCTTGCCGGCCTCGCTCAGCTTGTTCAGCCCCTTCACCAGGAAGAAGACCACCAGAGCCAGGATGAAGAAATTGATGATCGCGGAGAGGAAATTGCCCCAGTTCAGGGTGTTGAGGATCTCGTTGCCCGCCTCATCGTACTGCACCTCGCCCCAGAGCCGGGGCAGGACGATTTTCAGCTCGGAGAAATCGATGCCGCCCAGGAAGATGGACACGATGGGCATGATTACGTCGTCGGTCAGGCTCTTGGTGATGGTGGAGAAAGCGGAGCCGATGATGGTGCCGACGGCCAGCGCCATTGCGTTGCCCTTGATGGCGAAGGCCTTGAATTCTTCCCACCAGGAGGGCTTTTTGACTTTATCTTTTTTGCTCATAAATATAGGTCCTTGTATAATAAAAGTAGTAGTTATTAGAGTCCCTCTCCAAGGACATGTGCTA
>JAJQHS010000006.1 GCA_021199635.1 Bacillota bacterium
GCGAAGGCAGCGTCCTGTTGATTGGCGGGAGGCTGGTATGCGGCACTCTGCTGGGTGGGAAGCTCCTGTCCGGGATCTGCGTGGCAGGGGGGCTGATTGGAAATTCCCCGTTCAGCCTGGGCTCCGCGGCTACGTATCCGTTCGGCGAGGCACAGGAGCCGGAGAAACAGGTGGACCTGCAGAAGACGCTGGTCGCCTACCTGCGTGCGCATCCGGCCTCCCACCTGGTGGTGGACCTGCATTATGTGGTCCGGCCACTGGTCGTCGTTAACGGGGGCTATTATACGGATTGCCCGGACATTTCCCCAAGCGAATGCGGGGGGATAAAATGTATGCCGGCAGACGTGCCGGAGGCGGAGCGGAAGAGACTGATCGAGGCGTATGCGGATACCCTGCTCCAATTCTTCCCCGGCGACCGGATCGCCATGATCTGCACGCAAAAGAGCGCCTATTATGCGGTGGGGAACCGGATCCGGCCGCAGGAGGACCTGGCGTGCAATGCCATGTTCCGGCAGTGCGAGGATTGGTTCCGCAATCGAACCGGCTGCCGGGTAATTCCTACACTGCGTTTCTATTTCCAGGAGAAAAAGCCATCCGGCTTGATGTTCGAAAAAGAGGCGTACAAGGACACTGCTGACAATGTCAAGCGCTTTGTCCGGAACCAGCATATCCGCCAGCGCCCGATCTTCCGGTTCTCCATGGATCGGGTCTGCCGTTATGCCCAAAATGTGTATAAAAAGGCATTTTCCGCGTTTTTGAGGACCGACAATGCCATTGAGAATCTGGTTTACAGCAGCACGCCCGATTTCCTGCGGGCACATTACGAGCTGCTGCGGTATGCCGAGAAACTCCTGATCCCCGGCTATAGGGCGTTGGCACAGGCGCTGGATCAGAGCCGGGACGGTGCAGAGCTCCTGCGGGATGTGCTTCTGGCTATGGACGCAGTGATCTCCGGCGATTATACCGATCCCGGTATCCGCTATGAAACCCTGTTTGAAAACCGGATCACCGTCCGCCCTCTGCTGGCGCATCTCAGGGCCTACGCCGAGGCGCATTGGCCGACGCTCCTGCCGGAG
The DNA here is from genome assembly GCA_021199635.1 of Bacillota bacterium. Classification (GTDB taxonomy): domain Bacteria; phylum Bacillota; class Clostridia; order Oscillospirales; family Oscillospiraceae; genus Faecousia. The sequence goes on from JAJQHS010000006.1 coordinate 1,077, forward strand.
CAGATCACAGAGGGAAACCATGGCATCTATTTTGCTCGGATGCAGCGGGAAATGTCCGCAGATCCCGCGGTGTGCGCCTGCGCGGAGCGGATCACTCAGCATCTGCAAGGGGATCCCGCCGTGGTGGAGCTGCCCTTTGCTGCGGATATTCTCGGGAGCTGTGTTTCCCGGCTGAATTTCCAGTATGAGAGCGTGGAGCTACCCAGCAGCAGAATGGTGTGGAGGAACGATTTATTCCAGGTGTTCCCGCTTTTTTTGCAGGATACCCCGGTGCCATATGACCCACAGATGTTTGCGCCTCCGCTGATCCTGGATGACCGGATGGTGCAGCTTCAGCTTGATGGCGGCGTTCACCGCGCGTTGGATACCTCCGGGGCGCAGTGGGTGGTGGTAGATTTATATATGCTGACTGCAAATTCCCTGTTCCGTTACGACGGCAGACTCTACTGCGACAATAAGAAGAGAATTTCCCGGGCGCTGGGCGCGGAGAATCTGCTGCTGTACAACACATTTTCCGAATCGGAGATTTTCGCCCAGCTGGATGTGCTGGCGGCCTACCTGAAGCAACGTTACGGACGCCGGATCATCCTGATCCGGCACAAGCGGATGGAGCATTACCTGGATTCCAAGGGTAAAATCCGGAGCTTTTCCCCGCAGGCCTGCAGCCAGAGCCGGGAGCGGAATGCCCACAGCCACCGCTATGAAGCCTATTTCGCCAGGCGTACCCACTGCTATGATATTGACATTGTGGATCAGTTCCTGGCGGATGAGCGGAACCTCCTCTACCTGAACAACCTGCATTTTGAGGACGCGTTTTACCGAGAGGTCCGCCGGCTCCTGATGAAAATCTTTTCGGAATCGCCCTGGAAACGGCACTTCACAGCGTACGACAATCGTACCAGGGTAGAGCGGCTGGCTGCGATGAACCGGGACAATCCCGGCAGCCAGGTGGTCAGGGCACTGTTTCAGAAAAATTGGCTTGACGAATGCCTGCTGAAGCTGGCTCCGGACTTCGTGATGGAAAACGCGGAGGCGTTCGCCCGGCTGTACGACAGGAATTACCCATCCCTCCGGTGCGCACGCAGGCATTTTCACGGCCCCGGCAGCAATGCGGTGCTCACGGCACTTGCAAGATTGTAATTTCTGTGATACAATGCCCCCGGACATGTCGGATTTTACAAAATATTGGAGACAGACTATGAAGCGTTTCTTCCTGGACATCAAAAAATACAAGGGATATATGCTGCATTCGGCCAAATCCCAGCTCCATGCGGAATTGGCCAATTCCTGGCTGGGCGGCATCTGGTGGGTGCTGGAGCCTACGCTGTTCATGCTGGTGTATATGTTTGTGTATACCGTTGTGTTCCAGCGTTCGACCCAGTATGTGGTCGCGTTTATCACCCTGGGGCTGACCTACTGGCGTTTCTTCAACAACTGCGTGCTGTCCAGTATCACGCTGGTGCGCCATTACCGCTCGGTCATATCCAAGGTGTACCTGCCCAAATTTGTATTTGTCGGCTCGCTGATGATGGTAAACGGGTATAAGATGCTGTTTTCCTATATCCCGGTGATCGTTCTGATGATTTACTACCGGATCCCGCTGAGCATTTACATGCTGTCCATCATCCCCGTCACGCTGACCCTGTTCCTGCTGACATTTGGCATCTGCTGCATCTGCATGCATATCGGCGTGTATGTGGAGGATCTGAACCGGCTGATGCGGGTGCTGCTCCAGCTGCTGTTCTACATTTCCGGCGTGTTTTATCCCATCAACGAGATGCTGGAGCCGGAGCTTGCAAAGCTGCTTTTCCGCCTGAATCCCATCGCGCTGATCCTCTATGAGGCCAGGAATGCCCTGCTTTACGGCATGGCCTGCCAGCGGAAGCTGATCCTGGCGTATATGGTGGTGGGAGTTGTCATCAGCATGATCGGCGTGAAAATCATCTATAAATCGGAGAGCAAGTATATGAAGGTAGTCTGACACGGGCTGCCGGAAAATACGGGATGGAATCAATATGGAAACTGCAATTACTGTAAATGATGTGCGTCTGCGCTATGAAACCATCCAGCGGAAGAGCCTGCTGAACCCGGCTGCATGGCGGCAAAAGCGGATCGGGCCGGTGGATGCGCTGAAAGGCGTCAGCTTCCAGGTGCGCAAAGGTGAAATACTGGGGATCGTCGGCACCAACGGCAGCGGGAAATCTACATTGCTGCGGACGGTGGCCGGGCTGATGTCCCCCAACAGTGGCACAATCGACCTGCATGGGAATACAGTGGCGCTGCTGTCGCTGGGTACCGGATTCCTGCCGGAGGTGTCCGGCAGGGACAATATCTATCTTTCCGGTCTTTCCATGGGATTTTCCAAGGCGGAGATTGACGAGAGATATGAAACGATCGTCTCCTTCTCTGAGCTGGAGGACGCCATTTCCCGCCCGGTCAAGACCTATTCCAGCGGCATGTATTCCAAGCTGGCCTTCTCCATTGCCGTGTCCCTGGAAACGGATATCCTTTTGATCGACGAGGTGCTTTCCGTGGGTGACCTGCGCTTCCAGCGCAAGAGCCACGCGGCCCTGGAGAATTTGATCATGGACAAAAACCGCACGGTGCTGATCGTTTCCCATAATCTGGGGGAGCTTCAGCGGCTATGCACCAGCGTGATGTGGCTGGAGGAGGGGACCGTCGCGGCATCCGGCGGCACAGCGGAGGTGCTGGAGATGTACCACAAGAAGCTGGCGGAGGATCCTACGAACCTGTCCTATCTGGACCCGCCTATCATCCAGGTAGAATCCGGCGCAAAGGCGATCCGGCTGCATTGGGATGCGGTGAAGTTCGCGGAGGATTATCGCATATACCGCAAGGAAAACCTTCCCGGTGCGCAGTGGAGCGCGATCGTGGACGGCTACGATGGCCTGGAATATGAGGACGTGCCGCCCTCCGGAGAGATTTCCTATCTGTACACTATCCGCGCCCGGGCGACCAATAAAAATGGTAATGTCTGGAGCAATTACAGGGCCGGTGTAGCCGGAAAGCTGGAGAAGGAGACCGGTGCCCAGACACCCTGAGCGGCCGGCAGACCCACAATAGATAAGGCGCGCTGTGATTTCAGCGCGCTTTTTTTCGTCTGCGGGGCGATATAAGGGGAAAAGGGTAGAAAAAGCCTTGCTTTTTTCCGGATTTCAGAGTACAATAAACTGATTCTTTTTATTTGTAAGCAAGAGGTTTTGAAGTGTATCTGAAATCATTGGAAGTGCAGGGATTCAAATCCTTCCCGGATAAGACCCTGATCCGATTCGGCGATGACATCACCGCAATCGTGGGGCCGAACGGCTCCGGAAAATCGAATATTTCCGATGCCGTCCTCTGGGTATTGGGGGAGCAGAGCAGCAAGACCCTCCGGGGCGCGAAAATGGAGGATGTGATTTTCGGCGGCACCCAGAAGCGTGCGGCTGTGGGCTTCGCTGAGGCCACGCTGACCCTGGATAATACGGATCGGGCACTGCCTTATGACGCTGATGAGGTGCGTATTACCCGGCGCTACTATCGCTCCGGGGACGGGGAATATTACATCAACCGCCAATCCGCACGGCTCCGGGACATTAATGAGCTGTTTATGGACACCGGCCTGGGGCGGGAGGGCTACGCCAATATCGGGCAGGGGAAAATCGACGAGATCCTCTCCCTGAAAAGCGGGGACCGCCGGGAGATTTTCGAGGAAGCCGCCGGCATCTCCAAATACCGCCACCGCAAGGAGGAAACCGAGCGGAAGCTGGAGCGCACGGAGGACAATCTGCTGCGCATAGGCGATAAGGTTTCCGAGCTGGAGCTGCAGCTGGAGCCGCTGAAGCAGCAGTCCGAGAAAGCCAGGCGTTACCTGGCGCTGAAGGACGAGCTGAAGGGCGTGGAGGTGGCCGTATGGCTGGACACGCTGGAAAAACTGTCCGCCGCCGCCAGGAAGGCGGAGGAGGATCATGCCTCCGCGGCCTTTGTCCTGCAGCAGGCGCACGACGATCTGGAGAAACTCTATGCCCAGACGGAGACGCTCAGCCAGTCACTTCGCAGGCAGGACGGTGAGCTGGAAACGGTCCGCGTAAAAGTGAATATGCTGGACGCGACCCACCAGCAGCTGGACGGCCAGATCGCGGTGCTGCGGGGCAATGTGGAAAATAATCAGGCCAACATCCTCCGGGTGGAGGAGGAGCTGCGCAGCGACGCGGATCGCAGCGGCGGCGTGGACGCCCAGATGGAGCAGACCCGCCAGCGCATTGCAGGCGTGGAAGCGGAGTTGACCCGCAAGCAGCAGGCCGCCGCGCAGATTCAGCAGGAAATCTCCGCTATGACTGCCAGCGCACAGGGGCTGACCCGGCAATTTCTGGAGCTGCGGGGGCAGGAAACCAGCCTGTCCACGGAGCTGGCCGGGCGGGAGGCGGATCTGCGGGGCCTGGAGCAATCTCAGCAGCAGACCGCCGAGCGGAAGGCCCAATTGGACGCAGAGCTTTCCGCCGGTGAGGCGCGGATCTCCCAGGCAAGGGACGATCTCCAGGCCTGCCGTGACCAGCTGCGTACCGCCGAGGAGGCGGTCACTGCCGCGAACAATACCATTTCCGGCTATACGCTGCGCCAAACCACCCGCGTTCAGCGTCGGGACGCATTGGCGCAGAAGCTTCGGGATATCACCACGAAGCTGGATGCCGTATCCGCGAAGGCCCGGGTGTTCCGGGCAATGGAGCGGGACTATGAAAGCTATACGAAATCCGTAAAAATGGTCATGCAGGAGGCTGCGCGCGGCACGCTGCGGAATATCCACGGGCCGATCTCCCGGCTGATCCGCACAGAGGATCGCTGCACTGTGGCGATCGAGATCGCCCTTGGCGCGGCGATGCAGCAGATCGTCGTCGGCGATGAGCAGGATGGAAAGGCGGCAATTTCCTACCTGAAGCGCACCGGCGGCGGCCGTGCGACCTTCCTGCCCATAAGCGCGATCCAGGGCAGAAGCCTGAACGAGACGGGGCTGGAGAGCTTCCGGGGTTTTGTGGGGATCGCGTCGCAGCTGGTCACTTGCCAGAGCCAGTACCGTCCCATTGTGGAAAATCTTCTGGGCCGGACGGTGATCGTGCAGGATATGGATGCGGCGATCGCCATGGCGAACCGCTACCGCAGCCGCTTCAAGATCGTCACCCTGGACGGCCAGGTGATGAATCCAGGCGGCTCCATGACCGGCGGCAGCGTGAATAAAGAGGCGGGGATCCTGTCCCGCGCCAACGAGCTGGAGAATCTGACCGGCGAGGAAAAGCGCCTGGAGCAGGAAAAGCTGGTGGCACTTTCCGAGCTGAATGAGGCACAGCGGCTGGCAGATCAGGTGGAGTTCCAGCTGAACACCGCCCGGGATCAGCTCCGGGAGGCGGAGGATCAGGTTCTCCGGCTCCAGGGGCAGGAAAAGCAGCATGAGGTGCTGCTCCAGGCTATCGAGGAGGCCGCGGCCTCCGGGAAAAAGGAGCGGGACGCGCTGGAGCAGCGTGAGCATGCAGACGCCCAGCGCTGTGCCGCCAGTCAGGCCAAGGTTCAGGTCTACACCGCCCAGCTGGCGCAGACCCGGGCTTCTATTGCAGCGCTGGAAGGCAGCCAGACAGAGGCGGCGGAGAAGACCAACGCCATGGCCGAGGAGCTGACGGCCCTGAAAACCAGCGCAGCCGCGCTGGAGGCGGAGAGATCCACAGCCCTTGCCCACATCGCCGATTTGCAGCAGCTGCGCAGCGCGATGGAGGGGGACCGGCAGAATAAGCAGAGCCTGATCGAAGCCATCCGCGCGGACACCCAGCAGGCGGAGCAGCAGATTCAGGCGCTGCTGCAGCGGCAGGCGGAAAATGACGCGCAGGCGGAGCAGCAGCGCGGCCAGATGGAGCAGCTGCTCGCCGCCCGGGCGGAAACGGAGGCATCCAAAACCCGCAGCGAGAGGGACGCCCAGGAGAAGAATAAGGATATCCTGAATATGGAGCGTGCTTGCGCCCTACTGGAGCAGAAGAAGATCACCTCCTCCATGGAGGAAAAGCAGATCATTGACAAGCTGTGGGATTCCTACGGCCTGACGCCGGGAACGGCACAGGAGCATCGGGGGCAGATCGAGTCCACCGCCGCAGGGAACCGGCACATTGCAGAGCTGAAGCGGAAAATCGCCGCCCTGGGCACACCCAACCTGGGCGCGATCGAGGAGTATACCCGGGTCAACGAGCGCTACGCCTATCTGGCGGCGCAGCGGGACGACGTTCTGACATCCAAACGGGAGCTGGAGAGCGTGATCCGGGACATTACCAAGGAGATGACCGCTATTTTTGTGACGGAATTCCAAAAAATCGACCACTATTTCGGCCAGGTTTTCGAGGAAATGTTCGGCGGCGGAAAAGGGCAACTGCTCCTGGAGGATCCGGAGGATCCGCTGAACTGCGGCATTGAGATCCGCGTGCAGCCCCCCGGCAAGCAGGTCAAAACCATTACGCTGCTCTCCGGCGGGGAGAAGGCTTTCGTGGCTACGGCGCTGTACTTCGCCATTCTGAAGGTGCGGCCCACGCCGTTCTGCCTGCTGGACGAGATCGATGCGGCGCTGGATGACCGGAATGTGGAGCGTTTTGCCAATTATCTTCGCAATCTCAGCAAAAAAACCCAGTTTATCGTCATCACCCACCGCCGGGGCACCATGGAGGCATCGGATGTGCTCTACGGCGTCACCATGCAGGAGCAGGGCGTCAGCAAGCTGCTGCGGCTGGACCTGAATCAGATGGAAGAATATCTGGGTATTATGGAGTAAGGAGTCAGTATGGGATTTTTTGAAAAAATCAAGTCCGGAATGGCCAAGACCCGGGATGCGCTGAGCAATTCCCTGGGCGGGCTGTTCTCCGGCTTCAGCGAAATCGACGATGATTTTTACGACGAATTGGAGGAGACCCTGATCCTTGCGGACCTGGGGGTGGAAACCGCAGGCAAGGCCACCGAGCAGCTGCGCAGGGTCATCCGGGAGAAGCACCTGAAATCGGCGGAGGAGGCAAAATCCGCCCTGAAGGATATCCTGGTGGATATGCTGTCCGTTGGGGATACCCAGCTGAAGCTGGATACCAAGCCCAGCGTGGTCCTTGTGATCGGCGTCAACGGTGTGGGCAAGACCACGACCATCGGCAAAATCGCCGCGCAGCTGGTGAAGCAGGGCAAAAAGGTGCTGCTGGTGGCCGGGGACACCTTCCGGGCTGCGGCGGCGGACCAGCTGGAGATCTGGGCGGAGCGCAGCGGCGCGGACATTGTCCGCCAGCATGAGGGCGCCGACCCGGCCTCCGTGGTGTATGACGGCATTCAGGCTGCCCGGGCCAGGAATACGGATGTGATCCTGGTGGATACCGCCGGGCGGCTCCACAACAAACAGAACCTGATGAACGAGCTGAATAAAATCAGCCGCATTGTGGAGCGGGAGCTGCCGGAAGCCTCCCGGGAGGTACTTCTGGTGCTGGACGGAACTACCGGCCAGAATGGCCTGATCCAGGCCAAGCAGTTCAAGCAGATCGCCGGGGTGACCGCCATGGCGGTGACAAAGCTGGACGGCACGGCCAAGGGCGGCATTGTCTTCGCGGTTTCGGATGCACTGCAAATTCCGGTGAAATTTGTAGGCGTGGGGGAGCAGGCGCAGGACCTGATGCCCTTCAACGCCCGGGAATTTGTGGACGCGCTGATTTGAGGGATGGATATGAAAGTAGTTCTGGCAAGCAAAAATCCCCACAAGCTGGTGGAAATCAGCCGCATTACAGAGAAATTCGGCATCGAGCTGGTTCTGCAGTCCCAGCTGGGCGTGGACATCGACGTGGAGGAAACCGGCACGACCTTTGAGGAAAACTCCTTCCTGAAAGCCAGCGCAGTCATGCAAGCCACAGGGCTGCCCGCACTGGCGGACGATTCCGGCATTGCCGTGGATGCGCTGAACGGGGAGCCGGGCATTTACTCCGCCCGGTACGGCTTCGACCCGCATTTGGACGATTGGGGCAGGCTGCTGCTCCTGCTGGAGAATACCCGGCAGGTGCCGGATGCGCTTCGTCAGGCGCAGTTCGTCTGCGTGATCACCATGGTGACGCCCCAGGGGCAGGTCATCCAGGCCAGGGGAGAGGCGCACGGTATGCTCCTGCGGGAGCCGGTGGGGGACAATGGCTTCGGCTATGACCCGATTTTCTATTATCCGCCCCTGGGAAAATCCTTTGCGCAGCTTTCTCCGGAGGAGAAGAACCGGGTTTCCCACCGGGCGCTGGCGCTGGAAGCATTTTATCGGAAGATGAAGGAGGCAGGCTATGCTGACAAGTAAGGAACGGGCGGCGCTGCGCGCCCAGGCCAATTCCCTGGACACCACCCTGATGGTGGGCAAGGGCGGCGTTACCGACGGGGTGATCGCCGAGGCAGAGAATCTTTTGACCGCCAGGGAGCTGGTGAAGGGCAAGGTGCTGGAGGGCGCACTGCTTACGCCTGCGGAGACCTGCGAGCAGATCTGCCAGGCTACCGGCACGGAAGGCGTGGCACTGATCGGCACAAAATTTGTGATTTACCGCTTCAGCGAGAAATGTCAGGCAGAGCGGAACCAGACCGGCCGGGCAAAGCGGAAGGAAATCCCCGCAAGCAAGTCCGACCCGGTGGGTAAGGGCGTCCGTGCCCGCCGCCTGGCGGCGAAAAAGGTGCGGGAGCAGCGCAATGCCTACTTCCGCGAGCAGGCAATCGAGAAATCTGTGGAACGCAGCCGTGAGAAGAAGCTGCGGGGCGAGGAATAAAGGCACTGGCCGCTGCCAGAGGATTGGGCATAGGGAGGTAAGCTATGGAACGGATCGGCATTTTCGGCGGGACCTTTGATCCGCCGCATTCCGGGCACATTCAGGCGGCACGGCAGGCAATCGCCACGCTGGAGCTGGATCGGCTGCTGCTGGTCCCGGCGGGGACCGCACCCAACAAGCAGGAGCGGGACATCACACCCGCCAGCCACAGGCTGCGGATGCTGGAGGCCGCTGCGCAGGCTTTGCCCCGGGCCGGGGTCTGGGACTGGGAGCTGCGTCAGGAAGGTGTCAGCTACACGTATCTCACGGTGCGTCAGCTGCGGGAGGAATTCCCGGGCGCTGAGCTGTTCCTCATCCTGGGCTCTGACCGGTTCCTGCTGCTCCCACAGTGGCGGAATGCCGATGAGATACTCTCGTCCGTGACCGTGGCGGTGCTGCGCCGGGGGGCGCAGGACACACAGGAGGCCGCGGAGCGTCTGGCAGTCCAGCTGCAGAGCCGGGGCGCCCGCGTATCGCAGGTCCCCAATGCCGCCGTACCCATTTCCTCCACGGATGTGAAGCGGATGCTGGCCTTTGGCTGCGCGGACCCGCTTCTGCCGGAGGGCGTGGGGGATTACATCCGCGCCCATGGACTTTACGGCGTTGGGCGGGACTGCCGGAACCTGCCGATGGACCAGCTGGAGGAAGTGGTGGTGTCCCTGCTCAACCCCAACCGGGTCGCCCATGTACTGGGCTGCCGGGATACGGCGGTGGAAATGGCACGGCGCTGGGGCGCGGACGAAACGGATGCGGCGCGGGCCGGCATTCTCCACGACATCACCAAGGCGCTGGACGGCCCGCTGCAATTGACACTGTGCCAGGAATATGGTACAATACTGGATACCTTTTTCACACAAAACCCCAAAACCCTCCACGCGCTGACCGGAAGCCTGGTAGCGGAGCGGATCTTTGGGGAGAATCCCCGGGTGGTATCGGCTATCCGCTCCCATACCACCGGGAAAGCGAATATGACGGCGCTGGAGAAAATCATCTATGTGGCGGATTATATGGAGCCGAACCGGGATTTCCCCGGTGTGGAGCAATTGCGGGCGCTGGCCTTTTCGGATCTGGACGGCGCGCTGAGATTGGGGCTGGAAATGACCATGGCGCTGCTGCGGCGCAGCGGCAGCCAGATTTCCCCGGAATCCCAGGACGCCCTGGCGTGGCTCAACCGGCAATGACCCTGAACAGAAAGGAAAGAGAATTGTTATGCTGACAGCAAAAGAGGTCGCCTATCAGGTGACCAAGGCGCTGGACGCCAAGAAGGGAATGGACATCAAGCTGCTGAAGATCGATCAGGTTTCCAGCCTGGCGGATTATTTCCTGATTTGCACCGGCACCTCCAATACCCACGTGAAAACCCTGTGCGATTACGCCGAGTATACCCTGACGGAGCTGGGCGAGCCGCTGCTGGGCAGAGAGGGGCACCGGGGGAATACCTGGGAGCTGCTGGATTACGGCTCCATCGTCGTCCACGTGTTCACGGAGGAGGCCAGAAAATTCTATGATCTGGAGCGTCTGTGGGCGGATGCGGAGCAGATCGATCTGAAAGAGATTATCATCGCCGAGTAGACCCGGCGGGAAAGAAGGCGTTTGCAATGAATTACGATTTCGCGGCGATTGAATCCAAATGGCAGAAAATCTGGGAGGAGAAGAAGCTGTACGCTGCTGTCAACGGCAGCGAGAAGGAGAAATTCTACGCCCTGGTGGAGTTTCCCTATCCCTCCGGCGCTGGGCTGCACGTGGGGCATCCCCGGCCGTACACCGCCATGGACATTATTGCCCGAAAAAAGCGGATGGACGGGAAAAATGTGCTGTTCCCCATGGGCTATGACGCGTTTGGCCTGCCTACGGAGAATTACGCCATCAAAAACCACATCCATCCCCGGATCGTCACGGAGAACAACATCAAAAGCTTCCGCCGCCAGCTGAAGGCTCTGGGCTACAGCTTCGACTGGAACCGGGAGATCAACACCACCGACCCAAGCTACTTCAAGTGGACCCAGTGGATTTTCCTCCAGCTGTATAAAAACGGCCTGGCCTATAAGGCGAAAATGCCGGTCAACTGGTGCACCAGCTGCAAATGCGTCCTGGCCAACGAGGAAGTGGTTGAGGGCGTGTGTGAGCGTTGCGGCGCGCCTGTGGTTCGCAAGGAGAAGAGCCAGTGGATGCTGCGCATCACGAAGTATGCGGACCGGCTGATCGACGATCTGGACGGCGTGGATTTCATTGACCGGGTCAAGACGCAGCAGATCAACTGGATCGGCCGCAGCCATGGCGCCCAGGTCCGCTTCGGCTCCACGCTGGGCGATGAGATCCTGATCTACACCACCCGGCCGGACACGCTTTTCGGCGCGACCTACATGGTGCTGTCCCCGGAACATGCGCTGGTGGGCAAGTGGATGGACAAGCTGGAAAATCCTGAGGAAGTCAAGGCCTATCAGGCTGCCGCAGCTGCCAAGAGCGATCTGGAGCGCACCGAACTGAACAAGGAGAAGACCGGCGTGAAGCTGGGCGGCGTGATGGGCATCAACCCGGTGAACGGGAAGAAGATCCCCATCTTCATCTCCGATTATGTCCTGTCCACCTACGGCACCGGGGCGATTATGGCGGTCCCCGCCCACGATGACCGGGACTCGGCCTTTGACAACGCGT
>JAJQHS010000103.1 GCA_021199635.1 Bacillota bacterium
CTTTGGCTACACGGTGAGCAACACCAAGGGCAAGCCCACCAATTCCGAGTTCATCGCCCTGATCGCCGACAAGCTCCAGCTCCAGCTGAAATCCGCTGACGCAGTAAAGCTATAACGATTCCTCCGGGGCAGAGCGGGCGTCTCTGCCCCGGCTTCCGTATTGCCGTTTTTTACAGTTTTGGAAGGCATATTCCGTCGTTTTCCCAATTGACAGGCTTCTGAATTCCCGGTATAATGGATTTGAAAATGGGCAGATACTGTGCTCTTGCCCCTTCTTTCGGTTTTTTATGGGTAAATCCAAAAAAGTTCAGGAGGAAACAATTATGAATGACTTGCAGAAAAAGATCAGCCAGATCGGCGTCGTGCCGGTGATCAAGCTGAAGAATCCCCAGCAGGACGCTGCGCCCCTGTCGGACGCCCTGTGCGCCGGAGGCGTCTGTGTGGCGGAGATCACGTTCCGGGCCGCCGGTGCGCCGGAGGCCATGCGCATCATGACCCAGCGCCATCCCGAGATGATCGTGGGTGCGGGCACCGTGCTGACTACGGAGCAGGTGGACCAGACCATCGCCGCCGGCGGCCAGTTTGTGGTCACCCCCGGCCTGGATATCGAGATCGTCAAATACTGCCAGGAGAAGGGCATCACTGTCTTCCCCGGCTGCACCACCCCCACAGATTACCATGCCGCCTACCGGCTGGGTCTGGAGGTCCTGAAATTCTTCCCCGCGGAGCAGAGCGGCGGCCTGGCAAAGATCAAGGCCATGTCCGCGCCCTTCCCCATGTTCAAGGTCATGCCCACCGGCGGCGTCAACCTGAAGAATCTGCCGGAGTATGCCGCCAGCCCCATCATCGCGGCCTGCGGCGGCTCCTACATGTGCCCGGATAAGCTGATCGAGGCCGGGGAGTGGGACCAGATCACCGACCTGTGTAAGAAATCCGTGGAAATCGTGAAGGAGGCCAGAAAGTAATGGCAAAAATCATCACCTTCGGCGAGCTGATGCTCCGCCTTCAGCCGTATAACTACGAGCGCTTCGTCCAGTGCGACCATGTGGAGTTCACCTTTGGCGGCGGCGAGGCCAATGTCGCCGTGTCCCTGGCCAACTATGGCATGGACGTGGCCTTCGTCACCAAGCTGCCCACCCACGCCATCGGCCAGGCCGCGGTGAATTCGCTGCGGCGCTACGGCGTGGACACCAGCAAGATCGTCCGCGGCGGCGACCGGGTCGGCATCTACTTCAATGAGAAGGGCGCCTCCCAGCGCGGTTCCGTGTGCATCTATGACCGGGCGCATTCCGCCATTCAGGAGGCTTCCCCCGCTGATTTCGACTGGGACGCCATCTTCGAGGGCGCCGAATGGTTCCATTTCACCGGCATCACCCCGGCGCTCGGCCCCAATGTGGTGGAAATCTGCAAGGAAGCCTGCAAGGCCGCCAAGGCCCACGGCTGCAAAATCTCCTGTGACCTGAACTATCGCGGCAAGCTGTGGACCCGTGCCCAGGCCCGGGAGGCCATGACGGAGCTGTGCCAGTACGTAGATGTGTGCATCTCCAATGAGGAAGATGCCAAGGATGTATTCGGCATCGAGGCGGAGGCCACGGACATCTACGGCGGCTCCCTGAACCACGAGGGCTACAAGAGCGTGGCGAAGCAGCTGGCGGACAAGTTCGGCTTTGAAATGGTGGCCATCACCCTGCGGGAGAGCCACTCCGCTTTCGACAATGGCTGGAGCGCCATGCTGTACAATGTGGCCAAGGAGGAGTACTGCTTCTCCAAGAAGTACGACCTGCATATTATTGACCGGGTCGGCGGCGGCGACAGCTTCGGCGGCGGCCTGATCTACAGCCTGCTCAACGGCAAGGACACCCAGTCCGCCGTGGAATTCGCAGTGGCGGCCTCTGCGCTGAAGCACTCCATTGAGGGCGACTATAATATGATGACCGTCAGCGAGGTGGAGAAGCTGGCCGGCGGCGATGGCTCCGGACGGATCCAGAGATAAGAGGCGGCGCCTATGGAGAACAAGGAAAACATCCCGGAGGAGGAATCCCCCAGCATCCTGACCCTCACCGATGAGAACGGCACGGATGTGGACTTTGAGTACCTGGACTGCATCCCCTATAACGGCAAGGAGTACCTGATCCTGATGCCCGCGGAGGACGAGGCGATGGAGATCGTCATCCTGGAGGTGGAGCCGGTGGACGAGGAAACGGAGAATTACGTATCCGTGTCCGACGACGCCACCCTGGAAGCGGTTTACGGCATTTTCAAAGAGCGCTACAAGGACATCCTGACCTTCGAGGACTGATAAAACGGAACGGCACAGCGCACGCTGTGCCGTTCTTATTGTACACAGGAAAAGGGGAGGACACACGCCCTCCCCTTCTGAAATTGCCAGGCTTCAGCTTACCTTCTTCACAATCCCGGGGACACGGGCGATCAGCACGGATGCCACAGCGGTGAGGATCATCTCCGGCACCATGTAAATGCCGTTGTACACGATGCTGTACACAAGCCCCAGCAGGCTGGGACTCAGGCTTTCCACCAGAGCTGCGCCCCAGGCAGGGAATCCATCCTGCGTGAAGAACCACTCCGCCCAGCCGGAAAACAGGATGTAGCCGGAAACCGTGTGTGCCAGGTACCGTGCGCCCAGCGCCACCAGGCTGCCGAGTGACAGGGCAACCCCGGGGTTCTTGATCTTATCCCGGAAAATGCCGCCCAATCCTACGGCGGTGAACGCAACCAGGTAATCCAGCAGACACATGATCAGGGCATAGCCGATCATGGCGGTGTCGCCGAAGTAACCGGGCTGGAATGCGGCGGCGATCGTCTTGGTGCCGAGCACCATCTCGATCAGAGCATATGCCACGCCGGTCACCAGTCCCCATTTCACGCCGTGGCGATAGGAAATCAGTACCACCGGCAGCATGGAAACCAGGGTGATTTGCCCGCCAAAGGGCATTTCCGGGATAATCATTTTGCTGACCAGCTCCAGCACGATCGCCACAGCCAGCAGCATTGCGCTTTCGGTCAAGCGCTTGGTTTGGGTCTTCATAGGGATACCTCCTAAAAAATATGTCGCATTGCAAACCCGTCCAGGTGCAATGCGACACAAAAGCATCCCATTCGTGCATCTTTCCCTCCGACGGTACTGGCCGTATCAGGTTCACGGGTCAGGGCAGCGCTATGCCCAATCTCAGCCGGATGCATCCGGCCCCCCGAAGACTTATTTGTATGCGATTTATAACATTATTATACTTGATTCCGCCGATCTGTCAAGGCCGAATTCAGGCCATCTGCGGATTCAGCGTCTGGCCGCCCAGGATGTGGAAATGCAGGTGGGGCACGGTCTGCCCGGCATCTGCGCCGCAGTTGCTCACCACCCGGTAGCCGCCGGTGAGCTTCTCCGCTGCGGCAATGGCAGGGATGACCTCAAAAATATGGGCGACGATGGCGCTGTTTTCCGCGGTGACACCGTCCACCGAGGGGATGTGTGCCTTGGGGACCACCAGGATATGGGTCGCCGCCTGGGGCGCGATGTCCCGGAAAGCCAGGATGCTTTCGTCCTCATAGACCTTGGCAGAGGGGATCTCCCCCGCGATAATTTTACAGAACAGACAATCCGACATAGCTTTTACCTCCAAACATTATCCGATCACGCTGAACACGCCGGTGCTGGCCACGCCCATGATGAACCCGGCCAATATGACCCCCAGGGAAACGGCCAACGCAGTGGAGCGGATGCCCATATCCAGGAAGCTGGCAGCCAGCGTACCGGTCCACGCGCCGGTGCCGGGGATGGGAATGCCCACAAACAGCAGCAGCGCCACAAACAATCCGCCCCGTCCGGCGCGGCGGGTGAGCTTCTGCCCGGCGGCCTCCCCCTTATCCAGCAGGAAGCGGAATGCCGCGCCCACATATTTCCTGTCCGCGCCCCAGAAAAGCACCTTCCGGGCGAAGAAGTAGATCAGCGGCACCGGCAGCATATTCCCGATGACGCACAGCACCAGGGCAGGCACATAGTCCAGCCCCATGCCCACAGCCAGGGGCATAGCTGCGCGCAACTCCGCGATGGGCGTCATGGACACCAGAAAAACAAGCAAATATTTTGTCAGCAATCCACCACCCCCAGCATTTGTGGTCCCATTTTAGCATACTCCCGGCAAATTTGCAACCAAGGCGTTCTTAAAAATTCATAAAACCCGCAAAATCCCCTATCTGCGCCGGGCGAAAGCTGTCGGGCAGTTTTGGCGGCTGCGGAACGGCTTTTCGTGGGTTTTCCCATTTCCCGGACATTACAATGGGACACACAACCTACGAAGGAGGAACGGGCTATGCAATGCCAGAAGCTGAAAACCTATATGGAGACCGGAAGGGTGGTGTTTCTCCCCGCCAGAGCCATCCGCCCTAATCCGGCACAGCCGCGGAAGGTATTTCAGGAGGAAGCGCTGGCGGAATTGGCGGATTCCATCCGCCAGCACGGGATCCTGCAGCCGCTGTCGGTGCGCCGGGTGGGGACAGGCTACCAGCTCATCGCCGGTGAACGGCGGCTGCGGGCAGGCCAGATGGCCGGGCTGACGGAAATCCCCTGCATCATTATGGACATGGACGAGAAGGAATCCTCCATGGCCGCCATGCTGGAAAATTTGCAGCGGCAGGACCTGGATTTCGTGGAGGAGGCAGTGGGCATCGCCCGGCTGATGGAGCAGTGGTCCATGAGCCAGGAGCAGGCGGCGCACCTTCTGGGGAAAAGCCAGAGTGCCGTGGCCAATAAGCTGCGCATCCTGCGCCATTCCCCCCAGGTCCTGGAGGCCATCCGCAGCGGTGGCCTGACCGAGCGCCACGCCCGGGCGCTGCTGAAGCTCCCCACCGAGCCGAAGAAGCTGGCGGCTATCGCGGTGATCGTCCGGCAGGGCATGAGCGTGGCCCGGACGGAAAAATACATCGACGACCTGCTCAGCGGCGAAGCAGAGCGGGGCAAGCGGGTCAATGTGGGAACGTTCCTGAACAATCTGAACCAGTCCCTGCAGCGCATACAGCTCTCCGGCATCCCGGCCATATCTGAGCGCCGGGAAACGGATAGTCAAATCGTGCTGACCATTACGATCCCGAAGTAGCGAAGGTATAGCTGGTCAGGTCCTCCAGTGCGAAGCTGGAGGCGTACAGGAACACGGTGTAGTAGTTCCCGTCCGAAAAATCCGTGTGGTCATAGCTTAAGGATTTATTCACCAAATGCTCGTTTTCAATGGCGCTGCCCGTCTGGACCACCACCCCGAAATCGTCAAAGGAGCCGATGTTGCCGTCCAACGCAGCAGCTGCAAGGTCGGCGGAATCCGCACGGATCAGCATGGCGCAGAAAAACTGCAGGCTGCCCCCATCGTCGTTCAGTTTGCCGAAGGCGGATTTCATCTCCACCAGCTCCACCTTGTTCTCCTCAATGGCGTCCGCGATCTGCACCTTCAGCTCCTCCATGGCGGCGTCCGCCACGTTCCCTGCGATGTCAGAAACCGTGCCGCATCCGGAAAACGCCGCTAAGACCAGCGCAAGGAGCAGCACGGCCGATAAAAATCTCATTTTCACAAGAATCCCTCCCGCGCCTATTGTCCCATATTTTTGCGGATTTGTCAATCCATGCGGAATTGTGGAAATTGCCCATGTTCCACTTGCAATCCGGCCGGGAAATTGGTATAATGGAGTGCCGGACAGAGAGGAGAGAGAAAAATGGCGAAGCTATACTTCAAATACGGCGCCATGGGCTCCAGCAAAACCGCCCAGGCACTGATCACCAAGTACAACTATGAGGAGAATGACCTGAATGTCTGGCTCATCAAGCCCAGCGCCGACACCCGGGACGGTCAGACCATTTTGCGCAGCCGCATCGGGCTGGAGGCGCAGGTGGCGGTGGTCCCCCCGGAGGAGGACATTCTCCAGCGATTCCTCCGGGAGCAGCTGGGCGTATGCAATGTGATCATTGTGGACGAGTGCCAATTTATGACTGAGGCACAGATCGACCAGCTCCGGGCGATCGTGAACGATTATTCCATCCCGGTGATGTGCTTCGGCCTGCGCACGGATTTCCAGACCCGGCTGTTCCCCGGCAGCCGCCGGCTGATGGAGCTGGCGGATGAGATTCAGGAGATCAAAACCATCTGCGACTGCGGCGCGAAGGCTACGGTGAACGCCCGGATCGACGGTGAGGGGCATATCGTCACCGAGGGCGCCCAGGTGGTGCTGGGAGGCAACGACAGCTATATCGCCATGTGCCACAGATGTTATGTAAACGGAATCCGGGAGCGGAAGGTCATCCGCCTCCACACCCATTGACGGCCTATGGAGTGGGTCGCAATTTATCTGCCGGTTTTCATCCTGCTGCTTGTGACTTTGCCCGGCACGAAGCGGCGGCGGCAGGTATCCACCTATATCGTACATAAAAATCACCGGAAAAGGAGCAATGTAGACATGGAAGAGATGGCAAAGACGTTTGTCGGCAAGGACTGCGTGGTCTTCACCATCCGGGAGGAGAGCCCGCTGACAGGCACCCTGCGGGAGGTGCGGGACGGCGCGCTTCTGCTGGAAAAGGATGGGAACCGCAGCCTGGTCAACCTGGAATTTGTGGTGCGTCTGCAGGAGCATCCTGTGGGAAAAAGCGGCAAGAAAAAGCTGATCGTCGAATAAGCTTTCAACATATCGATTAAGGAGAGAAAAATTATGGAAATTTCGGAAATTCTGGCAAAATGCGACCATACCCTGCTGGCGCAGACCGCTACCTGGGCACAGATCCAGGGCATCTGCGATGACGGCGTGAAGTACCACACCGCCTCCGTATGTATCCCCGCCTCCTTCGTGAAGCAGGCGAAGGAGTACGTGGGGGACAAGCTGGCCATCTGCACCGTCATCGGCTTCCCCAACGGCTACGACACCACCGCTGCCAAGTGCTTCATGGCTACCGACGCAGTGGACAACGGCGCGGACGAGGTGGACATGGTCATCAACATTGGCTGGGCAAAGGAAGCCAAATGGGCGGAGATCACCGCCGAGATCGCCGCAGTGAAGGCCGCCTGCAAGGGCAAGCTCCTGAAGGTGATCATCGAGACCTGCCTGCTCACCCGTGAGGAGAAGATCGCCCTGTGCAAATGCGTGTCGGATTCCGGCGCGGACTACATCAAGACCTCCACCGGCTTCTCCACCGCCGGAGCGACCTTCGAGGATGTGGCGCTGTTCGCTGAGCATGTGGCGCCCCATGTGAAAATCAAGGCCGCCGGGGGCATTTCCAGCCTGGCGGACGCGGAGAAATTCATCCAGCTGGGGGCTTCCCGTCTGGGAACGTCCCGGATCGTCAAGCTGGCCAAGGCGATGGAGAACGCATAAGCATCGCCGTATTTACCCCGCCAACTCCGTAGGGGTCTTGACCCTCCCGATGCAGTAGCGACTTGCCACCAGTCCGTTGGTTCGTACCGGGCGAAGGTTTCAGCGTCCTTGACCCCCTCATAAGTGCGGGGTGCGAGGCTGCAGCGGTTATTTCACATACCCCGTAGGGCCGCATGCCCACATGCGGCCACCGGGTAGCCCGACGCCGTACCATTTTTGGTGCTGCGGTCATCGTACATTGCGATGGCCGTGTGTGGGCACACGGCCCTACCGGGAGGGGCGGTAACTTGCCACCAGGCCGTTGGTTTGTACCGGGCGGGAGGATTGAGCCCTTGCCCCCTCACAAGTGCGGGGGTTCCCCAGTCCGCAGACTGGGGCGGGGGAGCAAATTCCCTACCGCACCCAAACAGCGGGGAAATGAAACCTCTCCCCTACCGGGATGGGCGGTGATTTGCCGCATCCTTTCTACTATTTCGTAAAAAAACACATAATCACAAAGGAGAGAACGTTATGTTAACCACCCCGACCCCTCATATTTCCGCCAAACCCGGCGATTTTGCAAAAACCGTACTGATGCCCGGCGATCCGCTGCGCTCCAAATTCATCGCTGAAACGTTTCTGGAGAATCCGGTGCTGGTCAACAATGTCCGGGGCGTGCAGGGCTATACCGGCACGTACAAGGGCGTTAAGGTGTCCGTCATGGCTTCCGGCATGGGAATGCCCGCCATCGGCATCTACTCCCACGAGCTGTACAACGGCTACGGCGTGGACAATATCATCCGCGTCGGCTCCGCCGGCGCGATCCAGGAGAATATCAACCTGTATGACCTGGTGATCGCCCAGGGCGCCTGCACGGATTCCAACTGGGCAAGCCAGTTCCATCTGCCCGGCACCTTCGCGCCCATCGCCTCCTGGGAGCTGGTCACGGAGGCGGTGAAGGCTGCCGAGGCCAATGGCGCCGTGTACCATGTAGGCAATGTGAACTCCTCCGATGTATTCTATGGCGACCATATCGGCGTGCCGGAGGGGCTGGACAGTGTCTATGGTCTGAAGAAGATGGGCGTCATGGCCGTGGAGATGGAGGCCGCCGCCCTGTACATGAATGCCGCCCGCTACGGCAAGCGCGGCCTTTGCATCTGCACCATTTCCGACCATATCCTCAAAGGCACGGAAACCACCTCCGAGGAGCGGCAGAATTCCTTCACCACCATGATGAAGGTGGCGCTGGATGTTGCCGTAGCCATGGACGGGAAATAACCCCGGAGGCTGGCTATGAAACGAGTTTTCTTGATCGTTCTGGATTCCTTCGGCATCGGCCAGATGCCGGACGCCGCGTCCTTTGGGGACGTGGGCGTCAATACGCTGGCGGCATGCGCCACCTCCGGCGAGCTGCACATCCCCCATATGCGCCAGGCCGGGCTGGGAAACATTGACGGCGTATCCTGCCTGGGCACAGAAGCGAATCCCACCGGCGCTTTTGCCCGGCTGACGGAGCGCTCCATGGGCAAAGACACCACCATCGGCCATTGGGAAATCGCCGGGATCGTATCCCCGGACCCGCTGCCCACCTACCCCAACGGATTCCCGGAGGAGGTGCTGAAGCCCTTCCGGGAGGCCACCGGGCGCGGCGTCCTGGCCAATGCGCCCTGGTCGGGTACAGCGGTCATTGAGGAATATGGGGAGGCCCATATGCGCACGGGGGACCTGATCGTGTATACCTCCGCCGACTCCGTGTTCCAGATCGCCGCCCATGAGGACATTGTGCCGCCGGAGCAGCTGTACGAATACTGCCGCATCGCCCGGAACATCCTGCAGGGCAAGCACGGCGTAGGCCGGGTCATCGCCCGCCCCTTTGTGGGGCAGCCGGGCAGCTTTCGGCGCACCGCCAACCGGCACGATTTCTCCCTGGAGCCGCCGAAGGAAACGCTGCTGGACGCGGTAAAATCCGCGGGGCTGGACAGCCTGGCGGTGGGAAAGATTTTCGACATTTTCGCCGGGCGGGGCACCACTGAGCATGTTTACAACCAGAGCAACGCCGACGGCATGGCGCATACGCTGGACTATGCCGACCGGGATTTCCACGGCCTGTGCTTTGTGAACCTGGTGGACTTTGATATGCAGTATGGCCATCGGCGGGACGTGGACGGCTACGCCCGGGCGCTGACCGAATTCGACACCTGGCTGCCCGAGCTGATGGCGAAGCTGGGGGACGGGGACATTGTCATGATCACTGCGGACCATGGCTGCGATCCGTCGTACCTGGCCACCACCGATCACACCCGGGAATATGTTCCCCTGCTGATTCTGGGGAACGCCGTCAAGCCTGGCAATCTGGGCACCCGCGGCTCCTTCGCGGACATCGCGGCGACCATTGCCCAACTGCTGGAGATTCCGCTGGACACCCCCGGCGTGAGCTTCGCGGATGCGCTGCTGTGTGGAGGGGATCGCCATGACGCCTGAGAAGCTGATCGAGCTGGCGAAAGAGGCCATGACCCGCTCCTACAGTCCCTACTCCGGCTACAAGGTAGGCGCGGCGCTGCTGTGCAGTGACGGGAGCGTATACCAGGGCTGCAATATGGAAAACGCCGCCTATTCCCCCAGCGTCTGCGCCGAGCGGGTGGCAATTTTCAAAGCCGTGTACGACGGGCACCGGGATTTTGCCGCCATCGCCATCTGCGGCGGTAAGGATGGGTGCATCACCGGGACATTTCCGCCCTGCGGCGTGTGCCGCCAGGTCATGCGGGAATTCTGCGGCACGGACTTCCGTATCTACATGGTCGGCGCGGGGGACAGCTATCAGGTGATGACCCTGGGCGAGCTGCTGCCGTGCAGCTTCTCCGCCGGGGAATGTATGAACGCCTGACGCCCGGCCCACCGGAAACAGGAACCAAAACGCAGGAAGGGTCAATCCCCTTCCTGCGTTTTTTCCTCTGTGTGCCGCTTCCCCCGGAAGGTGACGGTGATGGTCGTGCCCACGCCCACCGCACTTTCCAGCGAAATTTCTCCATTCAGGTACCCGGCGGCGTGCTTCACGATGGAGAGCCCCAGGCCGGTCCCGCCGGTCGCCTTGGAGCGGCTTTTATCTGCCCGGTAGAACCGCTCGAAGATCCGGCTCTGGTCCTCCGGGGAAATGCCGATGCCCGTGTCCGCCACGGATAAAACCGCATCCTCCCCCGCGCCTGTCACCCCGACCGTCACCTGACCGCCGGGGCGATTGTATTTTACCGCGTTGTCGCACAGATTGTGCAGGATCTCCTGCACCAGCTGCGGAATGCCGTCGATCACCACCGCGTCCCCCTCCAGGGTCAGCCGGACATTGTTCGCCCGGGCGATGGGCTTCAGCGCCCGCACTTCCTCCTCCGCCAACGCGTACAGCTCCACCGGCTCCGGCTGCAATGGGCATCCCTCGTCCAGCCGGGAGAGGTGGATGATATCCTCGATCAGCAGCAGCAGGCGGTTGGCCTCCTTGCGGATGTTCCCGGCGAAACGGGGCAGGTCAGATGGCTTCACCAGCCCATTCTCGATCAGCTCCGCGCTGCCCATGATGGACTGCAGGGGCGTTTTCAGCTCATGGGATACATTGGCAGTAAATTCCTGGCGGTTTTGCTCCGCGAACTCCATGTTCAGTCGTTTGTCGGCCAATTCCTGCTTCTGCCAGGCGATCTCCCGCTGCTGCCCGCGGATTTTTTCCAGCAGGGGCGTCAGCTCCGGATATGGGGATTTCTCCGGCAGGTGCTCCATGTCCAGCTGTGCCATTGGCTGCATCACCTTGTCCGTCAGCTTCAGCGCAAGCACGGCGGACAGCACCATGGCCAGCAGCAAAATGGTGGCGATGGGCTGGAGCATCCCCATCACCAGGGAGAATACCGTGGCATAGCTGGCACTGATGCGCAGCACCGTGCCGTCCGGCAGCAGCGTTGCCCGGTAGACGGTGCGCTGCGTCATAGTCTCGGAGTAGCGCACGCTCTCCCCGGTGCCGTTGGCGAATGCCTGCTGGATCTCCTCCCGCTGGGCGTGGTTTTCCATGGTCTGTGTGTCGGCCTCGGAGTCGAAAAGCACTGTGCCATCCGCGTCCACCCAGGTCAGACGGCAGTTGCTTTCCAGACCCTGCAAATAGAAAATGCCGCTCTGGGACACACCCCGGGCGGCTAAATTCAGGGAATTTTCCAATTGCGCCGTCTGCGCTTCGGAAAAATAGGCATACAGAACGCCGAGGAACAGCGCAGAGCAGCAAAGCAGCACACAGACGGCCACCAGCAGAATGGAGCGGGATATTTTACCGGTCATTTGACGCCCTCCCAGCGGTAGCCTACGTTGCGCACAGTCTCGATCCGCTCGCCGTAAGCGCCCAATTTCTGCCGCAGCGTGCGGATGTGCATATCCACCGTCCGGGACTCACCCATGAAGTTATCGCCCCAGACCTGGGCATACAGCTGCTCCCGGGTGAATACCATGCCGGGCTGAGAAAGGAAGCGCTTCAGCAGCTCAAACTCCTTATAGGTCAGCCCGATCCGGCTGCCGTCTATGCACACCGTGCGCTGGTTCAGATCCATCCGGAGCCCGCCGTCCGTCAGGATATTCCCCGTGGGGACGTCCTGACAGCGGCGCAGCACAGCCTTCACCCGGGAAACCATTTCCATCATGCCGAAGGGCTTGACCAGGTAATCGTCCGCCCCCAGGTCCAGCGACTGCACCTTGTCAAACTCCATTCCCTTGGCTGTGGCCATGATCACGGGGATCTGCGCCGTATCCTGCCGGCTCTTCAGCTGCCGAAGCAGGGCGACACCATCCTCCCCAGGGAGCATAATGTCCAGCAGAATCAGCTCCGGGCGGCGGGTCTTCAGCGCCTCCAGGAACGCCGCGCCATCCTCGAAGCCTTCCGCCGAAAACCCAGTGGATTGCAGGGTGTAGACCTCAATCTCCCGGATGCTTGTATCATCCTCCACGCACCAAATCATATCATCGTCCCTTTGCTCCAATTTGCGATAAATCTATTATACAACAGTTTGGGACGATGAGAAGCCGCCAGATGTAAAATTCCGGTAAAATATTTGCCCCATCCGGGCTCAAATCTTCCGGCGGGCGAAATTGGGCAGGAGCGGGGGGGACGGAAGATCCGTCCCGCCGGAAGATTTGAGCCCGGATGGGGCAAATAT
>JAJQHS010000101.1 GCA_021199635.1 Bacillota bacterium
ACTCTGCAATCCAAGTGCCGCTGCTGCGCTGATTGATGACATAGATGAGTCTCTCAACCGTGTATGCCTGAATCCGCTTATGTGTCCGCTTGTCAGGAGCAGCCTGATTAAAGACAGAACGCTCCGCAAGCTCATTGTGAAAAATTACATCGTTTTCTATCGCCCAATCGAACAGAAAAGAGAACTTCAGGTTGTCCGTGTCCTTTATGGGATGATGGATTGCGAAAAAATCCTCTGATTTTAATGCCCTCGGTTTTAAAGCCGAGGGTATTTCTCTCTTAAAATCTGTCCATCATTTTGCGCTAAATTACCCTTGACAAATCGCATCCCAGTATCCTGAACTTGTACGAGTCCATGCACTTATGCGGTTGAACCGCCGTGTACGAGAACCGTACGCACGGTGGTGTGGGAGGTCGGTCAGTCAACTAATGGGTGACTTCCTACCCGATTGCTCGTGGGAGCCGATATCGGTGATTTTGTCACGGTAAAGCCTCCGTTTTTTGGGTATACTGGCAAAAAAGGAGGAAATGGCAATGGAACCAATATACGATGTGCTGATTTTAGGCGGCGGACCCGCCGGGTACACCGCGGCTATGTATGCCGCCCGGGCGGGACTGCGGACGCTGGTGCTGGAGCGGCTGTCCGCCGGCGGGCAGATGGCGCTGACAGAGCAGGTGGACAATTACCCCGGCTTTGACGAAGGCGTGGACGGCTTCACGCTTGGGCAGAAAATGCGCTGTGGCGCGGAAAAGGCGGGGGCAAAAACCGTCTATGCCCAGGCAAATGCCCTGTCGCTCTCCGGGGAGATCAAAACCGTGCAGACCGATGGCGGGGACTATCGGGGGCGAACACTGATCCTGGCCACAGGAGCCAACCCCAGAAGGCTGGGGCTGCACATGGAGCAGGAGCTGACCGGGCGGGGCGTGCATTACTGCGCCGTCTGCGACGGGATGTTTTACCGGGGCAGGACGGTGGTGCTGGTGGGCGGCGGGAATTCCGCCGCGGCGGACGCGCTGACGCTGTCTCGCACGGCAAAAAGGGTGATCTTAGTGCATCGCAGGGATACCCTGCGGGCATCCAAGGACAACCAGGCAGCGCTGCGCCAGGCGGAAAATGTGGAATATTGCTGGAACAGCGAGGTCCGTCGGCTCCTTTCCGGCGACCGGCTCACCGGGGTCAGCGTGGTGAACCACGCCACAGGGGCGGAAACGGAGATCCCCTGCGACGCCCTGTTCATCAGCATTGGCAGGGAGCCGGCAACGGCGCTGGTCCGCGGGCAGCTGCCCGTGGACGAAGGGGGCTACGTCTGCGCCGGGGAATCTACCCAGACCCCGATCTCCGGCGTGTTTGCTGCGGGAGATGTGCGCACGAAGCCCCTGCGCCAGATCGTCACCGCCACGGCGGATGGCGCGGTGGCGGCGCTCGCCGCGGAAAAATTCCTGCTGGACGGGGCGCGGGGCGGATAAAACCGAAAAAATGGGTAGCATTCGCCCCACTGCCTGTGCTATAATAGGGGCAGTGTGCCCTGGGATACGGGGAAAGAAAGCGGGAGATCACCTTGAATTACGCTACGATCAAAAACTGTGACATCGCCAATGGCCCCGGCGTCCGGGTCAGCCTGTTCGTTTCCGGCTGCACCCACCATTGCAAGGGCTGCTTCAACCAGGAGGCCTGGGATTTTGCCTACGGAGAGCCGTTTACCCGGCAGACGGAGGATACCATCCTGGAGATGCTCCGCCCCAACTATATCCGGGGGCTGACGCTTTTGGGGGGCGAGCCGTTTGACCCTCATAACCAGCCTGCCATCGTGGCGCTGCTGCGCCGTGTCCGGCAGACCTACCCGGAGAAAACCATTTGGGCGTTCACCGGCTACCTGTTTGACCGGGATATTCTGCCAGGCAAGCTGGGGCCGTGGGAAATCACCCGGGAATACCTGAGCTATCTGGATGTGCTGGTGGACGGGCCATTTATCGAGGAAAAGAAAAACCTGACCCTGCGCTTCCGCGGGTCGGAGAATCAGCGGCTGATTGACATCCCCGCCTCAATGGCATCCGGGGAAATTGTCTCCTGGCTCGACTGGCAGGGGGAAGGAAAGGGGCTTCGCAAATGAATCCGATTCCGGTAAAAAAACTGCGGGAGGGCGCGCGCCTTCCCGCCTATGGATCCGCCGGTGCGGCGGGCGCCGACCTGTACGCCTGCTTGGAGGCGGATGTGACCATCGCCCCCGGGGGCGACGCATGGGTCCCAACAGGGCTTTCTATGGAGATCCCTGCCGGGTATGCCGGGCTGGTGTATGCCCGCAGCAGCCTGGGGGCAAAACGGGGGCTGGCGCCTGCCAATAAGGTCGGAGTGATCGACAGCGACTACCGGGGGGAAATCATGGTCGTGCTGCACAATCACAGCGCCGTGCCGCAGACGGTCAGCCCCGGCGAGCGGGTCGCCCAGCTGGTGATCACGCCGGTGTATACGCCGGAGTACCGGATGTCCGACGATCTGGCGCAGACCGATCGGGGCGCCGGCGGTTTCGGTTCTACGGGAAAATGAATGGAACACTCCGGAAAATTCCGGGAAAAATTATCGGATTTTGCCAATATACATTTTCTCGGAGATTTCTTATAATGTAATTGCGCCCCGCGGGGGCAATTACACAGATGTGGGTGTTTTTATGGAAATTTTTCGCGCCATTATACAGCTGCTGGGCGGCCTGGCCATGTTCCTGTACGGCATTGAGGTCATGGGCGACGGACTGAAGAACAGCTCCGGCGCAGCGCTGAAGCGGATCCTAGAAAAGGTAACGGGCAATGTGCTTGTGGGCGTGCTGACCGGCACGCTGGTAACGGCAGTGATCCAAAGCTCCACGGCCACCATCGTGCTGACCATTGCGCTGATCGGCGCCGGTGTGCTGACGCTGAAGCAGGCGGTTTCCATCGTGCTGGGCGCGAACATCGGCACCACCGTCACGGCGCAGATCATCCGCCTCTCCGCCATCGACGCCGGGGACAACTGGTTCCTGATGATGTTCGACACGGAAACCCTGGCACCGGCGGCGCTGATCGTGGGCATTGTGCTGATGCTGTTCGTCAAGCGCAAATCCTCGAAAACTGTTGGGGATATTTTCATTGGATTTGGCATCCTGTTCATCGGCCTGGGGCTGATGACTGAGGCGGTGGACCCGCTGTCGGAAACGGCGGCGTTCCGGTCCGCGCTGTCCCAGCTGAACAACCCTCTGCTGGGCATTGCCGCCGGACTGATTCTGACGGTGATCGTGCAGAGCTCCTCGGCGATGGTGGGCATGGTCCAGGCACTGTCGGTTTCCGGCGCGATGACCTTCTCCATGGTGTACCCTGTGATCATGGGCATCAATCTGGGCACCTGTGTCACAACGGCGATGGTCTGCTCCATTGGCACCACGAAGGACGCCAAGCGGACGGGCGTCGTGCATATCGCATTCAACAGCATTGGCACAGTGCTGTTCCTGATCGGGATGCGCATCCTGGAGGCCAATACGGCCTGGGGCACGGGATGGAGCGCGTGGACAGTGGATTCCGGCGTGATTGCCAATTTCCAGACCCTGTTCAACCTGGTCACCGCCGTGGTGCTGTTGCCCTTTACCAATCAGCTGGTGAAGCTATCCATGCTGCTGGTCCGGGAGGATCAGCCCCAGCCGCAGCGCCATCCCCAGCTGCACATCCTGGATGAGAAGCTGTATATCTCCCCGGCTATGGCCGTGGCGGAGGCCACCAAAGCCGTGGCGGCTATGGGCGAGCTGGCCAATGAGAATTTCCGCCGGGGATGCAGCCAGCTTTTTTACTATGACCCGGAGCTGACGAAGGAGATCGACCTGGACGAGGATTGCCTGGACCGGTTCGCGGACGATTCCAGCCGGTTTTTCATCGGACTGTCCAAGGCTATTGAAAGCGAGAGCGAGGACCGGCAGCTGGACCTTCTGATGCAGACCGTCCCGGACTATGAGCGGGTGGGGGATTATGCCACCAACCTGGTGGAGCTGGCACAGCGGCTCCAGCAGGAAAAAACCGGCTTGTCGAACTCCGCCAAAGGGGAGCTGACGCTGATCTGCGGCGCTGTGCGGGAAATATTGGATATTACGCTGGACGCCTTCTCCTCCGATGACAATGGAAAGGCCAAGGCCATCGAACCGCTGGAGGAAACCATCGACGACATGGTGATGATCCTGAAGGACCGCCATACCAAGCGGCTGAAAAGCGGGACCTGCTCTGTCGGCGCCGGGATCGTGTTCATGGAGGCGCTGACCTACCTGGAGCGCGCGGCGGATCAATGCTCCTCCATCGCCGTGCGGATGCTGGCCAGGAACAACGAGAGCATTCTGCTCAACCATTACGATTACCTGCGGGAGATCCATGCAGGCAACGATGCCCTTTACTGCGCGGAGAAGGAGCGCCGCAGAGCGCAGTATATCCAGCCACTGATGGAAATTCGGTAAAAAATTTGCGCCTGCTCCCGTGAATGGAGCAGGCGCATTTTGCATTTCGATCAATAATACAGCAGGTCGGAATAGGTGGGGTACGGCCAGTACTGCTTGTCGGTGAGCTGCTCCAGCAGATCGCCGTCGGCGCGCAGGGCGTCCATATCCGCAAGGATCGTGTTCCGGCAGTAGCCCGCGGCCTCGCTCATCTCCGTTGGGATGTGGGTCAGGTCTGCCAGCAGAGTCTGGCACTTGTCGTACAGGCCATCGGTCCCGGCGCTGAGCCGGGAGATCAGCGCCTGCTCCGCATGGCAGGACGCGCCAAGCTGTTTCTTCTTCAGCACCGCGTCGGTCAGGTCGGCGGTGTAGCGTAGGGCAGCAGGGAGGATCTGGTGCATGGCCATGTCCGCGGCGGTGCGCGCTTCGATGCAGATAACCTTGCAGTACGCCTCCAGGTGAATCTCACTGCGGGCGCGGAACTCCGCCTCGGAGAAGATGCCGTGCTTGGTGACCAGCTCCACATTTTTCTCCGATGCGTACACAGGCAGCGCCTGGGCAGAGGAGGCCAGGTTGCTCAGCCCCCGCTGCTGTGCCTCCTGCTTCCAGCCTTCGCTGTATCCGTTGCCGTTGAAGATGATCCGCCGGTGGGCGGTGAAGGCATCGCACACCAGCTTCTGCAAAGCGCTGCCGAAATCCTCAGCTGACTCCAGGATGTCCGCGAATTTTCCCAATTCCTCCGCCATGATGGTATTCAGCGCGATGTTCGGGCCGGCGACGGACTGGGAGGAGCCGGGCATCCGGAACTCGAACTTGTTGCCGGTAAAGGCCACAGGGGAGGTACGGTTCCGGTCGGTGGTGTCCTTGGGGATGGAGGGCAGCACATCCACGCCGATGCGCATCATGCGCTTCTCAGGATCGGTGTAGTTCACACCGTCGATGATGGAATTGACCACGGCGGTCAGCTCATCTCCCAGGAATACGGAAATGATGGCCGGAGGCGCTTCATTCGCGCCGAGGCGATGGTCGTTCCCGGCGTAGGCCACGGTGCAGCGCAGGAAGTCCTGGTATTCGTCAATGCCCTGGACGAAGGCGGCCAGGAACACCAGGAACTGGGCGTTCTGCCTGGGCGTCTGTCCCGGGCTGAACAGGTTCTTCCCGGAATCGGTGCACATGGACCAGTTGTTGTGCTTGCCGGAGCCGTTGACCCCGGCGAAGGGCTTCTCGTGGAGCAGGCACACCAGGTCGTGCTTGGCAGCGCACTTTTTCATAATGTCCATCACCAGCTGGTTGGCGTCGCAGGCGCTGGCGGCATCGGAGTAGATCGTGGCCAGCTCGTGCTGGCAGGGGGCCACTTCGTTGTGCTTGGTTTTTGCGAGGATGCCCAGCCGCCAGAGCTGCTCATCCAGGTCGCGCATGAAGTTGGTGACCCGGGTGCGGATGGTACCAAAGTAGTGGTCCTCCAGCTCCTGCCCCTTGGGCGCGGGTGCGCCGAACAGGGTGCGGCCGGTCAGCCGCAGGTCCTCCCGCTGGGCGTAAAGCGCCTTGGGAATCAGAAAATATTCCTGCTCCGGGCCGACGGATACCCGAACCCGGTGGGTCTGGGTGTCGCCGAACAGCCGCAGGATCCGCAGAGCCTCCCGGGAAAGCTCATCCAGGGAACGCAGCAGGGGAGTCTTCTTATCCAGGGCGGCGCCGTTGTAGGAGAAGAAGCAGGTGGGGATGTAGAGGCTCCCGTCCTTCACGAAAGCGAAAGCGGTGGGGTCCCAGGCGGTGTAGCCCCGGGCCTCAAAGGTGGCGCGCAGGCCGCCGGAGGGGAAGGAGCTGGCGTCCGGCTCGCCCTGGACCAGCTCTTTGCCGGAAAATTCCATGATCACCCGCCCGTCGCCGGTGGGGCAGATGAAGCTGTCGTGCTTCTCCGCAGTGATGCCGGTCATAGGCTGGAACCAGTGGGTAAAGTGGGTTGCGCCCTTCTCGGTGGCCCAAAGCTTCATGGCCTCCGCGATCTCGTTGGCTACCTCCAGACTCAGGGCGGAGCCGGTGGTGATGCAGTGCTTCCACGCCTGGTAGATTTCCGGCTCCAGGCGCTGCTTCATAGTGGCCTCGTTAAAAACGTCTGTGCCGAAAATCTCAGGAACATTGACATAAGGACTCATATGGGATCGATCCTTTCCGTTGAAGTTGGGGCATACCGAACATATTACGGGAGCCTTTGACCGGGTTCCAATCGTAATATATACAAATTTTATTCGAAATGGTACAAAAATGCAAGAAATAAAATCCATAAATATCTGGAAAGAAATTCATTTCTTTTGTGCAATCAGACTAAAACGCCCACCTGCGCCGGGAAAAATGAATTTTCCCGCAGGCGGAGGTTGCATTTTTCGGAATTTGCCCGTATAATAACTCTATTCTATGTGTGGAGGATTGATGCTTATGCCTACTTACGCTTGCAGGAGCAGGGAAGAGCTGCGCATGGAGGCGCAGATGATGCTGGCGCGGTACGAGGCGCTGCAGGAGGAACATCTGAAGCTGGATATGTCCCGGGGGAAGCCCAGCCAGGCGCAGCTGGATATGGTCAGCGACCTGCTGACCACGCTGACGGAGCCGGAGCAGTGCATTCTGGACGGGGCGGACTGCCGCAATTACGGGGACCTGGCCGGTCTGCGCTGTGCCCGGGAATACTGGGCGGATATGCTGGGCTGTAAGCCCGAGCAGACCTTCGTGGGCGGCAACGCCAGCCTGAACCTGATGTACGACCTGATCTCCAAGGCCTACACCCACGGCCTGAAGGACAGTCCCACGCCATGGTGCAAGGCCGGGCGGATCAAGTTCCTCTGCCCGTCCCCCGGGTACGACCGGCATTTCCGGATCACAGAGAGCTTCGGCTTCGAGCTGATCACCGTGCCCATGACCCCCTACGGCCCGGATATGGACGTGGTTGAGGAGCTGGTGCGGGACCCGGCGGTGAAGGGCATCTGGTGCGTGCCCAAGTATTCCAACCCCCAGGGCTACACCTATTCGGACATCACGGTGGATCGCTTCGCCAACCTGAAGCCCGCCGCCCCGGATTTTGCCATTATGTGGGACAATGCCTATTGCGTCCACGAGTTCGAGGGGGAATTTGAGCCGTTCCCGGACATTATTTCCCTGTGCGCGGAGGCCGGGCGCCCCAATATGGTGTATGAATTCGCCTCCACGTCCAAAATCACCTTCCCCGGCTCTGGCATTTCCGTCCTGGCCGCCTCGGAGGAAAATATTCAGTACCTGACCAGCCTGATCTCCGTGCAGACCATTTCCTATGACAAGGTCAATCAGCTGCGCCATGTGCTGTACCTGAAGGACCGGGCGCATACTCTGGAGCTGATGAAGAAGCACGCGGAAATTCTGGGGCCAAAATTCTCCATGGTGCTGAAAATGCTCCGCGCCGAGCTGACCAACCGGGGCATTGCCCACTGGCATTTGCCGAAGGGCGGCTATTTCGTGTGCGTGGCAGCTATGCCCGGCACGGCCAGGCGCACGCTGGAGCTTTGCAGCCGGGCAGGCGTGAAGCTGACGGAGGCGGGCGCGACGTATCCCTACGGGGTGGACCCCCACGATTCCATGATCCGCATTGCCCCCAGCCTGCCGCCCATTGACGAGCTGGAGAAGGCAATGGAGGTTTTCTGCACCAGTCTGAAGCTTGCGGCGCTGGAGAAGTTCCTGGGCTTTACGCTGCTGTGATCCCCGGGAGGATGCGGGAGCGTATGGATAAAATCAAGGCTTTCCTCCGGAAGCATGGCGATATTCTTACTTACCTGTTTTTCGGCGGATTGACGACGGTGGTCAATTATCTGATCTACCTGCCCTGCTACAATGCTTTGCGGCTGAATGCCAGTGTCAGCAATGCGGTGGCCTGGGTCGGGGCAGTGATTTTTGCTTTTCTGACCAATAAGCCCTTCGTGTTCAAGAGCCACGACTGGTCGGCGAAAACGCTGTGGCCGGAGCTGGCAAAATTTGTAAGCTGCCGCCTTGGGTCCTTCGCGTTGGAGGAGCTGATCCTGCTGGCCACGGTGGACCTTCTGGGCTGGAACGGCAACTGGATGAAGCTTGCCACCAGCGTGCTGGTGGTGGTCGTGAACTACGTGGCCAGCAAGTTCCTGGTTTTCCGGAAATGACGGGGGGAACCCCCTTTCCGAGGAAAGATTTAGCAGGTTTCTAACAGGAAATTCACAAAAAATTCCTACATTTTTTTCACCCTATGTTATACTGGATTTACAGTAAAGCATGGGGTGAAAATTTTATGGCGTTTGTAGAATTTGATCATGTGGGAAAGGTTTACAACATGGGACAGGTGCGGATCGACGCGCTGCACGATGCGTCCTTCACCGTGGAGAAAGGGGAGCTGGTGGTGATTGTCGGCCCCTCCGGCGCGGGCAAAACCACCCTGCTGAACATTCTGGGCGGCATGGACACCCTGACCACTGGGAAAGTGTTCCTGGATGGGGAGGAGATCTCTAAGCTGGACAGAAAACACCTGACCGCTTACCGCCGCCAGGACGTGGGCTTCGTGTTCCAGTTTTACAATCTGATCGGAAACCTCACCGCGCTGGAGAATGTGGAGCTGGCGAACCAGATCTGCAAGGATCCGCTGGACGCGACCCAAATGCTCATTGACGTGGGCCTGCAGGACCGGATGAGGAATTTCCCCAGCCAGCTCTCCGGCGGGGAGCAGCAGCGGGTGGCCATTGCGCGGGCGCTGGCGAAAAATCCGAAGCTGCTGCTGTGCGATGAGCCTACCGGCGCGCTGGACTATCAGACCGGCAAGGCCATCCTGAAGCTTTTGCAGGATACCGGCCGCAGAACCGGCATGACGGTGATCATCATCACCCATAACAGCGCGCTGACCGCCATGGCTGACCGGGTCATCCGGGTAAAAAACGGCACCATCATTTCCCAGACGAAGAACGAAAACCTTGTGGATATTTCGGAGATTGAGTGGTAATGAAACGAAACGGGATGCGCAAGAATCTGCTGCGCACCATTCAGCGTTCCCTGGGGCGGTACATAGCCATCGCGATGATTATTGCGCTGGGCTGCACGATTTTCGTGGGCCTGCGGATCACAAAGACGGATATGGTTGCCACCGGGCAAAAATACATGGATGCGCAGAATATGTTTGACCTGCGCCTGCTCAGCACCTATGGCTGGACACAGGCGCAGGTGGAGGCTGTTGCCCAGATGGACGGCGTCGAGCAGGCGGAGGGCGTGATCTGGCTGGATGTGTATGCCAGCCTCGACAGTGACGAGGATGACGCGGTTTACCGCCTTTATGCCATCCCGGAGGAAATCAGCCAGGTCTACCTGCTGGGCGGGCGAATGCCGGAGTCGGCGGATGAATGCCTGGTGGACGGCGAAAATGCTACGGACGATATTCTCGGGACCCAGGTGCAGATTACCGCGGAGAATGACGATGATACGCTGGACAGCCTGAACTGCCGGACCTTCACCGTGGTTGGCTATGTCAGCACGCCGCTGTACATGGACCTGACCCGTGGCAGCTCCTCGCTGGGGAACGGGTCGTTCTCCAGCTATATTTACATACCTGCGGAGGCTTTCAGCCAGGATTACTATACGGAGATCCAGCTGACGATCACCGGCGATTGGGAGATCTATTCCGATGCCTACTCCGACGCCATGGACGCCATGGCCAGCCAGCTGGAAACCGCCATCGAGCCTCTGGCGTTTGAGCGGCTGGAGCAGGTGCGAAGCGAGGCGGAGCAGGCCTACGCTGAGGGCCTGCAGGAATATCAGGATGGCCTTGCCGAGTACGAGCAGGCAAGCGAGGAGGCGGCGCAGACGCTGGCGGATGCTCTGCAAACGCTGGAGGATGCCCAGGCGGAAATCGATGAGAACCGCCGGACGCTGGAGGATGGCCGGACGCAGCTTGCCGAGGCGCAGGCGCAGATCGAGCAGAGTAAGGCCGCGCTGGATGAATCCACGCTGACCCTGGCCAATCAGAAGGCGGAAACCTATGCGCAGATCGCCGATGCCAATACGGAGCTTCTGGAGAATTACCAGCTGGTGGCAGACAGCTTGCGCCAGGTGCAGGACGGCATTTCCCAGCTCGAGGATGGCATTTCCCAGATCGAGGACGGCCTGCAGCAGATCCAGTCCAACCTGCCACTGCTCCAGCTGGCGGTGGAGCTGCGCACCGCCCAGGTGAACACCACGCAGCTCCTGCTGGATGAGGCGCTGAACGCGGGGGAGGAAAGTCTGGCGGAATCCCTCCAGGCACAGCTTACCGAAGCGCAGGCGCAGCTCGCCGCGGCGCAGGAGCAGCTGGATTCCGTTACACAGACCCAGGCGGAACTGGAGGCGCAGCTTTCGGACCTCCAGGCGCAGCTGACGGAGCTGGAGGAAACGGAGAAGACCCTGACCGACGCCATGAACACCGTCAATGACGGCATGGTGCAGCTGGACCGGAGTAAGGCCGCGGCGGACAGCGAGTTTGCCGCCTACGAAGCGCAGCTCCAGGCAGGATACCTGGAGCTGGATGCCGCCCAGGCAGAGCTGGATGCCCAGACCGCGGAGCTTCAGGCCGGATTGGAAGCCCTGGAGGATGCCCAGGCGGAGCTGGACGACGGATGGGAGGAATACAATCAGGGAAAGGCGGAGGCGGAAGCGGAGCTTTCTGACGCCTGGGCGCAGCTTACTGAGGCGCAGGCGGCGCTTTTCGATGCCAGGACGGCCATTGACACCCTGGAGGACCCAGTGGTGTACGCCCTGACCAGAGATACCAACACGGGTTATATCTCTCTGAACAGCAATTCCGACATCGTATCCGGCGTTTCCCGGGTGTTCCCCGGCTTTTTCCTACTGATTGCGGCCCTGGTTTGCATTACGACCATGACCCGGATGGTGGAGGAGGAGCGCACGCAGATCGGCACATTGAAAGCGCTGGGCTACAGCAATCTGCGCATTATGAGCAAATACCTGCTGTATTCCGCCAGCGCGGCGTTGATCGGCTGCACTCTGGGCATTCTGGCGGGGTGCATTGTTTTCCCGTGGATCCTCTGGAATGCCTATGGCATTCTGTTCAATATCACGCCGCAGGTGGTGACGGTGTTCGACTGGGGGCTGAGCCTGAGCGTGACCGCCGCATACCTGGCCGCATCCACCTTCGTCACATGGTACTGCTGCCGCAGGACGCTGAAGGAGGCCCCGGCGGAGCTGATCCGCCCCAAGGCTCCGGACCCCGGCAAGAAGGTCTTGCTGGAGCGGACACCCCTGTGGAACAAGCTGAGCTTCCTGAATAAGGTGATGCTGCGCAACGTTTTCCGCTACCGCCAGCGCCTGGCCATGATGCTCGTGGGCATTGGCGGATGCATGGCACTGCTGCTCACCGGCTTCGGTATCCGGGACACTATTGTGGATATTGCCAGCATCCAGTTTGAGGAGGTGGATGTGTACGATATCCAGGTCACCTTCTCCGACGGCCTGACCGAGCAGGAGCAGCAGGAATTTGTGGAAGCGCTGGGTAGCAGCGCCGAGCGCGTGGGATTTGCCAACCTGTCCAGCGTGGATATCAGCTTTGGCGGGCAGACCCGCTCCATATACTTGATCGGCGGGGACCGCTCGCTGCAAAACTTCATCGATTTCCACACCGGCGAGGAGGCACTGGATATGCCTGGCACCGGCGAGGCGCTGATCTCCACCGGGATCGCTGAGCTGATGGACATCAGCCTGGGCGATACGGTGACCATCCGGAATTCGGATATGCAGAGCCTGACCGTCACGGTCACGGGGATATTCGACAACCATGTGTATAATTACATTATCATTTCGCCGGAAACCATCGCATCGCAGTGGGGCGAGGAGATG
>JAJQHS010000025.1:0-599 GCA_021199635.1 Bacillota bacterium
TTTTACGGCACTTTTACTATCGTGTTTTTGTATCAATCTGATTATGGTTTTGTCCTGGGACGTGATCTGCATTGCAAGAATCAGGCTCTCTGGCGCAAGGCATACCATCTCGTCACCGGCAAATATCCCCTCGTCATATCCCTCCACCCAGGTGATTTCCGCGTTTTCCGGCTGAAGGCTACTGATTCGATCCATGGAGGATATCCCGTAGAAAAGATTGTCATGATAATCTCCGTCCGGGACAAGATATGCTTCCATCTGCACATCGGTCACATACTTGGCCAGCTCTCCATAAGGGAGAAACACATTCGCGATTTCAGCGGGAATTTGCAGATTCTCAGAGCGGCTTCCGGTGAGATTGGTAACGGCCATCTCCACCGGGATGGTGTAGAACGTATCCCAGTATTTTTCGACCTCGGCCTCGTTGGACATTTGCAGCCCGCACAGGACCGCCGAAAGGATGAGCGCAAACACCAGCACGCCAATTGCCGGCGCAGGCCGCCGCCGGAATCTTCGGAAGATTTGCCGCATAAGATTTCACCTCTATTTTCTCCTCTTCAAACCCTTGTCCCGGGTCATGAACAGCGCCAGGAGGACGG
>JAJQHS010000025.1:699-58601 GCA_021199635.1 Bacillota bacterium
GGTACCGCCCCGACTCGTGGACCACATAGCTCACACTGCCAAAGGCTGACCCGTCCCGTACAGTCAGCGCTGACGCGCCCTGCATGTCCGATTTCACCCCGGCGAAGAAGAAACTGGTGGGTATTAACCCAGATGGGTCAGTCAGGGCTAATCCTTGCATTTCCCAGTCCTCGTCCACATAGTCATCCCCGTATATCAGGTACCGTCCGCCAATCTCCAAATCTGCCATGGCCAAACTCTCGACATCCGGTAGATTCAATGTCACATAAATTACGCGTCCGGTAGGATCTGCATAGCCCTCCTCCATGGACACCACCTGCCGGATGATGCCCCGAACCTCTACCTTAACGCTGGTTACCAGACTGGTTTCCGTCCCGTCCTCTTTGATGCCTTCCGTAGTGTTCACGCTCGGCTCGCCGATTTCCGTCAGCTCCACCTCCAGCATGGCACAGGCATAATTTACCTCCCCCTCAAGCTTGTGGGTAGCGATATCCTCAAATGAACCCGCATATGGATAGTAGTAGGTGTGTTCCGTAAGATTGTCAAAGACAAGCTCCGGCAGATAGGCCGATGCCAGACCCGGGGCAGCGACTAACTTAACCAGGTCACCCCGTGTTTGAACTATGTTATTAATAAGGTCATCAATTTGTGAAGGCAGCAACGCGTTCCATGTTACAAGCGGCAGTGAATTTCCATTCTCATCTGTTTCGTAGGTCGTTGAAAAATTGTACTTCGTGGTTGTCAAAGCAATCGTAGTGAAATTGTATTCAATCTCCTCCCTTGTCATATCGGTAGCAACGGCCTGGCCAATGCACACGCACAGGATAGAGGAGGCAAATGCCGCGACAAGCAATCCCGCAATCAGCTTGAGCGGCTGTCTGACAAGCTGCAGTAGCATTTTCATGATTCTCACCCCATATTTGGATAACTATAGGTATCCCCACTCAGTTTGATTGTAAATGCTGAGTGGGGATTGTGCGTTGAGAATATACGGTCAACTAAATCTCTATTCAACCGTCTTGAACGAGTTTCCACATGCGCACTGATACAAGTAAGTAGATGTTTCACCGCTTGTACTGATCAAAGTCTTTACATACTCGTGGATATCAGTATACGAAGAAATGAAGTTGCCTGTGTAGGAATAGGCGCAATTTGCACAGAGATACAGCTCGTACTCCTCGACCAGGTGGTAACTGCCACAATCCGTATACACAAGCTTCGCAGTGAGGGTAAACGAGTGATTCCCACCGGGGCAAAGTGCTGCCGCAGGCAGGGCCGTGTCCCCCGGGTTGCTGACGACATCGGTGTGTGCAGGCTCCTCTGCTCCAATCGCAAACACCGCCAGGGAAAGTGCAGGCAGAAGCAGAACGAGCGCTAAGGAGGCGGACAGGCTTTTAAGTAAAGTCTTCTTCATGGTGAACCTCCTGCATTTTGTTTTCGGCAGGCGAAAAACACCCCTGTGAATATATTTTATCATGTGCGCATCTGTTTGTCAACAGCAGAATTATGATTATTTTCTCCTCTTCAAACCCTTGTCCCGGGTCATGAACAGCGCCAGGAGGACGGTCAGCCCCAGCGCCGCCACCAGCTGCGCCACCGCGATCCCTACCAGCACCAGCGGCTCCATCTCCACCGTCAGCGTTTCATCTACGCTGGATGTCAGCCGCCCTACCACACTGTTCCACAGCAGCATCCCTGCGCCCGTGCCCAGTACCGTGCCCGGCACCAGCAGCCATGCGCTCGAAAGAAATACATGCCCGATCTTCTGGCTCCGTTTCGCACCCAGCGCCGTCATGGTGGACAGCGACTTCCCCTGGCTCCCCGGGAACAGCAGCAGAAACAGCAGCAATATCACTCCGTATACCACCGCACCCAGCATCATCGCCTTCTGGGATACCTCACCGTAATCCATCACTGTGCCGATGATCTCGTTGTACCCCTGGTCATAGTAGACGAACAGCCCCTCATAGCCCGCTTCCTCCACCAGCACCCGGAACGGCTCCACCATCCCGTTGCGCAAGATCAGCGTCCGGAAAAAGCCCTGGTTGCCATAGTCCATATCAGACACGACCGCGTTTTCCGGTACAAAGATCGTGTTCGGCGTAAACGAATAGATATTTTCTGACGGGTCAATCCACGCGTTGCTCTGCCGGTACAGCCCGACAATCACATATTCCTCCGCTTCCCCGGCAAACTCGGTGGTCCCGCTGTAGCGGTACGCCCAGGGGTTGATCACCCCATAGCCGTCAGAGATGAATTTCTGGTTGGGGGAATCCCAGTCATAATTGTAAAACTGCGGCGTGATGGTATCCCCTACCGACAGGCCATTCATGCTGGCCAGCGTTTCCGACACAATGCACACCTTTGCCCCCTCGTCCAGCTCCTGCTGGGTGAAGTCCCGTCCTTCCACGATCCGGGCATTGTCCCGGGCAAAGTCCGCAATATACCCCAGCTTCTGCACGCCGATAATGGGGAACGCGTGGTAATTAATCTCCATGTACGACAGCTGCTGCTGCCAGAGCGCGCCCTCCTCCGAGGCCAGGAATTCCTCCACCGTCCCCTCCAGCTTTGCAATGGTGGGCACGGCATAGCGTGCCTGCCACTCCTCCTGGGAAACCTCCACCATCTCTCCATCCTCACCGGTGATATAGTGGGTTTCATCCAGCGTGGGGTACCGCCCCGACTCGTGGACCACATAGCTCACACTGCCAAAGGCTGACCCGTCGCGCACAGTCAGCATCGCTGCGTCGATCAGGCGCAGCCACTCCTCCTCCAAAGCG
Source organism: Bacillota bacterium (assembly GCA_021199635.1). Lineage (GTDB taxonomy): Bacteria > Bacillota > Clostridia > Oscillospirales > Oscillospiraceae > Faecousia. The sequence goes on from JAJQHS010000025.1 coordinate 3,480, forward strand.
ACCCTTCTCAGGCCTAACGCGTAGTTATTCGGGTACACATAGTCAGCAACCAGTGTATTGTTTGGATTTTGGGCACGGAGCCGAGCTATCTCAAACTCCGAGTAGTAACTGATGCAGCTCTCGTCAATCTCCTGCAGCGACACGTTCGTGCCATCCGCATTCATAAACTCGGTAATGTATCCCCGCAGCACCCAGTCCCCGTCCAGATAGTCCCCATAGACCAGGTACCGGCTGCCAGGCTCCAGCTCCTGCGCCGCCAGGCTTTCTTCGTCCGGCAGCTCCAGGGTAATATAAATAATGCGACCCGTCGGATCGTCGTAACTCCCCTCTATAGACACGACCTGCCGGATCGTGCCCTGAAGCTCTACAGTGATACCTGTTTCCAGGCTGGTATCAGAGCCGTCCTCCAGGACCCCAACGGCAACCACCGTTTCCGGTTCCCCGATCTCCGTCAGTTCCACCTCAAACATGGCGCAGGCATAGGTGGCCTGTGCCTCCAGGCGTTGCGTCTGCGCCGTCTGGACGCTGCCAACGGCCCAGTAGAAATAATCGTGGGAAACAATGCTGTCATAGGTAAGCTCCGGCAGATAGGCTGATGCCAGACCCGGCGTCGCGTCAAATTTTACCAGGTCATCCTGTGCCTGCACAACACCGTTGATCCACTCGGCAACCGCCTCAGGCAGCCCCCAGGTGAAGTCTTCTACCGCACGGCCCCACATCGCCAAAAATTCTTCGTCCGCATTGCAGGTATTAATGAAGTTATAATCTGTGGTTTCCAGTGCCGCAGTGGTGAAAAGAGCGTCCACCGCGGTGGCCGTATTTTCAGCGGCAATGGCCTGGCCAATGCACACGCACAGGATGGAGGAGCCAAATGCCGCGACAAGCAATCCCGCAATCAGCTTGAGCGGCTGCCTGACAAGCTGCAGTAGCATTTTCATGATTCTCACCCCATATTTGGATAATTAGATAACGATCAATAAACTATAAACATCCCCGCAGCTGTATTTTATCATGTGCATGTCTGTTTGTCAACAGCAGAATTATGTTTTTCCTCCCCTAAATCATGAAGTAATCGCACAAAGATGCAGCAACCCCGGGTGGGGCGCTGGATGCAGCGGCTCCGACCCGGGGCTTTTTTTCTTATAATATTCGCGTCCGGCTCAGGACGCCTGCTCAAACTGGCTGTTATACAGCTCCGCGTAGAAGCCGCCCTGCTTCAGCAGCTCCTCGTGGCTGCCCTGCTCCACAATGTCCCCGTCCCGCATGACCAGGATAATATCCGCATTCCGGATCGTGGACAGGCGATGGGCGATCACGAAGCTGGTGCGCTGCTCTGTCAGCCGATCCATAGCCTGCTGGGTCAGCATCTCCGTCCTGGTATCCACGCTGGAGGTGGCCTCGTCCAGGATCAGCATGGGGCTGTTCTGGATCATGGCCCTGGCAATGGTCATCAGCTGCTTCTGCCCGGCGGAGATCGCCGTGTGGTCGCTCAGCACGGAATCATAACCATGCGGGAGCGCCTGGATGAAGTTGTGGATGCCGCAGGCCTGGCAGGCGCGGATCATGTCCTCCTCCGATACGCCCTGGGTATTATAGAGCAGATTCTCCCGGACGGTGCCCTCAAACAGCCAGGTGTCCTGCAGGACCATGCCAAACTGGCTGTGGACATTGCTCCTGGGAATGTTCACCGTGGGCACGCCATCGATCAGGATGCTTCCGCCCGTCGGCTCAAAGAACCGCATCAGCAGATTGACCATGGTGGTCTTGCCCGCGCCGGTGGGGCCGACGATGGCCACCTTCTGCCCCGGATGCACCTTCACGCTGAAGTCGTGGATGATCTCCTTCTCCGGCGCGTTGGGATAGGCGAACCGCACATGGCTGAACTCCACCTCCCCGCGGACATTCACAATGCGCTCGGTCTTTGCGGATTCATCCTCCATCTCCTCCTCGGAGAGGAACTCGAAGACGCGCTCCGACGCTGCCGCGCAGGACTGCACCTGGGTCATGGCCTGGGCGATCTGGCGCAGGGGCGACTCAAACAGGCGGGTGTAAATCAGGAACGCCGTGATCACGCCGAAGCGGATCTGCCCATCGATGATCAGAGCCGCGCCCACGATACATACTGCCACATAGCCCACATTGCCGATGAATGTCATCAGCGGCTGCATCAGCCCGGACAGGAACTGGGAGCGGAAATTCGCGGTTTTGACCGCCTGATTCATGGAGGAGAAGGTATCCTTCACTTCCTCCCCCGCGTTCAGGATCCGGATGGCATCGTGGCCATTGTACATCTCCTCGATGTACCCGTTCAGGGTGCCCAGGCTTTCCTGGCGAGCTGTAAAATACTTCTGCGAGCGGCTCATGATGACGACCATCAGGACCAGCCCGATAATGGTGGCGAGGACTGTGGTCGTCGCCAAAATCCAGTTGGTGTAATACATCATGATCAGGCAGCCGATGAACTGGGCGATTGCCGTGACCAGATTGGACAGGCTGTTGGACATGGCCTGGCCGATCATATCCACATCGTTGGTCATGCGGGACAGCACGTCACCGGCGGCGTTGCCGGAGAAATATTTCAGCGGCAGACGGTTGATTTTCGAATCGATATCGCCTCTCAGCCGCTTGGCGGTGCGCTGTGTCACCGTCTGCATAATGTAGTGCTGGGTGAAGCTGCACACGGCGCTGGCCAGGTAAATTCCCAGCAGCAGCACTGCTACGCTCCGGATGCCATCCATATCGATCTGGCTGGAGAGGCCGTCATAAATATAGTTGGTCAGCCGGCTGATCTGATCCGGGCCGATGATGGTGAAAACTGCGCCCAGCGCGGCAAGCACCAGCGCGAGCAGGATGATCCACACCTGGCTCCGGCAATAGGAAAGGAGGCTCTTCAGCGCGCCCTTCATATCCTTGGCTTTGCCGCCTCCTGCACCCATGGAACCGCGCCCCATTGGGCCGCGCCGCATGGGTGCGCCTGTCCGGCCGGACGGTCTGTGATTGTTCTCTGGCATAATACACGCACCTCCTTACGCGTTCGCCGCCAGCTCTTCCTCAGAGAGCTGCGACAGTGCAATCTGCTGGTAAGCCGGGCAATTCCGCATCAATTCTTCGTGGGTGCCGATCCCGGCGACGACGCCGTCGTCCAGCACCACGATCCGATCTGCGTTCCGGATGGTGCCGATCCGCTGTGCCACGATCAGGCAGGTCGTGTCACCCAGGTCCTCCTTCAGCCGCTGCCGCAGGATGCGGTCTGTCTTATAATCCAGCGCGGAGAAGGCGTCGTCGAATATCAGGATCTCCGGCTTCCTGGCAATGGCTCTGGCAATGGAGAGCCGCTGCTTCTGCCCGCCGGACAGGTTGGTACCGCTTTGGGAGATGCGGCTGTCCACCCCGTCCTCCATCGCCTGGACGAAATCCGTTGCCTGGGCAATGCTCAGCGCGTTTTCCACATCCTCGTCTGTGATCTGCTGGGCGCCTTTTCCGAAGGTCACGTTGCCATGCACCGTGTCGGCAAACAGCGTGGCCTTCTGGGCAACCAGCCCCACCTTGCTGTAGAGCGCATCAAAGCTGTAATGGGAAATTTCCTTCCCATCCAGCAGAATCGTTCCGCCGGTGGCATCGTACAGTCTGGCGGCCAAACCGGCCAATGTGGACTTGCCGGTGCCGGTGGCGCCGATAAAGGCCACAGTTTCGCCCCGCTTCGCCGAGAACGAAATGTGCTTCAGGCAATCCTCCGACGCATCCGGATAGCGGAAGGATACGTCCCGGAACTCGATGCTCCCGGTTTCCCCGGAATCGGTTTCCGTGCCTTCCTGCACAGCCACGTCCGCATCGAGCACCTCATTGATACGGGATGCAGATACCTGTGCCCGGGGCAGCAGCATGAAAATCATCAGCAGCATCACGAAGGACATGATCACGTACATTGCATAGGAGCTGAAGGAGACCACATCCCCGAACAATGTCGCCCGGTCGGATACGGCGGCCATCATTTCTACCGCCGTTCCAGTCAGCGGGATCTCGATGGCATTGACCAGAGTGGCGCCCACATAGTAGATCACCACTGTGACCGCGCTCTGGACGAACATCATGATCGGTGAGAGGAACGCCATCCCGCGGCCGGTGAACAGCTGCGTCCGCATCAGGTTGTCGTTGGCGGTGTCAAATTTGTCTTCCTGGTATTTTTCCGCATTGAACGCACGGATGACCCGGATACCGGTCAGGTTTTCGTCCGTCAGGCGGTTCACATCATCGATCTGCTTCTGCACGATGCGGAATTTGGGGATCATCACCGCCAGCAGGACGATCAGCGAGCCAACCACAATGACCACTGCGGAGGCCACCACCGTGGAGAGCTGCCAGCTCTTGCCAACGATCTTGATGATTGCCCAGATTGCCATAATCGGCGCACGCAGCAGCATTTGCAGTCCCATGGAGATAATCATCTGAATCTGCGTGATGTCATTGGTGGTGCGGGTGATCAGGCTGGCGGTGGAAAATTTCCGGATCTCGCCGCTGCCCAGGGATGTCACCTTGTTGAACACCTTCGCCCGCACGTCAAAGGAGAAGTCCGCCGCGATCATGGCTGCCAGATACCCGACAACCACCGTCAGCAGCGCACTGCACAGGGCGCAGCCCAACATTTTCCCACCAGCGGAAAAATATTGGGAAAGCTCCGTCACCTCGCTGCTGATCAGCACCGTGATTTCCGCGGTGTAGTCCGGCAGACGCAAATCAAAATAAACCTGGCCGCAGACCAGCAGCAGGCACACCAGTGCCAGATACCTGTCCTTGGCCTTCATATTGCTGAAAATATGAAGCATAAAATCCTCCTGTCAATCAATTCAGAACGCCCGCGCCCGTCGCTTCCGCGCCGGGGCAGGTTCAGTCTGCGCTTTTCTTCTCCGTTTCCCACAGCCGGAAGGTCTGCACATAGGTGCAGTCCTTCGGGAGCGTCGGGTTGAACAGTGCCGTGAACAGGCCAACCTTGCCGCAATGGCTGCACTTACGGAACCGGTCCTCATACACACGGCAGAGGCCGGTTTGGGTATCGAGATTTTCACAGGGCGCGCGATAATCGATGATCACGTCCCCATCGTCGCAGACGCGGCGGGCGTAACAGCACTTGCCGCAGCGATTACACAATGCATCCCAGTCCTTTCGCCACCGGCGCCATGCCCTCCAAATGCGCAGCAGCATTTTCCGGTACCTCCAGCCGTCCGGTCAGACAATGCGGACATAGTCCGCCTTGCGGGGCTTGGGCTGGGGCGCTTCCCCTTCTCCGTATCCCAGCACGCAGTTGGCGACGCCCACGTAGGTGTCGTCCAGCCCCCATTCCTTCATAAGGGCGCGGCCCTCATCGGAGGAGAACACCTCCTTCGCCCGGTACACATAGCACGAATCCACCCCGACCGCGTGCGCCGCGTTCAGCAGATTCCCGGCGACCAGGCTGGCGTCCTCCAGCCATGTGGGGACCGCCGCAGGATTTCCGAATACGATGGCCACCGCCGGCGCGCCGTAAAACGGGTCCATCTCCCGGCCGATCACCTTGGCGTTCAGCTGGCTGATTTTCTTCACCGTTTCCGGCGTCTGCACCAGGACAATAGCCGGGGATTGCCTGCCCATGCCAGTGGGGGCATAGGTAGCGGCCTCCAGGATGGCTTCCAGCTTTTCCGGCTCCACGGGCCTGCTGCTGAATTTCCGCACGCTTCTGCGGGTTTTTAAGCTTTCCAATACTTCGTTTTTCATAAATCGTTACCTCCTGGTAAAAGATATGGGAGAATGCCGCCGTTTACAGCGGCAGGTCTTTCTTCTGGAAGCGGATGGCGCCCACTGTGTAGCAGACCACCGCAACGACCAGCAGCACGAGCAGCTTCGGCACAAAGGAATCGTCCACCGCGCCGGAGCCAACGGTACCCAGGGCATCGATGTCAAACAGCCCGATCAGGGAGAGGCGGTTGAACATTCCCAGTTCCTCCACGCCCATACCTGTGTTCACCATATTCTCCGAGCCGAACATCCCCAGCAGGGAGCAGATGAAGAACCACACGTTCAGGCCGCCGCCCAGCGCCATGGCATGCTTGCTCAGGTTAAACAGGCAGCTTGCCAGATAGCAGATACCCGCCATGGCCTCTGTCAGCAGGTACAGCCCGCCATACAGCGCCGCATATTTTGCCACCTCCACCTCGCCGATGATGACGTTGCAGGCGATCAGCTTGGTAAGGAATCCGCAGCCCACCATGATAAACGGCATGCCGATCATGTAGATCGCCTGGGTAATGGCTACCGCACTGCGCTTGGTAGGCGTGGACAGGATATAGGCCATGGAGCCTTTGTCCACCTGATCCACAATCAGCGCGTTTCCGGCAAAGATGATGAACAGCAAAATGGGCAGCAGGCTCATGATGGTGAAATACATCTGGTTCAGCATGGCGGAGGTGTCCATTTGGCTCATGTTCTCCACCAGGTCGGCGGATACGCCCATCATCTCCAGCATGTTGGTCATCATGGCCTCCACATTCAGGTCTTCTCCGGAGAAGCAGCCCTGCACGGAGCCAAGCGCATATACATATTCAAAGTTGGCGATGTAGGTATCCAGCCCCACCGCCGACTGCGCCAGCAGTTCCGCCGCCGCGGCGAAATCCTCGCTGCTCAGTGCCAGGGAATCCGACTGGGCAGACATCATTTCAAAAATCGTGTCATACTGGGTCCGATCCTCCGCCTGGGCGAAGTCCTCGTAGCTCAGCGCCGTCCCCGCCATGTCGTTGTAGGAGGCCAGAACATACAGATGGCTGTAGAATGTGCTCTGCGCGTCGGTGTAGTCCGTAGAATCCGACGTGGAGCCGATCAGGTTCCCGGCGAAGGTGGTGACCACCGTCATCAGGCACAGGACAACGGTGCAGGCGATGGCCAGCACCTTATTGGCGCTGAGGCTTTGCTTCATCAGCGGCCAGGAAAAGAATCTCGTCGTTTTCATCTTCAATTTGGATCCTCCTCGGATGGATTGGTTTGAATCGTCTGCATAAAATATGCCTCCAGGTTGGGGTGGCTCTCCGAAAGGGAAGCTACCGCCAGGTCAGCCATAGCTGCGAACGCGGCATCCACATCCTTTGGCGCGGCATCGAACCGGACCCCTGCACCGTCCCGGCAGCTGCCCGGCAGCCGCTGGCAGAAGCATCCGGCGGACGCCTCATCCGCAAATTCCACCTGGTATGTGCGTATGGAGCTGTGCCGGAATTCGGACAGGTTCAGGACGCTCCGGATGCGGCCATTGTGAATGATCGCCACCCGGTCGCAGACTTCCTCGATCTCCTCAAAAATATGGCTGGACATAAAAATGGTCCTGCCCTTGGCCTTCTCCTCCCGGATCAGCTCCAGGAAAGTTTCCCGCATCAGCGGGTCGAGCCCGGTAGTCGGCTCATCCAGGATCAGGATCTGCCGGTCGCCCATCAGCGCCGCCACGATGGCGGTCTTCTGCTTCATGCCCTTGCTCATCCGCTTCAGCCTGGCGGACGGGTCGAGGCCAAGCAGATCGATCAGATGGTTCATGTAGGAAAAATCCTTCACGCCCAAAAACTGCGCCTGCACCCGGAAGAAGTCCGTCCCGGTCTTCAGGTCTGGGAAGGCGATTTCGCCGGGGATATAGCTGACGCTTTTCATCACTTCCGGCGCATTGGTCCATGGGTTCAGGCCGTTCACGGTCACGGTGCCGCTGTCCGCCTTCAAAAAGCCCATCATATGGCGGATAGTGGTGGTTTTTCCGGAGCCATTGGTCCCCAGGTACCCGAACACCTCACCCTCGTGGATGTCCAGGGAGAGGTCAAAGATCCCCCGGCCCTCGCCGTAATCCTTTGTCAGGTGCGAGGCGGAAATAATAGAGTCGCCCATAGCTTCACTTCCTTTCGGAGTGCCCTGTGGGCACCGCAAAATGATGGCCGGTATCGTAGAAGCCCATAAAATAATCCTCCAGTGTGAAGGGGATTTCTACGAAATCGGCGATGTGGTATCCTTTCAGGCTTGCGGTCAGCTTCCCGACCTGATCCGCCGGGATCTGCACCCGTGCCCGCAGTTTCCGCTGGTTTTTCGAGGTGAAGGTGAACGGGAGCCGGATAAACGCGGCATAGGAAGCTTCGTCCGCAAATGTGACCCGGTAGATACGGTCATGCTTCTGCTTCAGCTCCTCCGACTGGAATTCCGATACGATTTTCCCATCCCGGATGATGGCGATCCGGTCACAGACCGCGTCCACCTCATGGAAAATATGGGAGGACAGGAAAATTGTCTTCCCCCGCTGCTTTTCCTCCCGGACAAACTCGATAAACGTATCCTGCATCACAGGGTCCAGCCCGGAAGTTGGCTCATCCAGGATCAGAATATCCGGATCGTGCATAAAGGCGGTGACCACCGCCAGCTTTCGCTTGACGCCGAGGCTCATCCGCTTGATGCTGACATTGGGGTCCAGCTCGAACCGGTCCAGCAGCATTTGCAGATATTCCTGGTTCGTCACGCCGCGCATCTGCTCCATCATACGCAGGAACGCCGTGCCGGAAAGTCCCGCCGGCAGCGTGACCTCCCCCGGCAGATAGCCCACCGTATTTTGCAGCTGGGCGCTGTACCTCCAGCTGTCCTGGTCCCGGATGGCGGTGCTTCCGGCCTGCGGCTTGGAGAAGCCCATCAGGTGCCGGATCGTCGTCGTTTTCCCGGCGCCGTTCGGCCCCAGGAAAACGTAGCACTCGCCCTGGTTCACACAGATATTTACGTCAAACACGCCCCGTCCGTGGCCATAGTCTTTGGTCAGGTGATTCACAGAGATGACGGGCATTCAAAATTCCTCCTTGACATTATCCAACAACTTGTTGTACAATGGATTATACTCATATAGCGCAAAAACATCAACCGCCAGTTTTTTAGAAACTGTCGGATGATAAGCAGGAGGGGAATCAAAATGAATAAGCAGCCGGAAGTCACAGAAAGGACACGGCAAAAATTTGTGGATGCCTACTGGTCCCTGGCCAGGGAAAAGCCAGTGGGAAAGATCGCCGTCAGTGAGCTTACAAGGCGCGCCGGGTATAACCGCAGCACATTCTACGAGTATTTTGTAGACGCCGACGACCTGCTGGCCTATGCGGAGGAAAAGCTGCTGGAGCAGCTGAAGCTGACGATCCTACAGGCCGTCTCAAAAAACAATTCGATGCAAACCATGTTCCAGATCATTTTCGCGGCCCTGAACGAGAAGATCTATTTGCTCCTCGGTCCCAACGGGGATTCCACCTTTTTGGCTCGGGTCCAGTCGGAGATGCTTCCATTTGTGGAAGCGTATTTCCCGATTGCCAAAGATACACCGCATTTCGACTATCTGATCTGCTACGCGAACTCTGCCATGTTTGGCCTGCTTCAGCACTGGAACGAGAACGGGAAGGATTTAAGCACCGGGGAAATGAGCGCCATGATGCAGTCCCTGGTCCTGTGCGGCCTGGCGTCCCGCTTCCCCCAGCCTCCGGCTGTCTCCCCGGAATTGCCGGGATCCGAAGCGAATACCCCGTAGTTTTCCGGGTGGTGCTGGACTGATTTGGCGCTCCCCTCTCCATATGCATGAAAACAGCGCATGACCGGCAAAGTGTCATGCGCTGTTCTCTGCTTTTATGAATTACTTCCCATACGGCAGGCGCCAGGGGTGCTGGCAGCGGCATTCTCCGCCGCTGCCGGTAGCCTGGGCCATTGGATTGTTTGGGATGGGATGGAATCATTCTCCAAATGTCAATGTGATGGCGTCCGTGGTGTCGATCTCGCCCCAGCTGTCCCCATCGGACAGGCGGAGGGTAAATTCGATCTCCTCCACGCCGTCAATGCCGTCCAGGTCGATATCATCCAGGTCCAGGATGTACATCCCGTCAACGATCCGCGTACCGGCGCGCAGCTCCGACCACAGCCCCACGTCCACCATGTACCCGTTGACGGAAACATTTTCCGCCTGCAGGATCACCGGCTGGCTGGAGTTGTTCTCGACGTAGAACACCACGGTGCCGTCCCAGATCAGGTCCTGCTGGAGCCCCTTGCAGACCACCCGGACCCCGTTCTTGTCATAGACCAGGTCGCCGCTGTCATCCACCGGCTGGGTGAACGTGCCGTAAGCGGAGGTATGGACCGACAGAAGCTCGGAGGTGTCGATCTCCGTGTAGCTGTCGGAATCCGAAATGCGCAGGTAAAGCTCCACATCCGCGATGGTTTCGATCCCCGCCTCCTCCAGCTCCGAGGTAAAGATCAGCAGCTCATCGTTGGCTTTCTTCCCCGCCGCCACTGTGCAATACAGGCTGGCGGTGGACATCATGTACCCATTCACGGAAACATCCCGGGCGGAAACCAGGATATTCTGCTGGGAGTCGTTGACCACGTTGATCGTTACCTCAGGCCCGAACAGGCCGTTGTCCAGCCCGGTGGCGGTGACCACGATGCCATTCTTGTTGTACAGCTCCACCTCGGCGATGGTGACCTCCTCCGAGGCCGCCGCGCCGCTGGTCCCGGCTGTGCCGCTGGCGATAGTCCCGGAAACGCTGTCGTCGCCGTCCACATCCGAGGGCTGCCGGGTCTCGCTTCCGCCGCCCGCGGTGCAGGCGACCACCAGCACGATGGCCAGCCCGATCAGCACGGGGAGAAGCCATTTTTTCTTTTTCTTCGGGGGCTGCTCCGGCGCCGGGGAGGCGCAGGACGGGCAGAAGTTCCCCGTATATTTTGTGCCGCAGTTTGGGCATTTGATCTTTGCCATACGATTCTCTCCTCATCTGTCTGTATTTGACAGGCTCCATTATAGCAAAGGTCAATGGGAAATGTTGCCCCCGTTTGGGGGGAATTTTACGCCGTTTCGCCGCAGGTGCGCAGCGGCTCCATCCCATGCGCCGCCAGAAGCGCGTTCACCTCCAGCACACTGCCCCTGCGGCAGTTGAACGCCACCATCAGCACCGCGTCCCGGGGGATCCTGGCATAGAGCTGCCCCATGCCGTACAGCGTCAGGGCGTGCTGGGTCTCCTCCAGCGTCATCCCGGCGGCATAGCAGATCCGCAGGATGTAATCCCGCTGCTTGGTGTGCTTCTCCTCCGACAGCAGCTTATAGCCGAAGCGCTCCGGAATGTCCGCCGCCAGGAATACCTGCTGCTGGCTTTTGCCGGCCTTCTTGATCATCCGGCGCATATAGCTGGAAAACGGCCTTTCCGTATCCAGCAGGCTGTCCGCATTATTCTCCAGATAGGTATCCACCTGGCAGGTGTGGGTGCCTTGCAGGATTTTTTCCAATTCTTCTGTGGATTTTTGTTCCATATTCTCTACCTATTTCTCCAAAATGTGGTATAATGGGAAGTACTGGGGGTGTACGTATGTCCGTTGATGAGGCGCTGGCGCTGGAGGCCTATACGGAAGTGGCCGCGATCCATGAATCCCACGGCGTTTTTCTGGTCCAGGAGCGCCAGAGCCGGAAATTCTACGTAAAAAAGGTCCTGCATGTTTACAGCCTGGATGTGTACCGGCAGCTGCAGCGCGCACCCATCCCCAATACGCCCCACATTTATCACGCGGTGGAATCCGGCGGGACGCTGACCGTGATTGAGGAGTATATCCCCGGCGATACGCTGGAGGAAATTCTCGCCCGTGGAACCCTGCCGGAAAGCCGGGTGATCGCCATTTCCATCGCCCTGTGCGACATTCTGTCCAGCTTCCACAGCTGCAGCCCACCCATCGTCAACCGGGACATCAAGCCCTCCAATATCAAAATCACGCCGGACGGCGTGGTGAAGCTGGTGGACCTGAACGCCGCCAAGCCATGTCGGTCAGATGCCAGCCGGGACACCGTCCTCATCGGCACCCAGGGCTATGCCGCCCCGGAGCAATACGGCTTCGGCCCCTCCAGCGTCCTGACGGATATCTATGCCATGGGCGTGCTGATGAACGTGATGCTGACGGGGGATCTCCCCGGGGTCAGCCCCGCCTTTGGGCGGATGCGCCCCATCATCGCCGCCTGCACCGAGCTGACCCCGTCCCGGCGGTACCAGAGTGCCGCCGCCCTGAAAGCGGCGCTTCAGGGGAACTCCCAGCCGGGCAGCGGCCCGCGCTCGTGGCGGCGGTTCCTGCCCCCTGGGTTCCGGCACAACAATCCCCTGAAATGGGTGCTTGCCACCATCGGCTACAGTCTGATGCTGTTCCTCTGCGCCACCCTGGAAACGGAAAACACCGCGCCTGCGGCCATATTGCTGGACCGGGTCGGAGCGGCTGCCGCGTTCATGGTGGTGGTGCTGTTCTCCGCAAACTATCTGGACGTTCAGCGGTATGTGCCCGGCGCGAAAAGCCGGAACCTGGTGGTCCGCATTTTCTGCATTGTGGCAATGGACTTTCTGCTGTTTCTTTCGGCCATTTGCGCAACGGCGCTGCTGGAGGTCTGGCTCACCGGAGCCGGTTTATCCTGATCGATTGGCTCATACGAGCCGAGGAGGAAAATACAATGGGACAAAAATACTATGGCGAACACCTGGGCGGCACTGCCCGCAAAAAAGCCGGTGACCCCAGGCTCGTCACCATCGACGACCTGTACCGCGTCCTGCGCTGCTGCTGGTGCCGGGAAACCGCTTACCCATCCTGCCAGAGAGATTGGCAGCCCAACGACCCTACCTATGGCCAATGCGCGATCACTGCCATGCTGGTATACGACATGTTCGGCGGCACCATCCGCAGGATCCGCACAGGCGGCGGGACCCACTATTTCAATGAGATCGGCGGGGAATATCTGGACCTGACCCGGGAGCAGTTTGACCTGTACCACATTCCTGTGGATTACGAGCCGAACGAGATCATGGACAGGAAATACTGCGGGAAGAATCCGGACACCCGCCGCCGTTACCAGCTGCTGGTGCAGCGGATCGCGGACTATCTGCAAGCCTGAATCTGCCGGGGCAGCGTCGAAGGATGCTGCCCCGGTTCCTGCGCATTCCGGCAGCTGCCTTACACGTAGAACACCCGGTTGGGCTGGATCTCCGTCTTGGGCTTCTCCTCGGCGGCGTGCCCCAGGATGCAGAAGCCAATGCCCTCCACATTGCCGGGAACGCCCCATTTCTCCAGCAGCGCCTGCCCGTCCGGGGACGCAAACACCTCTTTTGCCCGGTGGATCCAGCGGCAGTCGATGCCCATGCTCCACGCGGCGTTGAGCAGATTGCCCATGGCCAGGCTTCCGTCGTAAAGGTAGGTCCCCTCCTTCTTCGCCAGCACGATGATCACGTCCTTTGCGCCGTAGAAGGGGTCAAAGGGCATTCCGGCCACCGCCGCGTTCATTTTCGACAGCTGCGCCACCGTTTCCTCGTCCAGCACGGCCACCAACAGCGCCGGCTGGCGGTTCATGCCGGAGGGCGCGGTACGCCCCGCGGCCAGAATGTCGTCCAGCTCCTGGCGGGTGATATGCTCCGGCTTGAATTTCCGGCAGCTCTTTCTCTCCACAAGATTCTTTACGGTTTCATTCATGTTGTCTGCACTCCTTTTTTATTCTGATGCGCCTTCGGCAACCTGCAAACGCTCCGCGATGGCCCGGGCCACCCGGATGCCGGAAGCGCCGGCCTGCGCCAGCCCGCGGGTGATCCCCGCGCCGTCGCCCATGGCAAAGAAGCCGGGCAGCTTCGTTTCCAGCTCCCCGCTCAGCTCCAGCCTGGAGGAATAGAATTTTACCTCCGCGCCGTAGAGCAGCGTGTCATAGTTGGCGGTGCCGGGCGCGATCTTATCCAGGGCGTAAATCATCTCGATGATGTCGTCCAGCTGCCGCTTGGGCAGCGCCAGGCTCAGGTCGCCGGGCACAGCCGCGGTCAGCGTAGGCTTCACAAAGCTCTGCTTCAGGCGGTGGGCGTTTGTGCGGCTCCCCTTCACCAGATCCCCAAAGCGCTGCACCAGCACGCCGCCCGCCAGCATATTGCTCAGGGAGGCGATGTGCTTGCCGTAGCGGTAAGGCTCGTCGAAGGGCTCCGTGAACCGGTTAGAAACCAGCAGGGCGAAATTGGTATTCTCACTGCGCAGGGACGGGTCGGAATAGGAGTGCCCGTTGACCGTGTTGATGCCCTCCACATTCTCCGTGACCACGTAGCCGTAGGGGTTCATGCAGAAGGTGCGCACGCTGTCGCCATACTGCTTGGTGCGGTACACCAGCTTGGACTCGTACACCACATCGGTGATGTGGGAGAACACCTTCGCCGGGAGCTCCACCCGGACGCCCAAGTCCACCTGATTGTTGATGAGCTTCAGCCCCATGGCCCGGCATTCCTTGCTGAACCATTCCGCGCCGCTTCTGCCCGGGCCTGCCGCCAGGTACCTGCACTCGATGCGCTCATCCGCCAGGCACATGGCGTAGCCATCCCCAGAGCGCTCGATATGCTCCACCGGTGTGCAGAACCGGAACTCCGCCTTGTCCTTCAGATATTCGTAAATATGGGTCAGCACGATCAGGTTGTTCTCCGTCCCCAGGTGCTTGCAGCTGGCCTGGAGCAGGTGCAGGTCGTGGCGCAGCGCCTCCCGCTCCAGCGCCTGTGCCTCCGGAGAGGAGGTGGTGAACCGCTGGTCAGTGGCGCCGAAGCGCATGTTCACGGAGTCCACATACTCGATCAGCTCCATGACCTTGGCCTCGTCCATGAAGTCCGTCAGCCAGCCGCCGAATTGGGTGGTGAAGTTGAATTTCCCATCGGAGAATGCACCCGCCCCGCCAAAGCCGCACATTGTATCGCAGGTCTTGCAGTGAATGCACTCCCGCACCTTCCCCGCCACGATGGGACAATGGCGGCTGTAAATGTCCGCGCCCTGGTCGCACACCACGATCTTCAGCCCGGGGTTCAGGCGGGACAGCTCATAAGCGGCAAAAATCCCCGCTTCGCCGCAACCGATAATGCCAACATCACAGTACGTTTTTTTCATAAGAATGCCTCCTGAAGGGTTGCTTTTGTGTATATTATACCAAGTCAGGAACCGGCGGTCAAGAATTTCCGTCGCGTCTTTCTATCAGTTTTGAGTTGCAAATAAGGAAAAAAACGGGTATGATATAGGGGTAAAATTCTCCTCCATAAAGGTGGTGAACCCAATGTATCATCGGGAAGCGCGGGAAGAATACGTCCAGGCGCAGCGGCTGGGCCAGCGGGAGTATAAATCCCTGGTGGCCAGCGGGCAGAACCCCTACCCTGAGGTTTTGGATACAATTCTGGGCGGCCGCAATAACGAATCCGTCCAGGAGGTCGGCCTGGTGGAGATCCCATCGGACCTGATCGTCGGCGTGAAATCCGCCGGCAGGACAACAGCCTTCTCCGCCAGCTTTCTTCCCCTGCTCAGCGCGGACAGCGAATTTGCATACAAGTGGATCGAGCTTTGCGCCGCCCACTTTTCCACCGGCATCCGCGACCCCATCCTGTGCTACGAATACCTGGGAAAATTCTACGTCCAGGAGGGCAATAAGCGGGTCAGCGTTCTGAAGCATATGGGCGCGCCCCGGATCCCGGGCACCGTCCGACGCGTCCTCCCCTCCAATGCGGAGGGCCCGCGGGTGCAGGCCTACTACGAATTTATCGACTTCTATAAATACTCCGGCTCCTACCGGGTGCAGTTCCGCCACCCGGGGGACTATGCCAAGCTCCTGGCCGCTCTGGGCAAGGCCCCGGGGGAGGCGTGGGATGAGCGGGAGAAGAAAACCTTCTCCTCCTATTTCCAGTATTTCCGGGAGGCATTCCTGGGCCTGGATGGGGCGCTGCTGGACCTGCTCCCGGAGGAAGCGCTGCTGCTCTGGCTCCAGGTGTACCCGTTCCGGGATCTGGGGCGGCTGTCCACCAAGGAGCTGAAGAAGACCCTTTCCGCCCTTTGGGACGATTTCGTGGCCATCTCCCGGCAGGAGCCGGCCACAGTTCACACAGAGCCTGCGGATACCGGCGCGAAATCCGGCATCCTCAGCCGCATTCTTTCCGGCGCGCCGGATCATGTCCACGTTGCCTTCGTGCATCCGCTGGACCCCTCCTCCAGCACTTGGATTAAGGGGCACGACCAGGGGCGGCAGTACCTGGAGAATGCCCTGGGCGATCGGGTGGTGGTGCGTAGCTACTTCCACGCGGATACGCCAACGCTGGCCGAAGCGCTTCTGGAGCAGGCGGTGTCCGAGGGGGCGGACGTGGTATTCGCCACCACGCCCCAGCTGCGGCGCTCCGTGCTGCGGGCAGCGGTGAAATATCCCAAGGTGCGGTTCCTCTGCTGCTCCGCCGATACCCAGTATTCCAGCATCCGCACCTATTACGCCCGGATCTACGAGGCCAAGTTCATCACCGGCGCCATTGCCGGCGCCATAGCGAAGAATGACCGCATCGGCTATGTGGGCTCCTATCCGATCCTGGGCGTCCCCGCTTCCATCAATGCCTTCGCCCTGGGCGCCAGGCTGACCAATCCCCGGGCGGAGATCCTGCTGCGGTGGTCGTGCATGGCCGGCGATCCCCAGGCGGCGCTGCTGAGCCAGGGCGTGCGGGTGATCTCCAACCGGGATATGCCCACGGCGGACCCGGTCTATCTGGATTTTTGCAACTATGGTACCTATGCCACCGACGATCTGGGGAATCTGGAGCCGCTGGCCTCCCCGGTATGGCTGTGGGGGCGGCTGTATGAAAATGTGGTGCGCTCCATCCTGGCCGGTACCTGGGAGAAAGACAGCTCCGCCCGCAAGGCCGTCAACTACTGGTGGGGCATGGACAGCGGCGTGATCGACGTGAAGCTGTCCCAGCGCCTGCCGGAAGGCTGTGCCGCCCTGGCGGATATGCTGCGCACCGGCATCCAGACCGGGCAGGTGGACCCCTTCCGCCGGAAAATTCTGGCGCAGGACGGCTCCATGCCCAACGACGGCAGCCGGGGGCTGACGCCGGACGAGCTGCTGCGCATGGACTGGCTCTGCGACAACGTGATCGGCAGCATCCCGGAATTCGAGGAAATCGAGCCCTTCGCTCAGCCCACCGTCCGGGAGCTGGGGATCCACCGGGAGCGAATCCCCGTGGAGAAGGAGGGAGCCCTGTGAAAATCCTGGCCATCTCCGATGAGGAATGCGCCTCACTGTGGGATTATTACGTTCCAGGGAAGCTCAGCGGGTACGACCTGATCCTCTCCTGCGGGGACCTGAAGGCGGACTACCTGTCCTTCCTGGTCACCATGGGCAGCTGCCCTGTGCTGTATGTCCACGGCAACCACGACGGCAGCTACCGGCAGTTCCCGCCCGATGGCTGCGACTGCATTGACGACAGGATCGTGACCTACAACGGCCTGCGCATCCTGGGGCTGGGCGGCTGCCTGCGCTACCACCCCGGCCCGTACCAATACTCCGAGAAGGAAATGCGCAGGCGCATCCGGAAGCTGCGCTACCGCCTGTGGTGCAGCGGCGGCGTGGACATTGTGATCACCCACTCCCCGCCCAGGGGGCTGGGGGACGACTCCGACCCGGCGCACCGGGGCTTTGAAGCCCTGCGGGCGCTGCTGGACAAGTACCATCCCGCCTATCTGCTCCACGGCCATGTGCATATGCGCTATGGCCATGACCGGTCCCGGGAGCTGACCTACGGGGACACGACGATCATCAACGTCTCCGAGCGGTACACGCTGGAGCTTCCGGACATTCCCCATCCCGCCCGCCAGCACAATCAGGTCATCTGGAAAAATGGGGACCCTTACCGGAAAATCAGCGACTTTTAGAACAGGAGATAGAACCTATGGCAACAGCCTACAGCCCCGAGACGGTGGATTTTCTCTGGGGCATCCGCATGAACAATAACCGGGAGTGGTTCCAGGCACACAAGCAGCAGTACGTGGACACCCTGTACGAGCCGACCAAAGCGCTGGGCGCATACCTGTTCCAGCCCTTTGTGGAGAAATCCGGTACCATCCTGAAGGTCAGCCGCATTTACCGGGACGCCCGGCTCCACCCGCCGGTGCCCTATAAGGAGAGCCTGTGGATCTGCATCCGGCAGGACGTGCAATGGTGGTCGGAAAATCCCTGCCTGTTTTTCGAGATCGATCCGGACGGTGTGCGCTACGGCTTCACCCTCTGGCGCCCCAGCGTGGCCACGATGGAGGACTTCCGCCAGGAGATCACCCGCCGGCCGGAGGAATTCCTCAGCGTGATGGCCTCCGTGGCGGAAAAGGTGGACATCCCCGTGACTGCGGAATGCTACAAGCGTCCCAAACCTACGGAAAATGCGGCGCTCGCGCCTTATTTCGCCTGGAAAAACGACATTTCCTGCATACGCAGCCAGCCGTTCTCTGAGGAGGTTTTCGGCGACGGGCTGAAGCAGGCGGTTGCCGCCATGTTCCAGTCCCTTACGCCGCTGTACGATTATTTTACCCGGTTCCGGGTCTGACCACCGTGAAAGGAGAAAAAGCATGAAAAAAACGGTTTTTGAAGGCATGGCCACCGCGCTGGTGACCCCCATGACCCCGGATGGCGTGGATTATGACGCCCTGGGGCGGTTTATCGACTTCCAGCTGGAGAGCGGGATTCATGCCCTGGTTGCCGTCGGCACCACCGGCGAAAGCGCCACCCTGGAGCCGCCGGAGCAGCAGAAGGTGATCCGCTACACCGTGGAGAGGGTGGCGGGGCGCGTCCCCGTGATCGCCGGTACCGGCACCAACAACACCGCCCATGTGCTGGACAACACCCGCCGTGCCTGCGACGCCGGTGCGGATGCCGTCCTGGTGGTGACGCCTTACTACAATAAGGCCACCCAATCCGGCCTGATCGCCCATTTCACCGCCGTAGCGGATGCCTCAGATCTGCCGGTGATCCTCTACAATGTTCCCGGGCGCACAGGCTGCAATCTGCTGCCGGCCACCGTGGCGGCGCTGGCGGAGCATCCCAATATCGCCGCTGTGAAGGAAGCCTCCGGCAACATGGCGCAGGTAGTGGAGCTGATGAGCCTGTGCGGCGGCAAGATCGACGTATACTCCGGCGAGGACGCGCTGACCGTCCCCATGATGGCCATGGGCGCGAAGGGCACCATCAGCGTGCTGAGTAATGTGACGCCCGCGCTGGCGGTTTCTATGGCCAATGCGGCGCTGGCCGGGGATTATCCCACCGCCGCCGCGCTGCAATGCAAGCTCCTGCCCCTGATCAACGCCCTGTTCAGCCAGGTCAATCCCGTACCGGTGAAGGCAGCGGTCAGCGCCATGGGCTTCTGCCAGGAATACCTGCGGCTGCCGCTGACACCCATGGAGGAGCCGTTCCGCGGAAAGATGTATGCGGAAATGAGAAAGCTGGGGATCGCGGTATGAAGGCGGTACTTTGCGGCGCCAACGGCGCTATGGGCAAGCTGATTGACGGGCTGCTGGGCGATTCCGTGGTTGGGC
The DNA here is from genome assembly GCA_021199635.1 of Bacillota bacterium. Taxonomy (GTDB): domain Bacteria; phylum Bacillota; class Clostridia; order Oscillospirales; family Oscillospiraceae; genus Faecousia. Next base: position 22,845 of record JAJQHS010000025.1, read on the forward strand.
GGGTCAGCATTGACGGGGAAAATGGCGTAGCCAAAACCTTTGACGCACTGCCGCCGGCAGACTGCGATATGGTCATCGATTTTTCCCACCACAGCGCCGCGGCGGATGTTCTGGACTTTGCCAGGCGCAACGGCTGCGCCGTGGTCATCGGCACCACAGGCCACACCCCTGAGGAAAAAACGCAGATTTACCAGGCCGCCGAAACGCTGCCGGTATTCTACAGCGGCAATATGAGCTTGGGCATTGCGGTGCTCTGCCGCCTTGCGCGCCAGGCCGCCGCCGCATTCCCGGACGCGGACATTGAGATCGTGGAGATTCATCACAACCGGAAGGTGGACGCTCCCAGCGGCACCGCCCATATGCTGTTCAATTCCATCCGCCAGGTACGCCCCCAGGCCGTGGAGGTCTGCGGACGCGCCGGGGAGGGCAAGCGGCGCAGCGGTGAGATCGGCATTGCCTCCCTGCGGATGGGCAATGTGGTCGGCGTCCATGAGGTGCATATCTGCACCGCCAGCCAGACGCTGACGCTGCGCCACGAGGCCGGCAGCCGTACCATGCTGGCGGAGGGTGCTGTGGAAGCCGCCCGGTTCCTGGCCGGGAAGCCCGCAGGACTTTACAATATGGATGACCTGCTGGAGGAAAGCGGAAAATGAACGTATGGTACATGAACGGCGCGGGCAATGACTTCATGGTCCTCGACGCCCGGGGCAAATCACTGGACCATTCCCGGATGGCGGTGGAGTTATGTAAACTTACCGGTGCCGACGGCTACATGGCGGTGGACAATTCGGAAATCGGGGATTTTAAACTCCATTTTTACAATTCCGACGGCTCTCGGGGGGAGATGTGCGGCAACGGCGCACGCTGCGTCTGCCGCTTCGCCTACGAAAACGGCATTGCCGGGGCGTCCATGGTGGTGGAAACCGATGCTGGCCCCGTCCCCGGACGGCGGCTGACCCAGAGCCAGTATCTGGTGCAGCTGAACAACCCCAGCATCGTGGACACCGCCCGCAAGCCCGGCGTGACCTATGTGGAGCTGGGCGATCCCGGTGTTCCCCATGCGGTGATGGAGGTCCCCGGCCTGGACTGGAGCCAGCGGGAGGCGCTGCGGCCAATGGCGCACGCGCTGCGCCACGACCCGGCCTTCCCCAAGGGCGCCAACGCCAACCTGTACGCCTGGCTGGACGATTCCACCATCCGCATCCTGACCTTTGAGCGTGGAGTGGAGGATTACACCCTGGCCTGCGGCACCGGCTCCGGCTCCACCGCCGCGGCATTGTGGGCGGCGGGCAGGCTGCCCGGCGGAGTGCTGACGGTGAAGAATCCCGGCGGCGATCTGAAGCTGACGGTGCAGGGGGAAAATGGGACCGTTTCCGCATTGCTGCTGGAAGGCCCCACGGAAATCGTCCATATCTACCAGATTTAACGGTACAAGCGCAGATTCGCTCCCGGAGCAGACGCATCCGGGAGCGTTCGTCATAGCGGGGTAAAGATAAACTTCTGGGTCAGCCCGTCGCAGGCGGCGTAAACCGTGACGCAGCCGTTTTCGCCGGTGTCCACTGTCAGCTCCACCCGCTTGCCTTGCAGCAGGCCGCGGACATAGGCGGCAGGGTCCTCGGTTTCGATCTCCTCGAAGAACACGTCCCGCATCTGATTGTTCCGGCAAAGGTTCTGGATCTCCCGCACCAGCTCATATTCCGCCATTTTTGCTCCCTCCAAAAGTTTTTACCATTTTACCATAAAAGCGCTGTCGGAGCAAGGGGAAAACTTTCCGCAAAAAGGGGTTGATATTTTCCCCCGGTTCTGCTATAATACCGTCAGATGTGCAGGGTTCGTATATCGGTAATACAACGGCTTCCCAAGCCGTGAAGGCGGGTTCGACTCCCGTACCCTGCTCCATTTCCCAATCCGTCCGCGGGCGGATTGGGTTTTTTATTGCCATCCGGGACGCCGGGCGCGCGCAAAAAAGCCTGATCTGTCAGCTGACAAATCAGGCTATTGGAGCGGGTGACGAGGCTCGAACTCGCTACCTCCACCTTGGCAAGGTGGCGCTCTACCGGATGAGCTACACCCGCGGAACCAGTGACATTATATCACGTTCCCGGAAAATGTCAATCTCTTTTTCCCATTTTCTAGGTCGATTCCGTGGATTCTGCATCCTCTGTGTTTTCCGTCGCTTCCGCGTTTTCCGTTGCTTCCGTGCTGTCCGTGGCTTCTGTTCCCTCCGTGGCCTCCGTCGTTTCCTGGCCGGGATAGGCGGAGTAATCCCACACATAGCCCTCCATCTGCTCCTGGGTCATCTCCGTAAAACCGCCTTCCCCGCTGCACCGGAGCAGATCCACATAGTAATATGTGCCGCTGTCGCACACCAGGTTCCAGCTCCACGGCTCGCCCCAGCGGGTGCCTGTGATGGTCTGGCAGTCCAGCCCGGCCTCCCGGCACATGGCCGCATATACGGTGGCAAAGGCTTTGGCATCTCCCACGCCATGGCGCAGCAGATGGTACGCCGGAGTGATGGAGGTGTCCAGCTGATAATCGTAGCGCTCCATCAGGAAGGAGTACAGCTGGGAAAATTTCTCTTGATCCGCAGCGTCGCCGCTGACATACAGCACCGCGGAGGTAAACACCGTGCGCACCTGGGTCTGCATGGTGCGCAGCGCGTCCCGGCTGGTTTGGTAGGTGAATTTCAGCTCCACCACCCGCTCCTCCCCCGTTTCCGGGTATAGGTTCACGGTCACCTCCGGGGTCTCCATCACGTACTGGGGGTACAGCAGAGCATAATCCTCCACAAACTGCACCAAGTCCACATCCTCATAATGCGACAGGTACAGGACGGTACCGGCCGCGCAGTCTTCCAGCTCCTGGGCGATGGCCTCCTTGGCCGCGTCTATATCCGCCACGTGCTTGATTTTCAAGATCTCCGTCCGGTCATGCACATAGCTGACCGACACCGCCACTGCCGCCTGGCCGCCGCTGGTGCCCTCCTCAAATTCGACGGTATCCACCGCGTAGGCGGCGATGGGGTTCTCCCGAAGAACCTGGGCAATTGCGCTGGTGATCTCGCTATTGTCCCACTCCCGGGCATACTGCGCCACGGAGAACACCTGGCTCTCCCCGCCGCCCTCGATCAGATTTTCCAGCGCCTGGCAGAGCTGGGAATAATTGGTCACACTGACCACCTGGTCGTCGGTCTGGGCAGTTTGCTCCTCATAGGGCGTAACCGCGTGGTACGCCGCATTCGTCCAGCTGCAGCCGGCCAGGGTCAGCGCCAGCAGCAGCGCCGCCAATAAGCATCGCTTCAATTACGCCCCTCCTCTTTCAAATCATGTCCTTGGTGTTCCGGGCGAAGCCGTCGCCCAATACCTGGTGCGCCTCCTGCATGATGACGAAGGCATCCGGGTCCAGCTCCGCCACCAGCGCCTTCAGATCCGCCAGCTGGTGCTTCTTCACCGCTGTCAGGATGACCTGGGTCTGCTGGTGGCTGTAGCTGCCTTCACCGCGCAGGAAGGTGGCGCCCCGCTCCAGCCGCTGGTTGATGGCGTCCGCGATCTGCGATGAATGCTGAGAGATGATGACAGCCACATACGAAAAGTCAAAGCTGTAAACCACCGCGTCGATTACCTTGCCGCAGGCGAAGATCGCCACGCCGCTGTAAAGCGTCGCCTGGATGTCGCCATAGGCCAGGCCGGTCAGCACCGCCACCGTCATGTCGAAGCCGATATTGATGGTGCCGATGGGCACGTGCTGCCACTTCATTTTCAGCAGGCGCACCACAATATCCGACCCGCCGGTGGATGCACCGCTGACAAATACAATGCCCAGCCCCAGCCCGCAGATCACGCCGCCGTACACCGCCGCCAGCAGCGGCTGCCCGGTTTCCACCGCCGGAAGCAGAGTGAAAAGGTCCAGGGTCAGGGAAATCGCCACCGCCCCTGCCAGCGACCCGAAGAAAAAACGTTTCCCCACCTTCAGTCCTCCGATGATGAACAGAACCAGGTTCATAAGCCCCGTGTAAAATCCCACGGTGCCGAACGGGATCAGGTAGGCCAGGATCATGGCCAGGCCGGAGACGCCTCCGGAGTTCAGCCCGTTGGGGAGCAGGAAAAGGTCAAAGCCCAGGGAGAATATTGCGGAGCCCGCTACGATCTTTACAAACCACCAAGCATTCTGCAAATAATTCTTCATCTTGCCCTCCGATCGTCAGATTTCAAAGCTGTCCTGCTTTTCCAGGGAATCCTCGCTTTTCAGCAGCGCGCCGGCAGCGGGGATTGTCTTGCTGCGGTAGCGGCTCTGGTTCACGATGCCGCTCTGGCTCAGCGGCAGTGCGGAAGTGACCACCGCCTTCTTCTTCAGTGCCACCACCGACACGCCTATGGTGCTCCGGGTGGCCTTCGGCAGCAGCTGCGCAGTGGAGAAAATCAGTGCCCGTCCGTCAGACGTGTACACTGCCACCTGTGTGTCCGCAGGCAGCGCCATAGCCGCCGCCAGGGGGCTCTTGTCGGAATAGGCGCCGGTGAGCTTTTTCCGATTGGTTTTCGTCTCATACGCGGTCAGGGGCACCTTCGCCGCCTTGCCGTTCTCAAACAGGAACAGGGCAAAGCCCTGGTAATCGCCGGGCAGCAGCACGCAACGCACCGTTTCTCCCGGCTCGAAGCCCAGCTTCTGGGGCAGGTAATCCCCCAAAAGGGAGGCCTTGCTGTCCTCAAAATCGGAAAGCCGGGACTTATAGCACTGGAATTGATCCGTAAATACCAGGATCTCCGCCCGGTTGGTGGTTTCCTGGGAGAATTGCAGGCTGTCGCCCTCCTTGAACTTCTGCTCCCCGGACATCCGCAGGGATTGGGCGGTGATCTTTTTCAGATAGCCCTCCCGGGACACAAACAGGGTCACGGGATAGTCCGGGACCGAATTGTCCTCCTGCTCCGGCTCCGCCTCCTCCACCTGGTAGAGGATCTCCGTTTTCCTGGGCTTGCCGTACTTCCCGGCGACCTGCTTCAGCTCCTGTACGATCACGCCGCGCAGCTTTTTTGCGCTGCTCAGAGTGCTGCGCAGGTCGGCGATCTCCGCCTCCAGCTGAGAGATGGCCTGGGTCTGCCGGAGGATATACTCCTTGTTGATGTTGCGCAGCTTGATCTCCGCCACGAAATTGGCCTGGATCTCATCGATGCCGAATCCGATCATCAGATTTGGGATGACCTCGCTCTCCAGCTCGGTTTCCCGGATGATGGCAATGGCCTTGTCGATGTCCAGCAGGATCCGCTCCAGGCCCTTCAGCAGATGCAGACGCTCCTCCTTCTTCTGAATCTGGAAGAAAATGCGCCGCTTCACGCAGTCCGTGCGCCAGGCCGTCCACTCCTCCAGGATTTCCCCCACGCCCATGACACGGGGCATCCCCGCGATCAGGATATTGAAGTTGCAGGGGAAGCTGTCCTGCAGCGGCGTCAGCCGGAAGAGCTTGGCCATCAGCTTATCCGGGTCCACACCCCGCTTCAGGTCGATGGTCAGCTTCAGGCCGCCCAGGTCGGTTTCGTCCCGCATGTCGCTGATTTCCTTGATTTTTCCCGCCTTGATCAGCTCCGCCACCTTATCCATGATCACTTCTGTGGCGGTGGAATAAGGAATTTCCGTGACCTCGATCAGGTTCTGCTCCTTGACATAGCGCCATTTGGACCGGAGCCGGAAGCTGCCTCGGCCAGTGGCGTAAATTTCCCGGATGGTGGCCTCGTCAAACAGCAGCTGCCCGCCGGTGGAGAAATCCGGGCCGGGCAGGGTTTCCAGGATGTCATGGTTGGGATTCTCCATCAGGGCGATGGCAGTATCGCAGACCTCCTTCAGGTTGAACGAGCAGATGTTGCTGGCCATGCCCACGGCAATGCCCTGGTTGGCGGACACCAGCACGTTGGGGAAGGTAGTCGGCAGCAGGGACGGCTCTTTCATGGTGGCGTCGTAATTGTCCACCATGTCCACCGTGTCGGAGTCGATGTCCCGGAACAGCTCGGCGCAGATGGGGTCCAGCTTGGCCTCGGTGTACCGGGCGGCGGCGTAGGCCATATCCCGGGAGTAGACCTTGCCGAAATTACCCTTGGAATCCACGAAGGGGTGCAGCAGGGTTTCGTTGCCCTTGGACAGGCGCACCATGGTTTCGTAGATCGCCGCGTCGCCATGGGGGTTCAGCCGCATGGTCTGCCCCACAATGTTGGCGGATTTGGTCCGCCCGCCGGTGAGCAGGCCCATCTTGTACATAGTATACAGCAGCTTCCGGTGAGAGGGCTTGAAGCCATCGATCTCCGGAATGGCCCGGGACACGATCACCGACATGGCGTAGGGCATATAGTTGATCTCCAGGGTTTCGGAAATGGCCTGCTCCGTGGTGGAGCCATGGAGCCCCATGACTCCGTCGGTGTTGATTTTTTTCTTCTTTTCTTCAGGTGACTGTTTCTTCCTTGCCATTTTGTGCCTCTCTCAGGAAATATCCGCCAGCTCCAGGTACCTGGCGCCGTTTTCCGCGATGAAATTCTTCCGCTCCTGGAGGCTGTCGCCCAGAAGCACGTCAAAATAGTGCGCCGTCCGCTCCGCATCCTCCGGCATAACCTTGATCAGCCGGCGGGTTTCCGGGTTCATGGTGGTCATCCACATCATCTCCGGGTCGTTCTCGCCCAGTCCCTTGGAGCGCTGCAGGGTGATCTTCTTCCCCTCCAGCTCCTTGAGGATCTGCGTTTTCTCCTGCTCGTTATAGGCAAACCAGGTTTTGTCCTTGCAGGTGATCTCAAACAGCGGCGACTCCGCAATATACACATACCCATCCCGGATCAGCGTCGGGCAGAGCCGGTAGAGCATTGTCAGGATCAGCGTGCGGATCTGGAAGCCGTCCACATCCGCATCGGTGCAGATGATCACTTTGCTCCAGCGCAGCTGGGACAGGTCGAAGGTGGATAATTCCTTGGCCTTCTTGCCCTGCACCTCCACGCCGCAGCCCAGCACCTTCATCAGGTCGGTGATGATCGGGGAGGCGAATATTTTGTTGTAATCCGATTTCAGGCAGTTCAGGATCTTGCCACGGACGGGCATGATCCCCTGAAATTCCGCGTCCCGGCTGAGCTTGACGCTGCCCAGTGCGGAGTCGCCCTCTACGATATACAGCTCCCGCACGGCGGTGTCCCGGCTGCGGCAGTCCACAAATTTCTGCACCCGGTTGGCAATGTCGATGGAGCCGGACAGCTTCTTTTTCACATTGCTCTTGGTCTTCTCGGCGGATTCCCGGGCGCGCTTATTGACCAGGATCTGATCCGCGGCGCGGTCCGCCTCCTGCTTGTTCTCAATGAACCAGACCTGGAGCTGCTCTTTGAAGAACGCGGTCATCGCGTCCTGGGTAAATTTGCTGTTCACCGATTTCTTGGTCTGGTTTTCAAAGCAGCCGATGGTAGAGAAGCAGTTGGTCACCAGCACCAGGCTGTCCTGGATGTCCTGGAACAGGATTTTCCCCTCGTTCTTGGCGTATTTGTTGGAATCCTTCAGATATTTGTCAAATGCCGCCGTAAATCCGGAGCGCACCGCCTTATCCGGGCTGCCGCCGTATTCCAGCCAGGAGGAATTGTGGTAATACTCAATGCGGCTGAGCTGCTTGGAGAAGCAGAATGCCGCGGTGATTTTCAGCTTCATTTCCGGGCGGTTGTCCGCATCCCGCCCCCGGCGCTCCGCCTCCCAGAACATGGGCATGGTGAACGCATTGTCCCCCACGATCTCCTCGATATACTGGCGAATGCCGTCCGCGTAGCAGAATTCCTCCGTTTCGAATTTCCCGCCGGACTGGATGCGCAGCCGGAAGGTGACCCCCGGATTGACCACCGCCTGGCGCTTCAGCACATCCCGGTAATATTCCGCCGGAATGTTGATATCCGTAAACACCTGGGGGTCCGGGCGCCAGTGAAACAGCGAGCCGGTCTTTTTCCGGTCCGTAGGCGCTTTTTTCAGACCGCCCACGTTCCTGCCCTTTTCAAAGTGGAGGTCGTACCGGCTCCCGTCCCGGCGGATCACCGCGTCAAAATATTCGGAGGCGTACTGGGTCGCGCAGGAGCCGAGGCCGTTTAGCCCCAGGGAATACTCGTAATTTTCCCCATTTTCCCCATATTTGCCGCCGGCATACATTTCGCAGAACACCAGCTCCCAGTTGTACCGCTTTTCCTTCTCATTATAGTCCACCGGACAGCCACGGCCAAAATCCTCCACCTCTACGCTCAGGTCCTCGTAGCGGGTGACAATGATGGTGTCCCCGTGCCCCTCCCGGGCCTCGTCGATGGCGTTGCTTAGGATCTCAAACACTGCGTGCTTGCACCCTTCCAGATCGTCCGAACCGAAGATGACCGAAGGGCGCTTGCGCACCCGCTCCTCACCCTTGAGCATGGATATGCTGGAATTTCCGTACTGTTCGTGTTGTGTGCGTGCCATGATACAATCCTGCCAACTTTCCCATAAGAATTCTATTCTATTATACGCGAATTTTGATACAAAGTCAACAATTGGCGGTTATCTGCCCTTTTTTCCCGAAACCACCGTTTTTCCAATAAAATCAGTTGTTTTCCCCGGATTGCTGTGGTATAATTCGGTCAGAAAGCAGACTGTCCGGAGGCTTCTCCGGCACTGGAGGAGGCAATCTTTATGGAATCAACCCACAATTTCCGGACGGCGATCCACGGCTTCAATCGGGAGGATGTGGTGCAGTACATCTCTTACCTGACCACCAAGCACGCCAATACCGTCAATCAGCTGCAATCGGAGCTGCAGGCGCTCCAGGACGCCGCCCCTGCGGAGGACACCCAGACGCTCCAGGATCTGGACGCGCTGCGGGAGGAAAACGCCGCATTGAAGGCAGAATGTGACCGGCTGACCGCGCAGAATGCGGCGCTGGCCGACGCCGCACAGGAGGCGGAGGCGCTGAAGCAGCAGTTGGCCGCAGCGCCCCAGGCTACCGCCCCATCCGTGACGGAGGAGGAGCTGGCCGCCTACCGCCGGGCAGAGCAGGCCGAGCGCGCCGCCAACGCCCGCGCCCAGCAGATCTGCACCCAGGCCACCGGCGCGCTGGCAGATGCCACCGCCCAGGTGGACAGTACCGCCATGCAGTTCAAGGCGGCGTCCGCGGACCTCAGTGCCCAGATCGCCCAGGTGCAGGCCGTTCTGGACAGCGGCAGGAACGCTCTGCTGGACGCTGCTGCGGCCATGTACGCCATTCACCCCCAGCAGCCGGAGGCATAAGCCCTATCGAATGCACAATGCAGTTTTACGCACCTGAATATTATTCCCAGTTCCGCTGCCTGGCTGCCGCCTGCCCGGACAGCTGCTGCAAGGATTGGGAGATTCAAATCGACGCCGCATCCGCCCGGTACTATCAGTCGCTGCCCGGCAGCCTTGGTCAGCGCCTGCGGCAGCATCTGCTCCCGGACGCGGATGGCGGCGCGGTGATGGCTCTGGAAAGCGGGCGGTGCCCCATGTGGCGAGAGGACGGGCTTTGCGCCATCCAGGCGCAGCTGGGCGCGGACGCCCTTTGCCAGACCTGCCGGAACTATCCCCGGCTGACCCACGATTACGGCGTATTTGTGGAGCGGGGGCTGGAGCTCTCCTGCCCGGAGGCTGCGCGCCTGATCCTCACCGCCCCTCAGGTCCCGGTGCTTGCCCCGGTGTTTTGCGGCAGTGAGGATGTGGAATACGACCGGGAGGCTATGTCCGTCCTGCTGTCCACCCGGGCCAATGCGCTGCGCATCGTGGGCGAACGCGCCCACTCCGTTCAGGAAGCGCTGGCGCTGCTTCTGCTTTACGGCTGCCATGCCCAGCAACTGCTGGACAGCGGGGAGGCCTCCGATTTTTCTCCGGAAGCGCTGCTCCCCCATGCAAAGGCGCTGGCAGGGGAAGCTGATGTCCGGGGATTTCTGGACTTTTTTGCCGGCCTGGAGATCCTGACGCCCCAATGGCGCAGCCGCCTGGAAAAGCCCTGCGTACCCGCCGCCTGGAGCGGCATCCATCGCAATCTGGCCGGATATGGCATCGGGCGCTACTGGCTCCAGGCGATCGCCGACTATGACCTGCTGAATCGGGTGAAGCTGGTGGTGATCTCCTGCATCCTCGTCCGTCTTCTGGGCGGCGACCCCATCGCCACCGCCCAGCTTTATGCCAAGGAAATCGAAAACGACGCAGAGAATTTGGACGCCATTCTGGACGGCGCGGATTCCCAGCCGGCGCTGTCCGACCGGCAGCTCCTCAGCCTTCTGCTGGGGAAATAACCCCGCAAAAACGCAAAAAATCGCCCGGCGCAGCATGATCGCTGCGCCGGGTTAACATTTTCAACTGTGCGATTCGGCGCTTACAGTAGGTAATACACCCCCAGAAGCACGAGCGACACAACCAGGTAGATCACGCCCGCCAAAAGCATCCCGGAGGGGGACTTCCTCGCCGCCGCCTTCCGCTCCTTGTAGTCGGCGAAGTCTTCCTTCTCCTTGCCGATTGCTGAGCCTGGCACGTGAATCCGGAAAACCGAAGATACGCTATAGGCCATCATATCGAAAGTGCCCTGATTCCTGGCAAAAACCAGCCCGCCAAATCCAAGCAGCACCACAGCCGCGACGAAGCAGCCGTCGCTGATTCGTCCGGCAATGCTTTCGAGGTCCTGGCTGTTGAGAAAAAAGACACCAATGGCTACAGCCAATCCAACACCCATAGAAATCAGGAACTGCTTGCCGCGCTCACTCATTTACTTCAGAATCTCCTTGTAGTGTGCGAATTCCGCATCGTTGCAATGGACGAAGTGCCCCGGTTTAATCTCTCGGAAGCTGGGCTTATCCACGGAATAGTCATGCTCAGCCAGCGGATTATAGGTGATCCGCTGACGCTTTTTCTCGTACACCGGGTCTGGCAGCGGGATCGCCGACAGCAGCGAACGGGTATACGGATGCAGCGGGTTCAGGAAAAGCTCATCCGAGGAGGCCATCTCCACCATGTTGCCATAGTACATGACGCCTATCCGGTCAGAGAAGTACTTCACGACCGAAAGATTATGGGCAATGAACAGGATCGTCAGCCCGAACTGCTCACGCAGATCGTTCAGCAGATTGATGACCTGCGCCTGAACGGACACGTCCAGCGCGGAAACCGGCTCGTCAGCGACGATCAGCTCCGGGTTCATGATGATCGCCCGCGCCACGCCAATTCTCTGCCGCTGGCCGCCGGAGAACTCGTGAGGATACCGGCTTGCATGCTCCCGAACAAGGCCCACCAGTTCCAGCATCTCGTTCACCTTGTCTTCGATCACCTTTTTGTCCCGCTCGCCCTGAATCACCAAGCCCTCGGCAATGATCTCGCGGACCGTCATACGGGGGTCCAGCGAAGCGATCGGGTCCTGGAAGATCATCTGGATCTGGGTAACCAGTTTGGTCTTCTTCGCCTTGTACATCGCATTGCGATATTCTTTGTTCAGCTTATCCTTCTCCTCGCCGGTCGCCTTCTCCAGCAGCGGCTCATACTTATCCTTCACCTCCTGCTGGAGCTTGCGGGAGTACTCCTTATCACAGTTGCGCTGGTCATTGACCGCATCCTGCATCAGCTTCTTCTGCTCGGCAACGGTCTGCTCCATCTGTGCTTTCAGCTGGGCAGCTTCCTCCGGGCTGGCGCCGGCAGATGCCTTCTTGTAGTCCTCCCGGGCCTTCTTGATGGCGTTCTGGTACGAACGCTTGCCGGCGGCAATTCGGATGCCCTTGAAGTAGATACTTCCGGAGGTGATATTGTAGAGCTTAATAATGGAACGGCCGGTCGTGGTTTTTCCGCAGCCGGACTCGCCGACCAGGCCAAAAACCTCGCCCTTTTTGATGTCGAAACTTACATTGTCAACAGCTTTCAGTTCCCCGCCGCTCATTTTAAAGTATTGGCACAGATTTTCAACGTGAAGCAGGACTTCGTCATTATTCGGCATTCTCGTCCCCTCCCTTATTCTTCATTCTGGCGATCCGATCCAGGATAATCTTCGGCGGATCCACCTTGGGCGCATCGGGATGCAGCAGCCAGGTAGCGGCAAAATGGGTTTCGCTGATCTGGAACATTGGCGGCTGCTTCTCGAAGTCAATCTGCATAGCATATTTATTCCGCGGAGCAAAGGCATCGCCCACAGGCGGATAAATCATGTTAGGCGGCGTCCCAGGGATGGCCTCCAGCTTCTCGTTCGTGTCCAGGTCCGGCATGGACGACAGCAGCGCCCAAGTGTAAGGATGTGCTGCGTGATAGAAAACATCCTCGGCAGTGCCGTACTCCACAATCTTACCGGCATACATAACCGCGACCCGATCCGCCATATTGGCCACGACGCCCAGGTCGTGGGTGATGAAGATAACCGAGAGCTGGCGTTCCTTTTTCAGCTTGTTGATCAGTTCCAAAATTTGGGACTGGATCGTCACGTCCAGAGCAGTGGTAGGCTCGTCACAAATCAGGATATCCGGGTCAGCTGCCAGCGCAATGGCGATCACGATCCTCTGGCGCATACCGCCGGAGAACTCAAACGGATATTGGTTGTAGCGCTTATGTGGCTCCGCGATGCCCACCTCGTCCATCAGCTTGATGGCGCGGCGCTTGGCGATATTCCGCGTGACCTTCGCCACCACGCCGGAGGCATTGGTCTTCAGGTAGTCGATCACATCCACGGTCTGCTGCTGGTAATCCCGCTTCTCCTTCTCGGCCAGCAGGGACTCATAGTGGTCGATCTGACGGTTCAGAAGTCGGGCAATATTATCCTTCACCATTTCCAGATCCGTAACGGCAGCGGCGGCTACCTCCCAATCCGGCGTCTTGCCCTTGGCAACGATCTTATCATATTTACGCTTATTCTTGTTATACACCTTCTGCGCCTTGGCATTCTTTCCGATGGCGGAGAAATAGGTGTCGATCTCGCTCTGGAGGCTATAGGGGAAAGTAAAGGTCAGGCTGTCCTTCTCAATGCTCAGCGGGTCAATGGTCGCCTTCACAGCAGCGGACAGCGTGCGCATTGCCTGATGGCAGGGCTTCTTCTGGAGCTTGTCAACAGCAAAGACCTCCAGCCCGGACTGCAGCGCAGCGATTGCCTCCTGCATCTTCTTGTAGGAGCAGTCCGCCGAATGCTCTAGCGCCTTCTCCGCATTTTCGATGAATTCCAGCATGAACTCCTTGTCCAGGTATTCCCGCAGGTACTCATTCAGCTCTTCCACTGGCATATCCGGCAGGGGTTTCCCAGAGAAGGTGACATAGTAGCCCATCCGGAAGAAATTGGGTACGGGCTGATTCACAGCGGCCTTCAGAATGTCGCGGATCTCATACAGGGACTGCAGCAGTTCCTGATTTTTCCCGGATTTCTTCGCCCGCTTCCACTGCCCCTTGATCTGCCGGGCAAGCGTCTGGATGCGGTCGGCCTTGTCGCTGACCACGTATGGGTTCACAGCGGCCTTGGCCTGTACAGAAATATCGTTGATACGGTCTGTGGCGTCCTTGGATGCATTCTTCTCCAGCTCAAAGGCCAGGATATCGATCAGGTCGATCACTTCCAGGGCGGCCTCATGGGCGGTGTTATACTTGGATTCCAGGTCGATATGCGCAAACTCAAACTTATTGAAGCGTTTGCACATATCTTTCAGGTACGCAGCCTTCTCCTGATCTCCCTGCGCCACGGACGTTACCATGGCGTTGCTCAGGTGCTTCAAGTAGGTGTTGAAGTTTTTCCGGCTCTCCCGCTGCCGCGCTTTGCCCTTGAGCAGCATTGCTTCTGTCAGCTGGCGGCCGATTTTCACGATGGGGTTCAGGCTGGACATAGGGTCCTGGAAAATCATGGCGATCTTGTCGCCGCGAATTTTGTGGAAATCCTCCTCGGAAATTTTCAGGAGGTCCTTGCCGTCGTAGATGATTTCCCCAGATTCTGTGATGGCGTTGCCTGCCTGGATGCCTAGGATGGCCTTGGATGTCACGGACTTGCCGGAGCCGGACTCGCCCACGATCGCCAGTGTTTCGCCGGTGTTCAGGTCAAAATCAATGCCGCGAACCGCCTGCACCTTGCCGTTGCTGGTGCGAAAGGAGATGCGGAGGTTGCGAACTTGCAGTTTGGTATCCATCAGTCTTCCACTCCTCTCGTAGACGGGTTAAAGGCATCCCGCAGGCCGTTGCCAAACAGGTTGAAGGAAATCATCAACAGGCCAAGGAACAGGCTCGGCCACAGCAGCGTGTGGGGCGCAGTGGTGACAGCCGCATTGCCCTGGCTGAGCAGGGTGCCAATGGTGGTGCCCACATAGCTGGAAAGGTCCACAATGCCCAGGTAGGTGATCGTGGTTTCGCTGCGGATCACGTTGGGGACGACCAGCGCGCAGCTTGTGATGATCGTGCCGATGGCGTTGGGGAAAATGTGCTTAAACATCAGCCGACTGTCAGATGCGCCCAGGGTGCGCGCGGCCATGACGAACTCCTGGCCCTTGAATCGGTAGAACTGCTTTCGTGTCAGCGAAGCCATACTGATCCACCCTGTCAGCACAAAGGCGAACAGGAACGACCCTAGCACGCCCACCTTCTGCGCCAAATGCAGCTGGAACAACGTCGTGACCACAATGAACGGAACGCCGGACAGAATATCCACGATTCGATCCATAAACATATCCACATAGCCGCCGTAGTAGCCCTGAATTGCGCCGTAAACCGCACCGATGAACAGGTTGATAACGGAAACGGCCACAGCAAAAATCAGAGAGAACCGGGCGCCTGCGCCCACGGCGCAGAACAGGTCCTGCCCCAGGTTCGTGGTGCCAAACAGGTAGGTAGGCTCCATGCCGTTCAGGTACTGATAGTAATTATAGTAGCAGATACGGCACTGCACCGCGCCAGACTTGGCAGCGGAGTAGATATAGCTGCCGTCGTCCCCTTCGATGCGGATGGAATTATACTCCGCGCCCTCGAGGGATTTATTGGTGGAGTACACCGGGATGAAATTGCCGTCACTATCCAGAACGGCAGTGCCATTGGAGTCCACCTCGTACCACAGGTTGGGGTTATCGGTGATGCCCTGGATGTCGCTGGACTCGACGTAGGGATAAATCACCTGGATGCCGGTTTCATTCTGCCACTCCTGAATTTTGGCGAACTCATCGTAGGTGAACACCCAGTACATAATTCCCTGGGCAAAATACCGGTTGATACTCAGGTCATAGGTGTAGCGCTCCACCTCCTGGCCGCGCTGCAGAACAGTCGTCACATAGGTGTTGACCACACCCAGCACGGGCTCCATGCCGGTTTCCTCCGCGATGCCGCGCCAATACAGCAGAGAATTGTCATTCTGGCTGGTGTAGGTGCGGGCGCCGTCCAGGATCCCCCAGCCCTTCTCTGCGATGGAGGGGATATAGGCCGGATAGTTCACATACATCTTATCCTTGTCGTTCACGCTGTACGGCGAAAGCACAGGAGAAAGCAGGGAGAAGAGGATCAGGAACAGCAGGATCCACGCCGCGATCACGGAGGACTTATTCTTCCGGAAGCGGAGCATTGCGTCCGCAAAGAAGCTGCGGGATTTGGTTTCCAGCTTCTGGTCGTGCAGGCGGGAATCCATCTGCACAAACGCAAACTTTTCAGGTGCGATATGTTCAAAATTCGTGTTGTTACTCATTTTTTCGACCCCATTCTGATACGCGGATCAATAAAGCCGTAGCTGATATCGACCACAAGTCCGGCAGCCAGTCCGACAGCGGTGTAGAACACGGTTGTAAGCATAAACATGGGGTAATCCTGACCGTTGATGGCGTTGATGGTCAGGCTTCCCACGCCAGGGATGGAGAAAATGCGCTCGATAATCAGGCTGCCGCCCAGAATACCCACAAATTCGCCAAAAATGGAGGGAACGATAACCACGAAGCAGTTCCGCAACGCATGGCGGATCGTGGCCTGTGCCTTGGTCAGGCCCTTGGTGCGCGCCAGGAGCATAAACTCGCTGGTCAGCACCTCAGTCAGCTCCGCACGGGTGGTCCGGGTAAATCCGGCGATCACGCCGAAGCCCAGGCTCATCACCGCGGGGATCATGCTCCAGATCATGGAAGGGCTGAACCAGTCGGTGCCCGACTTCATAAGGAACGGGAACCACTGGAGCTTATAGCAGAAAACATACTGGATGACAAAGGCGTAAACGAAGCTGGGCACAGAGATAACCACCATGGTCAACGTGGAAATCAGATAGTCGATCCAGGTGTTCTTCTTCAGGGCGGCAAAAACGCCCAGGCCGATGCCGATGGGAATGGTGAAAATGATGGAATACAGGTTCACGATGACGGTCGCGGGCAGCTTATCCAGGAAAACGGTAAGCACATCCTGGCCGAAATACAGCACCTCGCTGACGCCCCAGTCAAACTTCGTGAGGACATTTTTCATAAAAATGCCGAACTGTACCAAATATGGTTTATTATATCCCAATGCCTCACGCCGCGCCTCCACAATGGCGGTGTGGGGATCTCCGGCGGGCAGAACCGTCTGCGGAAGCATCCGGATCAGAACAAAGCACATGAGGGTGATGATAAACAGCACCAGCAGCATGTACAATATTCTTTGTAGCGTATACTTGAGCATAAAATTTCCTCCTAATATAGAGCAGCCCCACTCCGTTATCCGGCGCATCCGGGGAACCCCGGAACCGAAAGGATGGGGAATGGTCTTGGTCGTCCCGGCAAATCGGAACGGTCAAGACCGTCCCCCATTCATAAGACTGGCTAACACGGGTGAAACGGGTTAGAACTGACTGTTGCAGGGGCTTTACGCCCCTGCAACAGCGCGCATTGGATCATCTAAATTTTGCAGAGATTTCTCCGCATTTCCCAGAGGAAGACGGAATTAGTACTGCAGGGTGCCACCCTGGCTCGCAACGTACTCGGTCCACTCAGTGTCGTTGTAGTTGTAGCGCATGTACTGGATGCCACCACGGCCCATAACGCCGTTGTACTCCTCGACCACGTAGAAGGCCTTCTGACTCAGCAGGAAGCGGGAGCTGTCCTGCATCATGGGCAGGTAGTCGTAGGTCTGCAGCACAGCGCCTTCGATCGCCGCCAGGATGGTCAGACGAGTGTCCATGTCAGCGATACCGGAGCCGAAGTTGTACTCAACGCCATCCACAGTGACGGTGGTGCCGTTCAGG
Source organism: Bacillota bacterium (assembly GCA_021199635.1). Lineage (GTDB taxonomy): Bacteria > Bacillota > Clostridia > Oscillospirales > Oscillospiraceae > Faecousia. Next base: position 40,000 of record JAJQHS010000025.1, read on the forward strand.
GCATCGGACCACTCCCACATGGTCATGGTCAGGGTGGTGTCCACGCCGTCAACCGGCACAGTCAGAGTCAGGGTAACAGTGGTAGCGTCGAACCAGCCGCCGTCATAGGCGTAGGAAGGATTGACGTACAGGTCAGTCAGGCCGTAGGGATTCATCCGGGAGCCGGTCCAGCCAGCCAGCACGCAGTCGGACTCGCCGTTCTTGATCTTGGTGGACCAGTCGTTGCCATAAGGTGCGGACTTGGTGATGCTGACCTTCCCCTCGAAGGGAGTGCCGGAGGTGGCCTCAGCCAGCTTCTCATTGAGGTAATCAATGGTCTGGGTCATGAAGTCACTATCGGAGGACATGGAGTACTCCAAGGTGATGGACTGATCGCAGATGCCGTCGCCGTCCGTATCGGTGATGTAGCCGGCATCCAGAGCATCCTGGAACGCCAGGGCGAAATACTCCTTGGCCTTCTCAAGATCGTAGCCGGTGATGGAGTTCACAGCGTCGTCCAGAGAAGCGTACTCGGAAACATCCACAGAGTAGAAGTCGCACAGAACCTGCTTTGCCTGGTCGGTCTCACGATAGGTCAGGCCGGTATCCGGGTCGCAGATGTAGGTGTTGCCCACGATGCCGTAAGCAGCGGAACGGGCGGGGGAAACGGTAGACGCCAGGTTATCCTTGTCAATGAACAGGGCCAGAGCCTTACGGAAGTTCAGAAGGGTGATCGTCTCCAGGTCGCTGGTGGTCTGGTCGAAGTCAGCGGCCGCCTCACGCGCCTGCAGCATATCCAGGTCGCCATTGACGATCAGGAAGAAGATGGTGTCAGCGGGGGACGCATAGCAGTATTCGGAATTCCGGTACTCGTCGAAGTCGTCAGACTGCAGACCATAAGTCATCAGCTCGCCGCTGAGGAACATCATCTTCCGGGTAGCGGCTTCCGAAACCACCTGGCAGTCGATCTCGGTGGTCATGTACATGTCATAGGTCTGGCCATCCACGGGGTCAACATAGACATGCAGGCCGTCGGTGTAGCCGTACCAATTCTCGTTCTTCGCAAAGTGCATCGCCTTATCCGCCTGGTAGGAGGTCATGACGTAGGGTCCGCAGGAGGGGGTGGTTTCCACGCTGGTGCAGTAGGTGGAGGTCCACACGCCGTCAGTTTCGGACAGGCACTCGTCGTACAGGTCGATCTTAACGATCCAGTTGCCGGTCAGCGCGTAATACAGGTTGAAGCCGGTCAGCGCCTTATCCAGGACCAGGACGATCTCATACTCGTCGGTCTTGTAAATGCCAACGGTGTCGAAGGAAACCTCGGCATAGCTGACAGCATAGACCACGTAGTTGTACATGGTGTCCGCAGTCTCGGCCCAGGCCTCAGTGGCGACCACGGAGGAGAACAGAGCCAGGTTATCATCGGTCAGGGGAACCACGCCGTCATCATCCACCAGGGCAGTCAGGGCTTCCCAGTTGGTGGTGTCGAAGTAAGCGTCGCCATAGGCATCGACATAATCAGTGATGGAGTAGCCGCCCAGCCAGTTCACAGCGTAATTAACCGCCAGGTAAGCCAGGTTGCCATCCGGGTCAGTGTACTGGCCGTCAGCGCCCAGGACCAGGTCTTCCAGGGTGTAGGTGGGGTTCGCGTCTGCATCGTCGTTGTCCTTGTAGGTGGACAGGCCGCTGTTGGCGTACTCTTCCGCACCGGCGATGCTCAGGGAGCCGGAGTAGTAGTCAGTCGCGCGGTAGTTCAGCAGCTCAGCCCGCAGCAGGCGCTCCATGGACTCCACATAGGTGTCCGCGTTGATGGGCGTGCCGTCGTCCCAGGTAGCGTTGGGGTTCAGGGCGATGGAGTAAGCATAGCCCTCAGTGGCGGACTCAGGAATGCCATACTCAGGATGCTCCTCCTTGACCTGCTCGGTGATGTCCACAGGCATCTCCGCAGCCATCTCGGGGATGATCGCATAGCCTTCGTACGGCTCCAGGCCGTCTACCGGGTGCAGCTCATCGTTGAACACGAAAGTATACAGACCCATAACTATGCCAGCAGTGTCGATGGGGTAAGCATCGTCAGAAGTCTGGTAGGTGTGTATATTCCAGTTGGACGCCAGGGTGGACACGGAATCAGTGTAGGTATAGCTGACACTCGTGTCGGTTCCGCCGGTGGACTCAGTGCTTTCAGTGCCGCTGGTAGAACCGTCAGTCTCGTCGCCGCCGGTAGTGGTGCAGGCACACAGGGACAGAACCATCGTCAGAGCCAGCAGCAATGCAAGAAACTTCTTCATTTTCTTTTCCTCCTTTTATTTTGATTTACCCATGAACCCCGGTTTCCCCCGGCCTCACGAATAAATTTGTTTACATTATACCGTGTCTTTCGCAGGATGTCAAATGTTTTTTACAATTTCATGGAATTGTCTAAAATCCATATTTCTAATTTGGTTTTTTTGGTCATTAAGACGGAAATTGCCGGAAATGCCCATTTTTGGGCACATTGCACGGTGTTTTTCCCTGAAAAACATTGCCTTTGTAAACATCCTCCCCAGGCGTACCCTCCCCTTTGGCGAAGGATTTTTTCAAAAATCCGCATTTTCCGCTTGACAAATCCCCCCGCAGTTGCTATAATACACAAGCTGTCTGACAGCACGCAATTGAAAATTGCATCCTTTATGGGGGTATAGCTCAGCTGGGAGAGCGCTTGAATGGCATTCAAGAGGTCAGCGGTTCGATCCCGCTTATCTCCACCAAAACGGTCTGAAACCGATGATTTCAGACCGTTTTTTTATTTGGTGAAATTGTAGTCCGATCCCACGGCTGCATAGTCCGGCGCCCTCCCCCCGCTTGCGGGCTTTGGGCAAATCGTCCCGCTTAAATCCAGGCGCCATCCACCGTCTTGACGGTCCGGAATCTTCCTTGGTAGCTGTAGGATACATGGTGCAAAGGAATGCCCATTTTATTCATCCTCCTTTAGGGTTACAAGAAGATTTTTGCGCAGGAATAGGAACAGCGCCGCCACCAGCCCAGCGAGAAAGGCCGCAGCCAAAATGCCAAGGGAATCCGCCGAATCCCACCGATTGTAAGCGCCGCCCAGGGCAGTACCCAGTCCGAAGCACAGCATTTGCTCTATTAAGAAGCCGGCAAATATGGCGGGGGTCGGCGTACCCATGGTGCGCATCAGGGCAATTTCCCGCCTGCGGCTTCGTACCATGAGGAAGCCAATCAGCAGCCCCGCCACGGCGGAAAGGCACAGCACCAGCACGGTGCAGATGCGGTTGATGGCAATGCGGGTCTGCAAGGTAGCCACCGCCTGCTGGAGCAGCTCGTCGTCAATGTCCAGGGCATAGGGATAATAGGTATAGCCATAGTCCCCCCACGGGGTCTGCTCCCCCAGAGGATTCGGCTCGGCAAACCACTGCTTTGATACGTCTCTCAATTCCCCTAAATCATCATTGCTTCGCAGCGTTGCACGGATCGCCTGTATGGACAGTGGCTCTTTGAGTTCCGTATAAACCTTTTCACAAATTGCGAACGGGCAATAGATCGCGTTCCCGTCCCCGCCCTTGTAGGTGCCAATTACCCGCAGCTTGCACGAATATTCCGTTGTGGGGTCAATTCCCCAAAATGCAAAATCCAGTTCTACATAAGATGTTCCTGTTTCTTCTTCGTTGGAAACTATCATAGTATCTGGCACCAAGCAGACGGGTTCATTGCCAGCGAATGTACCTTCGCCGTAGCCTTCATCCCAATGGATGTATGTTCCGTTTTCCGCCCAAAGCTCAATAGACAGGGCTGTTGAGGTGATCCCAACCAGCATATACCTGCTGTTTTGGCCTGTGATACTATGTGTGCATACCCTCTGTAAGTCAGAAACGAACCTTCCAAGACCGTCCTCCTGTATAAAGACATCGGCAAAGAAATTTGGAATATTCAAATCCGTGGCTTTCGTGGCAGAAAGATTGGTAACGGAAAATTGCACCGGGATTGTATGATAGGTGCCGTTGTATTTTTCCAGCTCCGCTTCGTTCGATTTTTGCAGGCCGCACAGGACAACGGCAAGAACCGCCGCAAACAGCATTACACCGATTGCCGGGACAGGCCTTCGCTGAAATCGTCTAATTGTATGCCTCATCGCAGTAATCACCTCCTTTGCAGGATGTCTTTGCTTCTGGTCATAGGCAGAGATAGCAGCGCATTCAGCAGCAGCGCCAAAATTAGCTGCACCAAAGCGATGCCGATAAGCACCATCGGCTCCATTTTCAGCGTCATCGCTACTCCTGCTCCTTCGGCAAGTCCACGCACTACACGGCTCCACAGCGACGCCCCTAAAAGTGTACCCAAAATCGTACCGGGCAGCAATATCCCCGCACCACTTAGAAATACCTGCGCGATCTGCTGACTGCGTTCTGCTCCAAGAGCATTCATGGTGTTCAGTACCCTGCCCTGGCTGCCGGGGAACAAAAGCAGGAACAGCAGCAAAATCACCGCATACACAACGATGCCGATGAGCATTGCCTTTTCCGCTATTTCCAGATAATTCATAAGGGTATCCATAATGGTGGTGTATTCCTGATCGTAGTAAACAAACAGGCCCTCGTAGCCAGCCTCATCCACAAGGGTTTGGAATGGTTCGACTGCGCCATTGCGCAAAACCAGGGTCTGGAAAAAGGCTTGATTCCCATAGTCCATATCGGAAGTTACAGCGCTGTGGGGTACAAAGATCGTATTGGGTGTAAAGGAGTACAAGTTCTCCGACACGTCACACCACGCATGATCCTGCCGGTAGAGGCCAATGATGGTGTATTCCTCGGCAGCAGCCCATTGCGTTGTTGCTGCGTAGGAATAGGCCCAGGGATTGACGACCCCCACGCCATCCGAAATAAAGCTTTGGTTCGGACTGTCATAATCGTAATTGTAAAACTGTGGGCGGATCGTATCGCCCACTGTTAAGCCGTTGGCGGCGGCAAGGCTTTCAGATAGAATACACACCTTTGCGCCGCTTTCCAATTCTTCTGCCGTAAAATCCCTGCCCTCCACAATGCGGGCAGTTTCCCGGGCAAAATCGGCAATATAGCCCAGTTTTTCCACGCCAATCACAGGAAACGCATGGTAATTAACCGCCATGTATTCCAGCTGCTGCCGCCACAGCGCTCCCTCGTCAGAAGCCAGAAATTCCTCCACAGTGCCATCCAGCGGGGCTATGGTGGGGACCTGGTAGCGCTCCTGCCATTCCTCCTCGGTGATTTCCACTTTATTTCCATTTTCATCGGTGAGATAGCGGTTGAAATTAATGGTAGGATAGCCGCCGCTTTCATGCCAGATATACACATAGTTTCCAAAGGCGGATGCATCCTCAATGGTGAGCGTGGCTGCGTTCTTCAGATCCATCTCCGTTTTTGCGACATAGGTCCATACTCCGCCATAGGAGTAGGTCGCTTCGGGCGCTATGGAGGCTTGGGTATTGACCTGCAAAAAGGCTTGTTTCTCCTGCTCTGTAAGATAGACGGCACGATCGATATCAATTTCCCGATAGTCCAAAGTGTAGCCAAGATTTTCGCTGAGGCTCTCGGCGATCATCCCTCGCAGCGCCCACTCACCATCCAAATAATCGGCGCCATAGACAAGGTAACGCTGCCCTTCTTCCAGCTCCATGGCATCAAGATCTTCCCTGCTCTGCAATTCAAAGGTCAGATAAATGGTGCGTCCCGTGGGGTCGTCATATCCTTCCTCCAGGGATACCACGCTTTTAATAACGCCCGTCAATTCCACAGAAATGCGGATAACCATGTCGGCCTCTGTTCCGTCCTCCAGTGTGCCAGTGATGAGTAGTTCCTCCGGCGCTCCGATCTCTGTCAGCTCGATTTCCAGCATGGCGCAGGCATAAGTGGCCGTTGTTTCCATTCTGTGGGGAGCCCAGGCTTCCTCGGTGCCTCTAAGCGGATAGTAGTAATTATGCTGCGTCAAATGATCGGGAGTAAGCTCCGGCAGATATGCGGACGCCAGACCGGGGTTGGCGAGCGTTTCTACCAGATCGCCCCTTGTCTGAACAAGATCGTCGATCCATTCCGTAATTTCCTCGGGCAGAGTTTCGCTCCATTTGACATAGGGGATTTGGTTTCCCTCAAGGTCTGTAAAAAAGCTATCCGAGTAATTGTACTTCGTTGTGGGCAGTGCGATTGTGGTAAAGCTGTACGCCATTGCCGCCTGCGTTCTTTCGGCAGCAATGGACTGCCCCAGGCACACGCACAAAACGGAAACTGCCAGCGATACAACAAGTATACCGGAAATCAACTTAAGTGGCTGCCTTATTATCTGGCGGATGGTTTTCATATGCGAATCCTCCATTTTGATGATTGCATCTTTAGAATAAAATGCAATTGTCGATTCGAACACAATTCTAAGCGTAGCTATGCTGCGCATGGGGTATTTCCCTTACAGCCCCGTTTTTGTCATTTGGTGAAATTGTAGTCCGATCCCACGGCTGCATAGTCCGGCGCCCTCCCCCGGCTTGCGGGCTTTGGGCAAATCGTCCCGCTTAAATCCAGGCGCCGTCCTTCATTTGCAGCACGGCGTCCGCCTGTTCCGCAACGCCGTGGTCATGGGTGACAAGGATGACTGTGCAGCCATCGTCATAGGCAAGGCTGTGCAGAATGCTCACAATGTTGTGGGTATTGGTAGTATCCAGGTTCCCCGTCGGTTCGTCGGCTAAGATGATTTTGCAGCCCTGGGCCAGGGCCCGGGCAATGGCCACTCGCTGCTGCTCGCCGCCGGAGAGCTGCCCCGGCAGACGCTTGTCATAGCTGGCGGGCAATCCCACCCGCTGGCGAACTTCCCGTGCCAGTGCAATGGATTCCTTGCGGGGGACTTTTTTCAGATCCAGGGGATACTGGATATTTTCCTGCACGGTCAGCAGTGGAAACAGGTTGTAGTTCTGATAGATCACCGACACCGCGTCCCGCCGCATCCGGCGCCGGTCCCAATCCTTCGTGGATTTCCCATCCACCAGGATTTCGCCCTCCGTGGGCAGGTCCAGCCCCGCCATCAGGGACAGCAGGGTGGTCTTGCCGGAGCCGGATTTGCCGATGATAGCGTAGCACTTGCCCGGCTCGAAATCATAGGAAACCCCATCCACCGCCTTGACGGTCTGGAATTTTCCTTGGTAGCTATACGATACATTTTTGAGAGAGATCCCCATTATCCGTCATCCTCCTTTATGGTTGTCATCAAATTTTTGCGCAGGAAAACCAGCAGTGCAGCCGTCAGTCCTACGAAATAAGCCGTCGCGAACATGGCCAGTTGGAGCGGCGGCTGCCATAAATAGGTCGCGCCGCCAATGGCTGTCCCGAACACGACGCACAGCATTTGCTCCAGTACCAATCCCAGGTATATGCTCTGATCAGGCGTACCCATGGTACGCATAAGAGCAATTTCCCGCCTGCGGGAACGAACCAGCAAAAAGCCGATCAGAAATCCCGCGCCGATCGACAGGGAGAATACCAGCAATACGGAAAACGTGTGGACCCGCAGGCTGTTGCGCAGGGTCAGGTCCGCTTGCGCAAGCTGCGAATCGTCAATGTCCAGCGCATAGCCCCAGTCATTCGGATTTGCATTGGGGTCCGGAACAGAAAACAGGTCCGCAGCGGCTTGCCGCAGCGCGGAAATATCGCTGTTGTTTCGCAGGGTGGCATGCAGCGCAGACGCCTTTTCTCGCTGCCCCATTTCGCCCCATATCTCCATGAGCAAGGCCCAGGGGCAATAGATCGACTTTTCATCGCCGCCACGGTAAATCCCCGCGATCTTCAGTTCCCCGGTGTAGTCCTTGGGGGCAAAGGATAAGCCGGCATAGGCGTCCTCCAGCGGCAGCGATACGCGCAGCGCATCTCCCTGCCATTCCTCCGCCAGCGCCTCGGGGATCAAGCATGCCGCCTGGTCCCCGCAAAAAAGGGAGGCGTCGAAGCCGTCGTTCCAGAAGATTGTGCAGCCATTTTCCGGCCATAATGCCTGCTCGATTTCAAGGGATGTGATCCCCACAAGGGAATGCTCCGAAAGCGCTCCCATGAGCCGATGCTCGCCCTTGATCTGCACATCCGTTACCAGCGGCGCGATTTCGGTTTCCAGGCCTTCCATCTCGCCGGTAAACGAGAAAATCTGGTAGCTGTCCAGGTTCAGATGATCCGCGCTTGTTCCGGTTAAATTGGTGACGGTGCAAACCACTTCAATTTCGCTGCAAATTTTCTCGTAATGCTCCTGGGCTTGTAATTTGCTGTTATAAAGGCCCTGTAAGACCACGGACATGATCATTGCAAACAGTACAACGCCCACAGCCGGAACGGGGCTCCTCACAACGCGCCGATATACCGTCTTGATCATGGCCGCCCCCTTCTTCCGCGATCATATGCTTTATCCAGGGAAAGAAACAATCCGGCTGCAAGCAAAACAAGCAGCATTACGCCAAGCTGCGCTGCGGCGGTGATCACGGTTATCGCAGCAGTATGGAACACCAGCGGTAGCTCTATGCCTATGGTGCTTATCAGTCCCGCGGTAACCGTATTCTGCAAAGCTACGCTGCCCAGTGCGCCGAACAAAGTTCCGGGGAATAGGATAAAAATGCCGGACATCATGATATGCGATACCTTTTGACAGGTGCGCGCGCCAAGTCCCTCCATGATGGCAAGCTCCCTTTTTTGTCCTACCGGGAAAAGCAGAACATACAGCAGCATGATGGCAGCATAGGCCGCCAGGCCGGCCAGGATGAGTTTTCCCGTGACCTTTTCAAATTCCGTCAATCCGTCCACGACATGGGCATAGCCCTGGTCGTAGTAGACGAACAGCCCAGCATACCCCATTTCCTCAACCAACGCCTCAAATGCTTCCTGCTGTCCGTTATGCAGCACGATCGTGCGGAACACGCCTTGGGTGCCATAGGCCATTTTGGCGGAGGCGGCAGTTTTTGGAATGAACACCGTGTTGGAACTGAAGCCGTAGCTGTTGGTGCTGTCATCCGAGTTCCCCTTGCGGTACAACCCAACGATGGTATATTGCTCCGCCTCATTGCTGAAGCCTCTTGCGGACGAGTAATAGGACGCGTGGGGATAAGTCGTTTGCGGGTAGGTTGCAATGGTTTCATTTACATTTGGGTCATAGGAAAAGGCTTGCAGGGAAATAGTGTCGCCAACGCTGAGACCGTTTGCAGCCGCCAGTGTTTCCGACAGGATGCACACCTTTTCGCCATTTTCTAATTCCGTCTGGGTGAAATCCCGCCCGCTGACGATCCTTGCCTGCTGCCGGGCAAAATCCGCCTGGTAGCCTAGCTTCTCCACAGCTAGGACAGGAAACGTGTGGTTGTTGATCTCGCACGATTCTAAGGCCTTCTTCCAGAGGTCGGTTTGCAGCAGCTCGTCCGCGCTTTCCGAAAGTCTTGCAATTGTTGGGACAGAGTACATTTCCATGTACGTGGCGGCATCCACAAGGGTCGTTCCTACCTGCAAAAAGCCGTCTGAATTTTCATCTTCCCGCAAAATCCGCTGGTCCATGTACACTTCAAACCCAAGAAAATTGTTGTTTTCGTCCATTAAAAAGGCCTCATCCGGCAGCGACGCGTAATCGCACACCGTCAAGCTGCAGCTGCGGGCATAGGAGAGCAGATAATCCGCGAAAGCAACATAGCTTTTCCCGGCAGCCGTGGTATTTTCGTAGTAATAGAAGGTATACTGATTGCCCGGCCTGCCATTGATCTCAAATTCTTCTCCGAGAGGATGGGTTTCATAAACCCGGGAAATATCAAAGGGATTCTGGAAATTTGCTTCATCTACGGACACAGCCCGGCGCAGCTCCCAATCATGGTCAGCATAATCCATGCCGAAAACTAAATAAGCTTCACCGGGGATGAGGTCCAGTGCATCCAGCGCCTCTGTGTCCTGGGCAGTTATGGTCAGGTCAATGGAATAGCCGACCGGGGAGCGGTACCCCTCCTCCAAGGCGATGATCTTCTCCACCGTACCCTTGCATTCGATGGTGACGGCCCTGATGTGGGAAGCAACGCTGCCGTCGGCACAGGTTACCAGCATGGTCTGCTCTGAAATGTCCGTACCGACCTCGTCCATCGTAATGATCAGCGCCGCACAATTGTACGGGACGCCGAGGAGGTTGACGGAATTCCCTGCGAGCAAATAATGCTGAGTGTAATTGTCTACTTTCATCTCCGGAATATAGGCCGAGAGCAATCCCGTATCCGATATGCACTCGACCAGCTCCGGATGCTCTGACGCGGTTTGCTCGATCCAATTCACATACTCCGTTGGAAGCGCTACATAGTCCCCCTGGAATTGCTCTGTCGTCAACGCGATGGTATTGTACTGGTTCTCCAGCCCCGCCCGGGTGAGAACGGATGCGCTGTACTGCTCAACGCAGGTGATTAGGATTGCTACAGCCATTGCAATTAAAAGGATCCCCGCGAAATATTTTGTCGGCTGGCGGAATATCTGTTTTTGTGTTTTCATGGTGTGGCCTCCCTTCGTGGCTGGTTTCCGCCATTATAGCAGGCAAAAAATCAATTATCTACCGTGTGGCCGTAAGTACAACGCTTTCTTCGTAAATCGGTCATTTTCAGTGCCCTTGGGTCAGATCGTCCAAAAGCAGATCACCGCTGGGCAGCCTGGCTGCCCAGCGGGACCATTTTATTCGATTTCTGCTGTAAAGTGGAACCATCCTTCCTCATATCCGAAGGTGTACTCTGCCCCCAGCTGATCCAGCATATAGCTTACGCTTAATAGGCCGTAGCCGTGGCTGAGCGGATTTTGCTTCGACGTCGGGATTTTACCGTCGGTAATGGACACCGGCAGGGATGTGTTGCGGATGGAAATATATAGACCCTCGTCGTATAGAACAGAGCAGAATATCTCCCGATAACCGTCGATCCGGCAGCAGGCTTCAATCGCGTTATCCAGCAAATTGGTCAGCACAACCGCGAGGGCATCGGACGGTGTCTGGCTGGCGGAAAGGTCATTGACTTGGATCTGCATCTTGATCCCATTCTGCCTTGCGCTTTGGTGCTTCTGGTTCAGGATCACATCCACCACCGGATGATTGGAGCGAACACTCACCACGTGGATCGTGCGGTCGCGCCGTAACTGCGCCAAATAGTTGCAGGCAGCTTCCGTTTCTCCCTGCTCCAGCAGGTCCCGGAGCACCTGCAGGTGGTGCCCAAATTCGTGGGTGCTTTTGCGCTGCAAACGGTAGCTCTGCTCCAGAGCGTGCATGCTTTCCCGCTGCAGTTCCATGTGCTGCTGCAGCAAAAGTGACTCGCTGTCAGGCAGGTCTTCTGTTTGCTTGGCGGTACGCTTGTACCGCCGCAGCACAAGCGCAAAGAGAATGTCAAACGCCTTGCTTCCTGTCATGGCCAGATAAAAGGACAACCCCCGCATTTCTTCTGCAAAGTACGCTGCCAACGCATCCGTAGCGGCAGGGATCAATAGCGCAAACAGCAGAAGACATATGCCCCGGGCGCTGTATTCACCGTACAGGGCCAGGAGGAGAAATACCGTCATAAGCAGGTACATCAGGTAGCCATGGAGCCCCTGTACATCCAATAAGCCAAACAAGCCATCCAGCAGCCATGCGCCCAATAACGTCCAGGCTGTTTCGCTTCTGGAATGCTTCGGTTCCAGAAATGCCGATAGGAACAGCGCGGCAAAGCATATTTCCGCGGCCGCCCACAGAAAAGCAAGCAGGTCTCCGATCACTTTAATCCCTTCCACCGCAGGTATTTTTGCTTATGCTGGGGATAGCTCTTTTCCCCCACAGCAAGGGCCGTTCCGCTCACCATCAGGCACTCCCGGCTCCGGAATTTCCGAATCAGCGCCATGTTGACCAGGTAGCTTTTATGGATGCGCAGAAAGCCGTGGGGCTCCAGTGCATTTTCCAGATTGGAAAGTGAACTGCTCAAAGTATAGGTGCTTGCCCCAGCGTGAACGCTCACATAATGATCCTTGACCTCCAGATATTCGATCTGGCTCAGCGGGACATCCACAATGCGGTCTTCATCCCGCAGCCGGAGATGCTCCTGCCCCTCGGCAAGCGTTTCCATAGCCTGCAGGATATAGCGCTCGAGGACCTCATCCCGGTCCTGCTTCAGGATATATCGGAATGCATGGACTTCAAACCCCGCCGGGGCGTAATCAATAAAGTTCGTCACGAAGAAAAGCAGGCTCCTGCTGTTTACCTCCCGCAGCTCGCGGGCAATGTCAATGCCATTTCGGTCATCGCTCTCAAAGTCAATGTCCAGAAAGGCCATATCGCAAGTACGGAGTGCATCCTCCGAAATTCCCGCAGGTCCATGAAACGCTGCAATTTTTACACGAATATTGCGCTTCGCGAAAATTCGCGTCAGCTCTGTGCTGAGTTCCTCCAGGAAAGTGGGATCGTCGTCGCAAAGTACAATTTTAATTTCCTTTTGGCCGACCGCGGCTCTGCCAACTTCCCATTCCGTAATTGCCATATTGTCACCTCCTGTGTGGATGTGGTTAAGATCCTTATTATAGCACGAATCTTTCAGATTGCAAAATCACTTTCGTAACTACATCATGATTTTCGTAAATCGGGCAAAAATCACACGCTCCGTCCCAGTGGAAACCGGGAGTTCCGCCTTCCTCCGCCAAGGGTAGCCGGATGCGGTTCACCGCCGGGTTTGTGACAAACTCACAGATCTTTTGTTCCCTTGTGGTATACTAAGTAAAAAAACGGAGGCGAAGCCTATGAAATATGTACCGATCGTCCTGTCGCTGCTCCTTCTGGCTGGCTGCGCAGCAGCTCCGGAAGGGCCCAGCTACCGCCAAATCAGCATGGACGATGCCATAAAGCTCATGACCGAGGCGGAAGACTATGTCATCCTGGACGTCCGGCGGGCAGATGAATTCGCCGCGGGCCACATTCCCGGCGCCATCCATGTGGCAAATGAGTCCATCGGCTCCGGGGCCATCCCCGAACTGCCCAACATGGATCAGCTGATCATGGTCTACTGCCGCAGCGGCAACCGCAGCAAGCAGGCGTCAAAGAAACTGGCAGGTATGGGCTACACCAATATTGTAGAATTTGGTGGGATCATAGATTGGCCCGGTGAAACGGAAACATAAAGGAGGAATCACAATGCTGGAAGTTGGAGCAAAAGCCCCTGATTTTACTTTGAACGATATGCATGGCCGCCCTGTCAGCCTGTCTGATTTTCTGGGCAGGCGGGTCGTGCTGTACTTCTACCCCAAGGACAACACCCCCGGCTGTACCCGCCAGGCTTGCGCCTTCGCGCAGCGTTACCAGGCATTCACTGAGGAGAATGTGGCGGTTATAGGCATCAGCAGGGACAGCGTTGCCTCTCATCTGAAATTTGCCCAGAAATACGCGCTGCCCTTTGTGCTGCTCTCCGATCCGGACCACGCGGTGCTGGAAGCCTACGGTGTCTGGCAGGAGAAGAAAAGCTGTGGCAGAGTGAGCATGGGCGTGGTACGCAGCACCTACCTTATAAATGAGGACGGGATCATTGAGAACGTCATGCCCAGGGTCAAACCCGATACCAACGCCTCCGACATTCTGGCCTACCTGGGGAAAGAGGCATAAAATCCCAGCCCTGCCGGAAAAATGCATGTGGACGGCAATCTGCCCTGGTGGGAATCGCCGCTGGGGAACACAACACGGTGATTTTTCGCAAATCGCCGTGTTTTTTCTTTTTTATCCGCTGCCCGCCGCCCGCGCCGGAAAAGCTGCGCCGGGAGGGCAGGAATCCGTTGACTTTTTTCAGATTTCGCGGTATGATTTTCCTGGAAAATCATTGCGAAAGGATGGATTGCCAATGGGCGAGTTTATCGTCAATATCATTCACCGGCCGGAAATGGTTCCGGAGTACGCCGAGAAGGTCACCGGCCACGGGCAGGCGGAGGACCTGGGGCGCAAGGCGCTGCTGACCGAAAGCCTGGATATCTTCAAAATTCAGCAGGAGGCTGCCCACCGCAATGGCCTGAAAACCACCATTCAGATGACCTACGCCAGCCTGTTTAACGACGAGGCAGTGGCGCTGGCCAAGCACGATCACGCCGTCTACGGCGACGAAATCGCCACCACGCTGCTGGGTCTGCCCTGCGAGGAATTCCGGAAGAAGTACAAAACCAAGGATTTCTGCATCTGGATGTTCGACATGGACATGAAAAAAGCCGTGGTGGACGACGTTTTCGGCAAGTTCTACGAGCGGTTCGGATTCTACCCCCAGTCCACCGGCAGCTATTATATGGACGCCGCGCTGATCAACTATATTAAGGAAAAGTACCCCATGGTCAAGTGCGCCGTGGCTACCTGCTGGGAGGAGGGCCCCAAGGCCTACCACACCTGCAATAACTCCTGGTATACCCTGATGGACGGCGGCCCCTGGGCTCCCTGGATCCCCTCCAAGGTCAACACCCATGCCCCCGCCGCCAACGAGGCGGAGGATTCCGGCATCGTGGCCATCCCCCACCTGAGCCGGGACCTGCTGGCGTGCTACGACGGCAACGGCTCCAATTTCGGCACCCATCCCCAGAATGTACTGCGGGGCATGGTCTATACCCCCGGGCAGTTCGACGAGAGCGGCAACTACGGCGGGCAGAGCTACCCCTACCTCTATAATCTGATCGACCAGTACCGCTACCAGGAAAGGTTCAACAACGGCTATTCCTACAATATGCAGTTCGTCGGCCCGGGCTGGATGAACAAAATGGGACGCTGGGAGGCGCCCTACGAGCTGCTGAAAGCCAGCTATGAGGATGGCTGCGCCTACTACGGTCAGCTGAAGAAGGAGGGCAAGCTGATCGACATGACCATGTCGGAGTTTGCTGACTACTACCGCCAGAAAAAGCACTACACCGAGCCGGAGTGCGCCCTTTGGCGGGACATCGTATACGGCTCCAACAAGCAGCTGTTCTGGTACTGCGACCCGTATATGCGCGCCTGCGTGAATATGGACCAGGGCGGCGCCATTGTGGACCTGCGCCCCTACGCCGCCAAGCTGGAATGGGAGATCGGCATCGGCACGCCCCATGTGCAGGAATGCGCCTACCCCTTCCTGATCCAGGAGAAGTACCGGGCTGGCTATTTCACCCACTACGCCGGGGAGGGCACCGTGCGCTCCGCCAAAATCTGCCACAATGGCGAGGAGGTGGACCTCTGCCTGTGCCGCACCCACGCCCATTTCAGCGAGGAGCCGCTGCCCGGCGGCAGGAAGGCACGGCTGCTGACGCTGGACCCGGTGGAGATCGTATTCAGCGACGTGACCGTGAAGCTCCAGACGGTGATCACCTTCCCCGAGGGCGAAAGCGACATCCGCATTGACCGGCACGTCCTAGAGATGAGCGACCCCAGCGCCGAGATCACCATCAATGAATATATGGTGGCCTGCTACGGCGTCAACGAGTACCCGGAGGATATGACCTGTGTCCGGCTCTACGCCAACCGGGACGGGGACGACCACGCCCTTTCCTACGCCTACAAGTGCCGGGAGTGCCAGGTGGCGCAAGCGGACAGCGTGGAGGCGAAGATCCCGCCCATCAAGACCCGGGTCACCCTGGAGGCGCAGGGCCGGGACAAGGTCGGATACTATCGGGAAGGCTATGCCTTCAGCCCCATGTTTACGCTGGGTTACACCGGCACGCTCAAGGAAAAGGAGGAGTTTACCACATGGCTCAAGCTGGCAAGGGAAAACTGAATTATCGCTGCCCCTCCTGCTTTATGCGGGATCTGGACATCGACATGTTCTACGACAGCGAGAAGCAGGAATACTACTGCATCCGCTGCCAATACACCGGCTCGGAGGCGGACGTCATCGCCAAAAACGAAATGGCGCGCTTCCGCTACCGGTTCATAAACAAACGCTTCACGGAAGCGGATTTTGAGAAATTTGACTGATCCTGGGGCATTTTCCCCGGAAAGGACAACGGAAATGGACTTTATCACCGGCTTTGACCTCTCCACGCTGGAGGAGGTGGAGCGCTGCGGCGGGAAATTCTACGACGGCGGCGCGGCGGATTCCGCGCTGAACATTCTCCGCCGCCACGGGGGCAATTACCTGCGGCTGCGGCTGTGGAACGATCCCTTCACCCCGGAGGGGGCGGACTACGGCGCAGGTGTGTGCGACCTGAGCACCGTGCTGCGTCTGGCCCGCCGGGCGAAAAATGTGGGCATGGTGTGGCTGCTGGACCTGCATTATTCCGATTTCTGGGCGGACCCGGGCAAGCAGACCGTGCCCAAGGCTTGGCAGGGTCTGGATGCAGACGGGCTGGCGCAGGCGGTGTACCGCTACACGCTGGACGTGCTGTGTGCCTGCCGCGCCGCGGGGGTGGTGCCTCAAATGGTCCAGGTGGGCAACGAGCTGACCAACGGGCTGCTCTGGCCCTACGGCAGGATGCCGGACTATGACAATGTGGCGCGCTTCGTCCGCGCCGGGGTCCGGGCGGTCCGGGAATTTGACCCGGAGATCCCCGTGATGGTGCACCTGGACAACGGGGGCAATAACGGATTGTACCGGGACTGGTTCGACCATTTCTTCGCCCGGGGCGGGGAATGCGACGTGATCGGGCTGAGCTACTATCCGCTGTGGCACGGAACCATGGCGGCGCTGGAGGAGAACCTCCGGGACCTGGCGGCGCGGTATGGCAAGCCGCTGATCTTGGCGGAAACCAGCACCTGCTTCACCCTGGCAGACTACGGCGCATACGAGCAGCTGCCGCCGGAGCGCCGGAAGGGCGCGCCCATGCGCCCGGAGCTGGTGGAGAAGCTGCCCTATCCCCCCACACCCCAGGGGCAGGCGGATTTCCTGGAGGCGCTGCTGGATATCCTCCGCCGCGTCCCCGGCGGGCTGGGGAAGGGCTTCTTCTGGTGGGAGGCAGCCTGGCTCCCCGTACCCGGGTCCGGCTGGGCGAAGCAGGGCGGCTGGGAATATGTACACGAACGAGGCCCCGGCGGCAACGAATGGGCGAATCAGGCGCTGTTCGACTTTGACGGCAACGCCCTGCCCGCGCTGAAAATGCTGTCGGAATATGGCAAAACCCATTGAATTTTACGGAAAACCAGGAGGAATTCCTATGCTTACACAGAAATTGATCCTCAAGCCTGCGGACAGGGCGGTGCTGGACGCGGGCTTCGCCGCCCAGTTCGGCGGCAAGCCGGAGGCCTATTTCTCCGCCCCCGGGCGGACGGAGATCGGCGGCAACCATACGGACCACCAGCACGGCCGGGTCCTGGCCGGCGCGGTGGACCTGGATACGCTGGCTGCCGTCCGCGTCACCGGCGGCGGCGCCATCCGGGTGCTTTCCCAGGGCTATCCCCTTTGCACGGTTTCCCTGGATGCCATGGAGCCCCAGCCGTCGGAGCAGAATACCACCGCCGCGCTGGTCCGGGGCGTGGCCGCCCGCTTTGCCCAGCTGGGCGCCTCAGTCCAGGGCTTTGACGCCTATGTGACCTCCACGGTGCTGCCCGGGTCCGGGCTGAGCTCCTCCGCCGCGTTTGAGGTGCTGATGGGCACCATCTGCAACTGCCTTTTCCTGGATGGTAAGCTCCCCGCGCCGGAAATCGCGAAAATCGGCCAGTACGCTGAGAATGTGTACTTCGGCAAGCCCTGCGGGCTGATGGACCAGATGGCCTCCGCTGTAGGGAATCTGGTGTCCATCGATTTTTCGGATGTCCAGAACCCGGTGATCACCCCCATCGCCTTCGATTTTTCCGCCTGCGGCTATGCCCTGTGCATCATCGACTCCAAGGCCAGCCACGCGGACCTGACGGAGGAATATGCCGCCATCCCGGCGGAGATGAAGGCCGTCGCCGCCCATTTCGGCGCGGAGGTGCTACGCCAGGTGCCGGAGGAAACGTTTTACGCCGCCATCCCGGCGCTGCGGCAGGAATGCGGCGACCGAGCGGTGCTGCGCGCGGTCCACTTCTACCAGGATAACCGCCGGGTGGCGCAGCAGGTACAGGCGCTGACGGATGGGGATTTTGACGCCTTCCTCCGCCTGGTGCGCCAGTCCGGGGAATCCTCCTGGATGTACCTGCAGAATGTGATCCCCGCTGGCTACATGGAGCACCAGGATATGGCCATCGCCCTGGCGCTTTGCCAGAAGCTTCTGGACGGCCGGGGTGCGTTCCGGGTCCACGGCGGCGGCTTTGCCGGAACCGTGCAGGCATTTGTGCCTGCGGATATGCTGGAAGGATTCCGGGCGGGGATCGACAGCGTTCTTGGGCGCGGCGCGTGCCATGTGCTGTCCATCCGCCCCTGGGGCGGCGTACAGATGGAGGTGCAGCCGTGAAGATCGAAACCTGGATCGACGCGCTGGTGGCCTATGCCATGCGCACCGGCCTTGCCCAGCCGGAGGACCGCTACGTGCTGGTGAACCGTCTGCTGGAAGCGCTGAAAATCGACGATTATTCCCCCTCCACGGAGCCACTGCCGGAGACGCTGGAGGAAATTCTGAAGGGACTGCTGGATTACGCCGTGGCGCAGGGGCTGTGCGCGGACAATGTCACCGCCCGGGACCTGTTCGACACCCGGCTGATGGGGCTGCTGACCCCCATGCCCAGGGAGGTAACTGCCCGGTTCCGGACGCTCTACGCCCAGAGCC